>CAZQDA010000085.1:0-11828 GCA_964592155.1 uncultured Christensenella sp.
GCGGGTGGGTTTTCGTTTCGCACGTTTCCGTGCTCAACAGGCTAAAGCCCCGCACAAAAAACACCCTGCGCATTCATTTGGCAGGGTGTGCCTTTTGTGTTTCAGGAACGGACGGGAATCACTGGAAGCGTCACCGTGAAAACCGTGCCGTCGCTTGCGCCGGAGGCAACGCTTATAGCGCCGCCATGGCGCTCTATGATATCTTTTGCGATGGCAAGCCCCAGCCCAGCGCCGCCCGCTTTGCGCGAGCGCGAATCATCCCCCCTGTAAAACGGCTTAAAGATATGTGGTTGCTTTTCTTTCGGAATACCGATTCCAGTATCCTGCACAGTAAAAATGTAGTGGTTTTTATCGGCGCGCGCCGAAAGCCCGAGGCTCCCGCCTTCCACATTATATTTGACCGCATTTTCGACCAGATTCGAAAATGCGCGCATCAGCATCACGCTGTTTGCCATCGTCTTAAAGCCGCTCTCCTTTAGCTGCACCGAAAGTTTTTTCTCCTCTATGCGCGGCGCAAGCTGTGCAATGATGTCGCGGAACATTTCATCAAACTGCACCTCGTCGTCAAAACCGTAATTGCGCTGGGAAGACATACGAAATAAATCATCCACCAGACGGATCATGCGCTGCGTCTGCTTGCCCACAACGTTTATCGTTTGCTCATATTGCTCAGTCGTGGGATGGTCCTCCAGCCGCAACACATCAATGTTTGTTTTGATTGCCGCAAGCGGCGTTTTCAGTTCATGCGCCGCATCTGAAGAAAATCGCTTCTGATCGGAGAACGCTTTGTCAATGCGCCCGAGCATGATGTTAAACGAATCCGCAAGGCTACTGATCTCGTCTCTTGCGTCAAAGCCACCCAGACGCTGAGACAGCTCGTTTTCCGTGACCGCGCTGATTTCGCCGCTTAGTTTTCCCAGCGGTCTCAAGGCACGCCCCAGCAAAAAATAAGCCAGCAAACCACCGCCCCCGATCACGGCGGCCATGGCCCAGATGCTGGATTCATTGAATGAAATGCCCGACGCCATCACAAAGGCAGGTGTAGTTATCGCCATCGCCATCGTTCCGTCAACTTCCTGTGCGTCAAGTTCGGCCGCCTCGACGGCAATTGAAGCGTCAGCATCACCCGCTACCGCAAAGGACGACAAATAAGGGGCGACAAAGAACTGATTGGCGTTATATACTGAAATCAGGGTTAAAATTGCACATATCCCAATGAGCAGTAAAACAATATACAGCGTCAGCCTAAGACGTATCGACAATTTTCTCACACCTTATTCCTCCTCAATTTTGTTGCGATATTCTGAACCGCATGAGGAATGCAGTAGCCAGCTCCACGCATATTGGTGATCAATTCCTGATCCGTGTAGGCTCCCAGTTTTTTTCGCAGCGAACTCATATGCACCTTGATCGCGTTGGAAAACAGGCTGTCGTCCGAAACCCATACATGCTCTATGATCTCTTCTGTGCTCACCGCTTTTCCGCGGTTGAGAAGCAAATATTCCAGTATGGAATATTCCTTTGGCGTGAGGTCGATGCCTTCGTCCTGATCCGTATATAAAGAATGCGCGCAAGTGTCCAGATAAAACCTATCAAAGGACAGCACCGTATTATTTTGCGTAAAACTACGGCGCAGCAGACTGCGCACACGCGCTTCAAGCTCGCCAAAATCAAACGGCTTCACCAGATAATCATTCGCTCCCAAATCCAGCCCTTCAATGCGCTGCCCATAATCGCTGCGCGCCGAAAGAATTAAAATTTTTTGCTTTAAGTCATTTTTCCGTATTTCCCGCAAAATTTCCAGCCCGTCTATTCCGGGCAGGTTCAGGTCAAGCAAAATCAAGTCATACTGATTGACAAACGCAAGCTCCAGCCCTTGCGTGCCGTCCAAGGCCGCATCGATAACATAACCCTTCTTCTGAAATCCGGCTTTTAGGGCGGTAAGCAAATCTTCCTCATCCTCAATAATCAACAGTTTCATTTTGTCATCCTTTCCAGATTATACCGTTTCATTATATCTGAGCCTAACATACAAACGGTTAAGATTTGGTTAACTTTTAATGAACAATGAAAAAATCCCTGACCGTATTTGCGGCAGGGATTTTCTGCTTTCTTACCGTTACTCTTCTTTTAAGTAAGCTTCGTCTATTTTAAGCAATTCCTGTTTGACCTCTTCAAGCCGTCTGTGAATTTCAATTTTGGTAAGCGGAGATTTGCTCTTCACATCCAGATCGTTTGTCATGCGCAGATGAATCCATCCCAGCTTGCGCCACGCGCTCTTAAGACCGGCTTTTACCTTCAAAAAATCCTCCGGCGACAAATAATCCTCCGGCAGGCGATTTTTTTTGTTTGACCATTTATCCTTTTCCTGCGTCACTTTTTGCCTCACTGCTTGGTTCCGCAATTAGAGCAATAATTGTCGCCCACATGATTGCGCTGTCCGCAATTTTTACATTCTTTTGTGGACTGCGCGCAGTTGATTGCCACTTCGATTTGCTGCAGGTCTGTATAAAGCTGCTTGATCTTCTTGCCCTCTTCTGCCATATCCCCACGCAGGCGGCCCTTTGTGTATGCCATCTCGCCAAGCTGCTTATAGGCTTCCTCAAGTTCCTTTTGCTTGGCCGATTTTTGCGTGTTCAGCTTTGCAACCTCCATAATCTCTTTGGATTTACTGGCAACAGAGCTGCCAAACGCAACAATCCCCTCTTTTGCCTTCACTGCTGCCTTTGCTGCCGCTTCGCCCATTGCCTGCGTTACTTCCCCCGCCGCCTTTGCCGCTTTTTCACCGGTTTTCTTTGCCGTCTTGGCAGCTTTTTCGCTTACTTCTTTTACGGTCTTGGCAGCTTTTTCGCCCGCCTCTTTGACATTTTTCACTGCTTTGGTTGACTTGATTGTTTTTGTAGCCATTGTCTATTCCCTCACATTTCTTATTTTCTAAGTGGACTAGCCTTGCAACTATGATTCTTAAGATCCGCCGATACGACGAGCAATGCCGCCTCTGCCGCTTCACGCGCCGCTTGCGCGGCTGCATCCGCAGCTTTGCTTACCTGGCGCGCCGCTCCCACAATATTATTTCTCTCTTCGTCATTTTCGCAAAACACAAGACTCTTTAGGTTGCATTCAATCGTTTGAGCCACGCTCAGCGCAAATTCCGAATGATTCCTCATGGATTCTATCGCCGCGTATGCCGCTTTCCTATAAAATTCCTGACTTTTGATGCGCGCCTGCTCTAATAAGTCATCCATATCAATTCTTCTCCCTGGTCACGAACGATCTGAATGATCCCGTCCCAATATTTCGCGTTATTTTACCTGTATATTAAAACTAATTTTAATATACACTTTCCATGAAACCGTAAACCATATTTCCAAAACATCAAAATAAATTATTCTTCGTGAATCTTCGCTAATTTTCCCGCAAAAGACGTATTTTGTCAATCATTGCATGTCATTTTCCAATCGCAGTTTTTTACACAAAAAAAACGCAGCACACGGCTGCGTTTTTATTTGTGCGAAAAACTATTTCAGTTCTACGTCTGCGCCAGCTTCTTTCAAAGCAGCAGCAAGCTTTTCTGCGTCGTCTTTGCCCATTGCTTCTTTCACTGTGGAAGGAGCGCCGTCAACCAGCTCTTTTGCTTCTTTGAGACCAAGGCCTGTTGCTTCTCTTACTGCCTTGATTACTTTGATCTTTTCTGCGCCGGCAGCTTTCAGAACTACGTCGAATTCTGTTTTCTCTTCTGCAGCAGCAGCTTCGCCGCCAGCAGCAGGAGCAGCAGCAACCGCAACCGGAGCGGCAGCGCTTACGCCAAATGTTTCTTCAATTTCCTTTACGAGCTCAGAAAGCTCAAGAACGTTCATTTCTTTGATTGCATCAAGAATCTGTTTGTTATCCATGATTAATTATCCTCCAAATTTTTACTAAATTCATTCTGCGGCTCTTATGCCGCGTTTTTTTCTTTTGTACTTTGAAGCCTGCTTACGCCTGCTTCTGGTCTGCCACCGCTTTTAGCGCGCATGCAAGACCTCTTGGAATCGCCGTGAGTGCCATTGCGAAGTTTGTAATCGGCGCATTCATGCTGCCCAGCATCTTTGCAATAAGCTCTTCCTTGGACGGGAGCTTGGAAAGGCTTTCGATGCCTGCGGCATTCATTGCTTTTCCGTCCAGAATACCGCCTTTGATCTCTGTTTTCTTCGCGTCCTTTACGAACTTGCACAGGATCTTTGCCGGAGCAACCGGATCTTCATAGCCAAACGCAACTGCTGTCGGGCCTTTGAAGTAATCGTCCATGCCTTCGATTTTCAGTTCGTCGGCAGCGCGCTTTAGCATGTTATTTTTGATTACTTTATATTCCACGCCCGCTTCACGAAACTTTGTTCTCAGGTCTGAAACCTCTGCAACCGTAAGACCTCTGTAATCCAGAATGATGATGCTTTGCGCACGTTTCATCTTGTCAACCACATCGGCAACCGCTGCCTGTTTTGCTTGCAATTTTGCTTCTTTCAAATCATTTCACCTCCCAGATGCGTCCTGATTGAAAATAAAAAATGCTCTTATCAAAGCCATGAAGACCTAATAAGAGCAATAAAGTTCTTAAAAAATCAACCTCGTCAGGATTGGAAAGTTTAAGCGAAACGCTCCTGAGTCTATGGCTTTTTGCATGATTCATTTTTACGCAGGTATTATCATATCATTTTATACGGTTTCTGTCAATGGTTTTCTGTGTCAGTTCAGCTCGTCCAGCGTCAGGGCATAGCCCGGCAAAAAATGCTCCATAAAATATGTAACCTCCGCAAGCCGCATCCCGCGAACCGCTTCTTCCGTGCGCGCGCAAGCCTTTGCAAACTCTTTATTACCGGCGTTCAGTTCTTCCATGCACTTGATATACGCACTCAGCCTGTCCGCCGCTTTCACAAGCAGCTTTACCTCTTCGTCTTCCTCTTGCAGTACATAAGGCGCAATCGCGGGTCTCATCTCCTCCGGCAGCATGGATACGAGCGTCTCTTCCGCGTGTCGTTCAATTTTTTTATAGGATTGCGTGATGTCTTCATCAAAATATTTGATGGGCGTGGGCAGATCGCCTGTGATCACCTCGCCCGCCTCATGATAAAGCGCCGCGGCAAGCACATCTTTTTCACTCACAGTCCCGCCAAAATATGTGTTTTTGATCACACACAGGGCATGGGCAATGAGCGTCACCGTAAAGGAATGCTCCGCGACATCTTCCTCCATATTATTGCGCATCAGCCCCCAGCGCTTAATGTGTTTTAAGCGCGATAAATAGGCGTAAAAGCTTTTTTTCATAGAAAACACCTTGACTTTTCATTTTATTTGGTGCTACTATCATAGCATAAAAGTAAATACACTGCTAGGGGAGCTACGGCTGAGAAATGAAACCCTTCGAACCGGACACGGTAATGCGTGCGCGGGAAGCAATATTTGTCACAAACAAATTTTAACTCCTGCATTTTGCGGGAGTTTTCCTTTTTTGCAGTGTACCTTTTACACTTTATGACACGCAAAGGAGTTTTTCTTTATGTTTGAAGATTTTTCCACACTCACCCTGCCTGCAATCATCATCGTAAGCGTCATCATTGCCGCGGGGCTTATCGGTTATTTCCTGTACCGCAAAAAGACGTCGGGTGGCAAAACGATCACAAAAAAATCGCAATGGACCACCAAAGAGCTGACCACTGCGGCGCTGTGCATCGGCGCGTCGTTCCTGCTGAGCTTTATCAAAATTTTTTCTATGCCCAACGGCGGATCGATCACTCCCGCAAGCATGCTGCCCATGCTCGCCTTCGCCTATATCTACGGATTGAAAAAGGGATTTCTCGCAGGCCTGTGCTACGGCGTTCTTCAAATGATCCAGGAACCCTTTTTCGTTGCCCCCATGCAGGTGATCCTCGACTATTTCCTGTCGTTTTCGCTTCTCGCGCTTGCGGGTCTTGCAAGAAAGAGCATTCTTCCGGGCATCATTTACGGCTGCGGCGCCAGATTTATTTGCCAGTTTCTTTCCGGCTGGATTTTCTTTGGCATGTATGCGCCCGAGGGAGTGCCGGCATGGCTCTATTCCCTTGGCTATAACGGCGCGGTTGTGGGCATTGAATGCGCAATTTGCGTTGCGATTTCGGCAATCCCCGTCCTGCGCAAGCTGCTAGACCGTTTGAAAAGAGAAAACGCGGCGCAACACGAGGCGTTTGCACAGCAGGCGGCACAGCCGCTTACCTGAAAAACGCTTCCACCTTTCCATAATTTTCCAGAAGCTCGTCATACGACGAATAATCCGCCGGATAGACCTCCAGCATCATCATTCCGTCAAAGTTCATTTGCGCAAGACGCTCTTTCATCCCCTGCCAGTCCATCTCCCCTGCAAAGGGAAGGCAGGGGATGATCCCTTTTTGCGGATCCTTTTTAAAGTCGCATACATGCACATGCGCAAGGCGGTCTCCCATATCATCCATATAGGCAAACACGTCGTGGCCGGACTGTGCCGCCTGCTTGATGTCCAGCGTAAAATAAAGGTTATCGCTGCTTGTGTATCTCAGCAGCTCCTTTGCAAATCCCGGCTCGTGATACCAGCACCAATGCACGTTTTCATAAGCAAGCTTCACTTGATTTTCTTTTGCCTGCTCCGCAAGCAGACTGATTCTCTCTCCCACCCACTCGTAATCAAGGCGGAACGTTTTCGCACGTTTTAAATACATTGCGCCATGGAACACATAAACTTCCGCTCCAAGATTTGCAGCCGCGTCCAGCACCTCATGGTAGACGCAAAGCGCCTCTTCAAACTGCCGCCCGTGATCGGAAAACAACTGTGGCTCAAACTGCGTACACAAAGAATGCACCGAGCGCACCCGTATGCCCTCCCCGTCGCAAATACGCTTGATTTCATCTGTAAACGCTTTTTGATATTCCATTCTGGCTGAGAAAAAAATTTCGATCTCCTTCACGCCGAGCCTGGCAATTTCCCGCACGGCGTCTTCATTATACAGCTTGCAAAAAAAGCAGGCCGTAGACATTCCTGTTTTCATACCTTACCCCTCATTAAAGTTCTGTCTTATCCTATTTTATTTCTTTCCCCCCCTTTTGTCCAACCTCTTTTTATTATATAATGAGAGGGCACTAAATTTTTGTATTGATATCGGAAAGGTGGTTCTTATGGAATTTACAATTGCAAGAATTCCCGGAGACGGGATTGGCCCTGAGGTCTCAGCTGAGGCGGTGCGCGTCTTAAACCGCATCGGCGAGCTATATGGGCATACATTTCATTTTAATGACGCGGATGCAGGCGGCGTGGCGATCGACAAGCACGGCGAGCCGCTGCCGGATTCCCAACTGGAAATCTGCCGCAACAGCGACGCTGTTCTGCTCGCGGCGGTAGGCGGTGAAAAATGGGATAACCTTCCCGTGGACAAGCGTCCGGAAAAAGGCCTGCTGCGTCTGCGCGGCGAGCTTGGTCTGTTCGCAAACCTGCGCCCTGCCATCATTTACAGCGAATTGAAATCCGCCTGCCCTTTAAAAGATGAAATCGTGGGCGACAACCTCGACATCCTCATCCTGCGCGAGCTGACAGGCGACGTATATTTTGGCGAAAAGAGCGGCGACGACGTCACCTACTCGCAGGACATCATGAATTACCATGATTATGAAGTGGAGCGCATTACGCGCCTTGCGTTTGAGTCCGCGCGCAAGCGTAACAAAAAAGTGACCAGCGTGGATAAGGCGAACGTTCTTTCCACATCGCGTTTGTGGCGCAACACGGTGATACGCGTTGCGAAAGATTATCCTGATGTGGAGCTTTCGCACATGTATGTGGACAATGCCGCCATGCAGCTGGTGCGCAATCCCCGCCAGTTTGACGTCGTGGTAACGGGCAATTTATTCGGAGATATTTTGACGGACGAAGCGAGCATGATTACCGGCTCCATCGGGATGCTTCCTTCCGCAAGCCTTGGCTCCACCAAGCTCGGCATGTATGAGCCCATCCATGGAAGCGCGCCGGACATTGCCGGACAGGGCAAGGCAAACCCCATTGCCATGATCCTCTCGTGTGCGATGATGCTGCGCTATTCCTTTGATCTGGAGCGCGAAGCGCAGGCCATCGAGGCTGCTGTGAAGGCAGTGATTGCCAAAGGCGCGCGCACTGCGGATATTGCGGCGGGCGGCAAATTCGTTTCCACTTCGGAAATGGGCGGCCTGATTCTTGCCGAATTGAATTAAAACCGGTCAATCGGAAAACAAACGCCGTCTGCACACGCAGGCGGCGTTTTTCTATGATTGCAGTGATTTAACTTCATTAAGAACGTTTAAGACAAATTGCGATAAAACTTTGTAATTTAAATCCGCGTATATACGGCGCACAATTTTTGCCGGAGCAACTAACTTTCCTCGATCTTCTTCTCGACGTCTTCCGACGCCTGCCCGTCCTTCGTCACAGAAAACACCTCCATGATGTTCGTCAGCCGTCCAAACAACACCAAGTGGTCTCCCTTTTCAACCGTCGTGTCTTTCGTGATGTAGTCGAGAATTTCATTGCCGCGCTTGATGATAATAATATGGATTCCATGGCCGCTTGTCATGCCGGCTTCGCCCAGCGTTTTGCCTGCGATCAGCTCCGGAACGACATCCACCTGAATCCCTGCAATGACGCCTTTTGCATATTCTTCCATGACGCTGATTGCATTTACATTGCCGCGGAACATGAGTTTTTGCCCCAACCGTTCGATGAAATTATTGAACCGTTCGCGCACACCCGGCATGCGTTTTACAATCATAAAAACAACAAATAAAATTGCCAGAATCACGGTCAGCGTCCACAAATCATCCTGTACCGCCCGCGGCAGGGTCATCACCACATTGACAAACACCGTAATAATCGTCACGGAAAAAATATATCCAAACAGCATCACCGTGCGCGCAAGCCTCCGGCGCAAAAGCTTGGAAACCACAAGCTCGCTTTCCTTTGTCGTAAAGCCACTGTTGGTCAGCAGAGAAATGACCTGAAATTTTGCCTTTTCCTCCGTCATGCCCGTCATGCGGAACAAAATCGTAAAAATATCCACAATCAGAATATAGGCTACCGCAACGGCAAAAAAAAGTGCAATCGCAGCCGAAAGACTCATTTCGTTCCTCCCTGCCGCCTGGCGCAATGTACATAACAGGCCTGTTTCTCTTTCCCTGCCATCAAAATCGCATTTTTGCATGCGCTGCGGAAAATGACCGCTGTTTTTTTTCTCATGACTTAACACTCCATTTCCTAGATTATTTGACAAACGCCAAAATCTGCTTCCATGCCTCAAGTAATCGGGGCATGGAAGCCGCCGCATTCGCGGGGCTTGTGGACGGCAAAGGAATACACTCCCGCCCCGTTGTCATAAAACAATATTTTTGATATAATTCGTACGCCTTTTTTCCGTTTGCAAACACCATGCTTATTTGCGCCGTTTTAAAAATCCCTGAAAAATCGTTTGGTACAGGATTTTTGATCGAGCTATCCGCGCTGCCCCTGATGTCGCACGAATGCAGGACATCGAATAGGGCAATGCCGTGCGCAAGCAGCATTTCCTTTTTCTGCGCTATGGTTTGCGGCGTATTGCATTTCAAAAGTCTGCTCAACACCTCATAAAACCGGTTGCGCGGATTTCCATAATAAAAGCCCGTTTCGCGCGACTTTACAGAGGGCAGCGTTCCCAAAATCAAGATTCTGGAGTCGCTGTCATAGACCGGTTCCAATGTGTGAATCACTTGCTGCGTCATTTTTTACGCGCCTCTTTTCTTCTGCTATTATAGCACAGCGCGAATTTGCCCCGCAATGTATATTATTATAACAAAAAGACGCCTCACCGTTACCGATGAAACGCCTTTCCCCTTAGGATTCAGGAATATTACATCTGACCTGATTTTCTTCTAGCTTATGCTTCATCCTTGAGCGGATAACTTCCATATTTTCTCGCTGTTTCCAGCATTGCCATAAAGTTGCGCATGGGCACCTGGCTGTGAATGGTATTGCTGGAAGAAAGGATGTGTCCGCCTCCGGGCGATAATTCCCTGATCACTTTTCTGGTTTCGCGCACTACATCTTCTTCCGTTCCCAAATGCAGCACTTGTCCGCAATCCACATTTCCCATCAGCGTGACTTGATCTCCGTATAATTTTTTTACCAATGCGCCATCCATGCCCGCGCTCGGATCGACCGACTGGTAGCCGTCAAAGCCGGACTGCAATAAAAACTCATCCGCAAACTGCATGATATTTCCGTCTGTATGGCGTAAATAACGCATTCCCCTTGCATGCGCCGCCTCACTGAGCTTCCGAAACCTTGACGCATATAATTGCAGATACATTTGCGGCGAAATCATCGGCCCGTTGTTCCCCGCAAGGTCTTCCCCGTCAAAAATGCAATCAACGCCCATTTCAGCATATTTTTCTATGAATTTGAGTCCTTTCCTCACCCTGTAATCCAGATATCGTTCGCACAATTCCGGTTCGAATGCCAGCGCTTCTAAGAAAAGCCCTCCGATCGCCCCCATGCTCATGGGTGGGAAATCAATTTCCACCACCGCCATGACAAACTTGTCCTTTCCGCACTGCTCCATAATATATTCCGCCTGCTTCCACGACCATGTATCGAGATCGACGGGGTCTTTTTCCAGCAGCTCGACATATCGTTTCAATTCTTCCAGTCCACCGCGATGGAAGTTGGAATCCGCGGTATGAAAGAGGTCCGTTGCCCTGTCATAATGATTGACGCTCCATAAACCTGTTTGCGCATCCTCAAATTTCCACGTCGTTTCCCCCAGCGCGACAGGAATCTGCGGATTTTTAAGCGGTGGGCGTTCAATCAAAATGGTATCTAGCTCCAGCTTCCGGTAAAGCTCGACAAGGTCAATGACCTCCTGCATATAAAATTCCTCGCCCCTGCCCTGCATCAGCAGATTGCTCATCACCTCGCAGCGGATATATCCGCTCCATCCGGTATACGCTGTCCGTCCCAGTATCTGCGAGGCAACGGGCGAATTGATATAAAGCTCTGAAACCGGAACGCGGTCCGCCTCTTTGTGATCAAATGCCATGTTAACACGTTCTTTGCTTGTCATGAAATGATCCTCCACCCCTTTTATATGGGCAAAGTCTAACATTTGCAAACGCAACTTTCAACCGATTCTCGTGGTGACATTTTTACGTGTCTCGTTATTTTTTTTCTATATCCCGCAAATTTTTACTTGATGCGCGCGCTTTTCTCCAATCCCGCTACAGTGGGCACGCATCTTCCCGCAGCAGCGCGTAAATACACGAGTCAAGCACCTGCCCGTTCTTATAGACGCTGTTTTTCAGGACACCCTCCAGAGAAAAGCCCGCCTTTTCGAGCGCGCGCCGCGAACCCGCATTCAACGCAAACGGCTCCGCAAAAATGCGAACAATGTCATACTGCTCAAAGGCATAGCGGCAGATGCGCCGGATGGCCGTGCTCATGATTCCCTGTCCCCAAAACGGCTCTGCCAGCCAATAGCCAAGCTCCGCGCTTTTTTCGTATACATCGTCTTTCAAAAAAATGCCAATGCTTCCCACTACCCTGTCCCCTGCCACAATGGCGCGGGCGCACTGCTTTTCCTCTCCGGCTTGCATCATGGAAAAAATATAGTCCTCCGCATCCTTTGCGGTATAAGGATACACAAACGCATTTCGCAAATTTTTCGCAATATTTGGATTGTTCGCATATTCTGCCACATCGCCGATATAGGCTGTTTCCCATTTTTTGAGTTCAAATTCCATGCCCGCTCTCCTTTATTTTTTCTTTATGGTATCACCCTGCACGTTGATTCGTCAAA
>CAZQDA010000086.1:0-5079 GCA_964592155.1 uncultured Christensenella sp.
GCCCCGGATGGGTGTGGACGGACGAAGTGAAAAAAGCCGCGCCGGATGGCAATAAAGATGTAGCGGAAGAGCTGTGGGGAGATTACCATATGCTGCAGCGTCTGGAAAAGCCGGAAGAGATTGCGTCCGCGACGGTATTCCTCTTAAGCGACGACGCAAGTGGAATCACGGCGACAGACCTGTTTGTGGAGGGCGGCTATTTGAGCCTTGGGCCGGAAGGCCTTGGGAAGGGCTCAAATTTTGCAGGCAGCGACTGAGTTTTAGAGACAGTCCGAAATCCCGCAATCGTTGCCATATCGTATGGCAACTTCCGTCGTCAGCAAAATTGCAAAAATCTCGATGAACCTTAAGTTCAATCTCGTCTTTCGCAATTTCTGCTTCCTCGGCTTGCGGAATTTCCATCCAGTCTGACCATTTTTAGGTCTGATACAGTGTTCCGAAGGGAGACAATAAGATGCCACACTATATTGATTTAACGGCGGAGCTATACGACGGCGCGCCCACTATGCCGATGGACCCGAAACTGTCTATTTCATGGCATTGCAACCTCGACACGCTGGGGTATAACCTGTCAAGGGTGATCATGTCCACGCATCAGGGTACGCATTTCGATGCACCGCGCCATTTCTTTTATGAGGGCGAGACCATTGACAAAATCAGCCTGCAGCGCTGCATTGTGCGCGCGGTCAAGGTGAATCTTACGGCCAAAAAGCCAAAAGAGGCGATCACAGTCGCCGATCTTGAGCCATATGAAGCTCAGATAGAGGCAGGGCTGTGCGTACTTTTGCACACCGGCTGGGATAAGGTGTTCCCCCAAGATGCGTTTTTTAAAGACTTTCCCTTTGTAAGCCGCGAGCTTGCGGACTGGTTCGTGCAAAAAAAGGTGGGGCTTGTGGGAATGGATATGCCTACGCCCAACGGAAAAGACTGGAAATATGTCCACGAAAAAATGCTTGGAAACGGAACTCTTATTGTGGAAGGGCTTGCGAACATGGAAGAACTTCCGGACGGCGAGTTTACGTTTATGGCACTGCCCTTGAAAATTAAGGAGCGCGACGGCTCGCCCGTGCGTGCGATTGCCATTGTGGATTAAATAACATTTTTCAATCAGCAAAGCGTCTTTTGCATGGCAAGATCATAGCAAAAGACGCTTTTGTTGTGCGTGAAATACGGCGGCCCGCCGCTTGACTCTCCCTGCAAAATATTCTATCATAAAATTGTCGGCTGCAATGTGAAATGCGGCAATCTATGGAGATCAAAAATTTTAAATAGAGGTATAAACTATGACAGGATGGAATGAAGCGGTAACAATGCTGAAAAGCGGTCGGATGGACGACCGCTTTTCAGAGCTCTACTCTGATCCAAATAAGGCGCGGGAGCGGTATCTTGGGATTCTCGAAAAATTTTCCGAACTGTTTGGAACGCCGGAAGAAGTCGGTATGTTCTCTACGCCCGGCAGGACGGAAATCGGCGGCAATCATACCGACCATCAAAATGGCTGTGTGCTTGCGGCCAGCGTGGATGTGGACGCATTGGGCGCGGCGGCGGAAAATGGTACGAATGAAATCAGGGTGCTTTCGGAAGGCTATGATCTGTGCAAGGTAGACCTTTCCGATCTTGAGGTGCATCCGGAAAACGAAGGAAATACGGGCGAGCTCATTCGCGGCGTGGCGGCACAGCTTAAAAAGCGCGGCTATGAAATTCGCGGTTTTGACGCGTATGTGTCGTCGGATGTGCTTTCCGGCTCGGGGCTTTCCTCTTCCGCGGCCTATGAAATGTGGCTGGGCGTCACTATGAACTATTTGTTTTGCGGCGGAGAGGTCGCTCCCATTGAAATCGCCAAAATCGGCCAGTATGCCGAAAATGTCTACTTTAGGAAGCCGTGCGGGCTGATGGATCAGGCGGCTTCCATCTCGGGCGGGGTTATTGCCATTGATTTCAAAGACAAAGAGAATCCGGTTGTGGAAAAGATCGACGCAGATTTTCAGGGTCATGCCCTGTGCATTGTGGATTCCGGCGCGGATCACGCAGGGCTCACGCCTGCTTATGCCGCGATCCGCAGCGAAATGGAGGAGGTCGCAGGGTATTTTGGCAAGCGTCTTTTGCGCGAAGTATCCAAAGGAGATTTTTTAAGGGAGCTTCCGAAGCTCAGGGAAAAGCTGGGAGACCGCGCGGTGCTGCGCGCGTTCCATTTTTATCATGACAACGATTGGGCGGTGCAGGAAGCGGCGGCGCTTAAGGAAAGCAGGTTTGAGGATTTTCTTGCGCTTGTGAATCAGTCTGGGCGTTCGTCCTTTATGTATTTGCAAAATGTCAGCGTTCCGGGCGCAGACCGACATCAGGAGCTTGCGGTCACGCTTGCGCTGTGTGAAGAATTTTTGGATGGTCGCGGCGCGTTTCGCGTACACGGCGGCGGCTTTGCGGGAACAGTGCAGGCATTTGTGCCTGCAGATATGGTGCAAGGATTTCAGGAAAAGATGGATGCGGCGCTCGGAAAGGGACGCTGCCATGTGCTCTTCATCCGTCACACGGGCGGACTGGAAATTCTGTAAAACAGGAGGGAAACAAAAATGGCGGTATTGGTGTTAGGCGGAGCGGGCTACATTGGCTCGCATACGGTATATGAGCTCATTGGAGCGGGAGAAGATGTGGTCATCGTCGATAATCTTGCCACAGGGCATAAAGAGGCAGTGCATCCAAAGGCGCGTTTTTATGAGGGCGATCTGCGTGACGGCGAATTTATGGACAGCGTATTTCAAAAGGAGAAAATCGATGCGGTGATCCATTTTGCGGCCTATTCTCTGGTGGGCGAAAGCGTTACAAATCCGGTGAAGTATTACGACAATAACGTCGGCGGAGCAATCGCGCTTGTGGATGCCATGCACAGGAACGGTGTGAAGAAAATTGTGTTTTCCTCCACGGCGGCGACCTATGGCGAGCCGGAACGCGTGCCCATTCTGGAAACGGATCGCACACAACCCACGAACCCTTATGGTGAAACAAAGCTTGCGATGGAAAAATTGTTCCATTGGGCGGACGTTGCCTATGGAATCAAATTCGTTTCGCTGCGCTACTTTAACGCGTGCGGCGCGCATAAAAGCGCAACGATCGGGGAAGACCATAATCCGGAATCCCATCTGATTCCGCTGATTTTGCAGGTGCCTAATAAAAAACGGGAATCGATCAGCGTGTTTGGCGACGATTATCCCACCAAAGACGGCACGTGCGTGCGCGATTATATTCACGTGACAGACCTTGCTCAGGCGCACATTTTGGCGGTGAACTATCTGCGCGGCGGCAGGCAGAGCGATATTTTCAACCTCGGAAATGGCGTGGGATTCACGGTAAATGAAGTGGTTGAAACAGCCCGCAAGGTGACGGACGACGCAATCCCCGCAGTGATCGCGCCTCGGCGCGCGGGAGATCCCGCGCAGCTCATCGCGTCCAGCGACAAAGCGAGGGAGGTTTTGGGATGGAAACCGGAGCATGAATCTCTGGAGGAAATTATCGCTTCTGCGTGGAAGTGGCACAAAAGCCATCCCAACGGCTATGAAACCAATCAATGAGGGTGCAAACAGTATGGTTGACGAATATATCAAGAGACTTGTGGACTATGGCGTGCAGCGTGGGCTGATCGAAGAATGTGACCGGATTTGGGCGACAAACGGACTTTTGGAAGCGCTTAATCTGGCGGAATATTCAGAGCCGCAAGCCGTGGAAGGGCAGATGGATTTGGAGGCGATTCTCAAGGGGTTGCTTGATTTCGCGGTGGAAAAGGGATTGATCGAGCATGACGGTACGGTTTACCGCGACCTGTTTGATACGAAGCTGATGGGGATTTTGACGCCCCGTCCGCACGAGGTGATCGACAAGTTCTTTGCGCTTTACAAACAAAATCCGCAGGCGGCGACAGACTATTTTTATCAGCTCAGTCAGGATACGGATTACATCAGGACTTACCGCATCAAAAAGGACGTTCGCTGGAAATCGCATACGGAGTATGGCGACCTTGACATCACAATCAATTTATCCAAGCCGGAAAAAGACCCGAAGGCGATTGCGGCGGCGCTTGAAATGGCGCAGAGCGGATACCCCAAGTGCCTGCTTTGTCCGGAAAACGAGGGCTATGCCGGACGGCTGAACCATCCCGCGCGGCAAAATCACCGGATGATTCCGCTTACGCTGGATGCAAAGCCGTGGTATTTCCAGTATTCGCCCTACGTTTATTATGACGAACACTGCATCGTACTCAATGCAGAGCATACGCCCATGAAGATCGATGCGGGAACTTTCCGCAGGCTGACAGACTTTGTGCAGATGTTTCCGCATTATTTTATCGGCTCAAACGCTGACCTGCCGATTGTGGGCGGCTCGATTTTGACGCATGACCATTTTCAGGGCGGGCATTATAGGTTTGCCATGGAAATAGCGGAAATTGAGCGGAAATTCGTATTTGACGGATATGAGGAAATTGAGGCGGGCATTGTGAAATGGCCGATGTCGGTCGTGCGGCTGCGCGGCCAAGACAGCGGCAGGCTGGTGGAGCTTGCGGATAAGATTTTGGACGCATGGCGGGGCTATACGGACGAAGAGGCATTTATTTTAGCAGAAACAGAGGGGCAGCCGCATAATACGGTTACGCCGATTGCGCGAATGTCGGGCGGAGAACTGGAGCTCGACCTTGTTTTGCGCAACAACATTACCACGAGCGAGCATCCGATGGGCGTCTATCATCCCCATGCGCAGCTGCATCACATCAAAAAAGAGAATATCGGGCTGATCGAGGTGATGGGACTTGCGGTGCTGCCCGCGCGTTTAAAAGAGGAGCTTTCCCTGCTTGCTAATAGGATGGCCGCAGGTGCGGATTTATATGCGGACGAGCGCACGAATCTGCATGCCGACTGGGCGGAAGAAATTCTTAAGAGGCGCGGGAAAAGGGAAAAAGCGGAAATGGAAGAAATCCTGCGCGAAGAGGTTGGCTATGTGTTTATGCGCGTGCTGGAAGACGCGGGCGTCTTTAAGCGTACGGCGGAAGGGCAAAACGCATTTATAAGATTTTTAGAAAGCATGAATAAATAG
>CAZQDA010000086.1:5179-11599 GCA_964592155.1 uncultured Christensenella sp.
ATACGAATTTAAAAAGGAGAAGCGTCTTAGCAAAGAGCGCTTCTCCTTTTATATTGCAAACGGATAGAAAAGATCAGGAACGGCAGCCGCACAGCGATTCAAAGGTTTTTTGCATGGCTTCCTCGTTTTCTTTGGATGCGCCCAGCACAACAAGCGCGCCCGGTGAATTGACAAAGCCGATAAAACCGCCTTTATCTGTGTTCAGATAACGCAAATAGTCCTTGATTTCATTTTCCATATCTTCGGGCGTACCCTGTATGGCGGTGGTTTGATAGCCGACCGGACATCCAAACGCAACTCTGCCCGCGAAGTTTTTGCCCAGTGCTTCAATGCCGTTCAGGTTTGCCTGCCCGGGATTGATCACGTCAAAGCCCGCGGAGATCAGGTCTTCCATGATGTCGAAAATATATCCGCAAGAGTGAAGCATCACATCCATTCCCAGAGAATGCGCAAGCTCGACCTGCCGCTGATAGCGGGGGATGAAATGTTCTCTGATTTGATCGGGGCTGATGATCAGCGATTTTTGAGTGCCCCAGTCGTCAGCGAGATAAATACCGTCAAAGCCTGCCTCCGCGCACTTTTTGATCAGTTCCTCCTCCACGCCAAATACAACGTCAAGCAGGCGGGAGACGTTTTCCGGCGCCAGATAAAAGTCCATCAAAAACTCGTCGAACCCTCTGATAAAGCTCGCGATGGTAAAACCGCTCAATACAAAATCAGCAAAATAATAGGTGTCCGGCGACTGTTTCTTGAGCTCCAAAAATGGATCGAAGCGGTCTTTGCGGTTCACATCAAGGGGAATATAGGAGTCAAGATCGTCATAGCTTTCAATGGCGGGCTTTTTTGCGATGCCAAATTTGAACTGCACGTCGTTTGCTTCCCATTCAAAGCCCCATTCGCAGGTGAGCTCGTTTTCGCCGCCAAACATGGTTTCAATCGGCACGGGAATTGCGTCCGCCTTATCCAGAAATTTGGGGTTATAGTACATGAGAGGGGTATATTCCGGATTCTGGAACCGGATCGCTTTTCTGACAATATCTCTTCTTGTCATAAGGGACCTCCATTATGATATTTTATGCATGAATTTTTGAAAGAATGGCACTTTTATTTTAACATATTGCGCGGTGTGTGCAAACAATTCTTGCGCAAAAACAAGCGAATAAAAGCGCGGATCAGAAAGCAACGCCGTTTTGCGCGGCAGGGCAGAATGTGCTATAATGAATCAACTAAAAATTATTCAGAACGGAGTTAGTATTGGCTATGAATATAGTTGTTTTGGCGGGCGGCATCAGTGCGGAACGCGAGGTATCCCTCTCATCTGGCTCAATGGTATGTAACGCGCTCAGAAAATCCGGATATCGCACAGTGCTGGTTGATTCTTTTTTGGGAATCGAGGAGCTCCCATCCGACATCATGGAGCTGTTCACTGCGCAGGGTGAGGTGCAGACCGTACGGGTTTTAGAAAAGGAGCCGGACATTGAAGCGGTCAGAGCGCAACGCGCAGACAGCGGCTTTGGGACGATTGGAAAACATGTGATAGAAGTTTGCAAGGCGGCGGACATGGTCTATATGGGCCTGCATGGCGAAGATGGCGAGAATGGAAGAATTCAGGCGTTTTTTGATGTGTTGGGCATCAAATACACGGGCACGGGCTATCTTGGCAGTGCGCTTGCCATGCACAAGGGCGTCACGAGGCAAATGATGATGCAGTCCGGCGTGCGCATGGCAAACGGCTGTGTGCTTTATAAAGGGGACGGCGCGCAGGCGGCTGCGCAGATCGGTTTTCCGTGCATTGTAAAGCCCTGCTGCGGCGGATCGAGCATTGGCATCGCAGTTGCAAACAATGAAAAAGAGCTGGAAGACGCGCTTTTTGGGGCTTTTCGCTATGAAGACGAAGTGGTGGTCGAAGCGTTTATCAAAGGCAGGGAGTTTTCGGTAGGCGTTTTGGGAGAGCAGGTATTACCGCCGATTGAGATCATTCCGCGGGGCGGATTTTATGATTATGCGCACAAATATCAGGCGGGATGGACAGAGGAAATCTGTCCGGCTGAGCTTGACGAAAAAACGACAAAAGAGATGCAGGAGCTCGCGCTTAAAACATGCAGGATATTAAAGCTTGAGGTTTATGCGCGCGGCGAGTTCATACTGGATGAAACAGGCGCGCTATATTTTCTGGAAATGAATACACTTCCGGGCATGACGCCCACCAGCCTGATTCCGCAGGAAGCGGCGGCGGTGGGAATCTCCTATGAAGAATTGTGCGGACGGATTATTACGCTATCGCTGGAAAAGTATGGGCGGAATTAGTTTATGAAGGAATTTTCAGTCGGGCAGGCTGCGGCGGCCTGCAACGGAACCTATCTGGGAGACAAAGCCCAGATTGCGGCGCCTGTAAGGGGCGTTGTGATTGACAACAGAAAAGTGGAGCAGGGTTTCTTATTTGTGCCGATCAAAGGCGAGCGGTTTGACGGGCATGATTTTATCGATTCGGCTTATGCCGGCGGCGCGGTGTGCTGCATCAGCGAAAAAGAGCTTGCGACGCAAAAGCCGTATATTCTGGTGAAGGACTCCCTCCTGGCCTATCAGGAGATTGCGGAATTTTATAAGAGCCTTTTTGATGTGAGGACGATAGCGATTACCGGAAGCGTTGGGAAAACAACGACAAAGGAAATGATTGCGGGTGTGTTGGGCAAGCGGTTTTGTGTGCTGAAATCGGAAGGAAACCTGAATAATCAGACGGGCGTTCCGCAAAATTTGTTCCGGCTTGAGGAGGAACATGAAATTGCGGTGATTGAAATGGGCACCAATCATTTTGGGGAAATACGCAGTCTTGCAAAGATGGTGCGTCCGGATTTTTGTTTTTTGACCAATATCGGACAGGCGCATATCGAGCATCTGGGCTCAAAAGAGGGCATTTTAAAAGCAAAGTGCGAGATGCTGGAATATAAGAGCGCAGGCGGAAAGGTCTTTATCAACGGGGACGACGAATATTTAAAGACGCTCAGGATGAAAAGAGACGATGTAACGGCCTTTGGACTATCGCCGGAAAATGACATCTATGCGCAAGAGATTTGTGAGCTTGGGCTGGAAGGTACTGATTTTGTGGCGTGCTTTGGCACGGAGCGGCTTGCCGTTCACGTTCCTTCGCCGGGCAGGCATATGATTTACAACGCGCTTGCAGCGGTTGCGGCGGGACTCGCGGTGGGAATGGAGCCGACGGTAATTGCGCAGGGCATTGCGGATTATGTGCCCATCGCGGGGCGGATGTGCATCGAAAAAGGCAACGCCATCACTGTGCTAAACGATGTTTATAATGCCAACCCGGGCTCGATGAAGGCGGCAATCGACGTGCTTTCTTACGCGAAGGGACGCAAGGTTTGCGTGCTGGGCGATATGTTTGAATTGGGAGAAAAAGCGCAGCAATATCATCGCGAGGTGGGCGAATATGCGGCAGAGCGTGATATTGACATGACTCTTTGCGTGGGCAGCCTGGCAAAAGATATTTTTGAGGGAGCCGTGCAGCATGGCGCAAACGCGCATTATTTTGAGACGCAGGAACAATTGCTTCAAAGCATTGCGGAATATATTTGCAGGGAGGATACTGTGCTTGTGAAGGCTTCGCGCGGCATGAAGCTGGAAAAGACAGTAGAATTTTTGCTAAAATAGACGAATTATCACGATAAAGTCATGATGTGCTTGATTAACAGAACAAACAACGTTATACTGTGACCGTATCCAAAAAGAGAATTGATTTGTGCGTCTTAAACCTTAAGGAGCAAGGCATAGCATGAAACCAGTCAAAGCATCAGATAAAAGCGAACGTTTTCAAGGCAAGATAGAGAAAACAGGTTCACTTCTTGTCTGTATTTTTGCTGTTATTTTTATGATAATTTCCATTGTTGGAGTCGGAAGCCTGGATAAGAGCATTCAAATGATTTTGGATCATCCATATTCTGTGGCAATGGAAGTGAACAATGCAACGAATGTGGTTTCGCAAATGAGAATTCGCATGGAGCAGCTAATCAAGTACTCCGCAAAAACCGATTTTGAGGAGGCGGATTCTGCAATTGATGCGCTTGCGCCCGGACTCGAGAGCAGTGTAGCGCTGATTGAAGAAAAATCGCTCGGCCCGCAGGAAGACGCGCAAAGACTCGTAGCCTTGAAAAACCAGATATTGAGCGCGCAAAACGCGCTGCTGGAAAACCCGCAAAATTTTGGGAATAATGACAGAATTGAGCAAAGCCTTTTGAATGATATTTATCCCTTATATAATCAATTCATGAATCAGGCAACCAAAATTGTCCTTTATTCGCAAAACACAATCAATCACTTTAATATAGAATCAAGCTTTCTTGCAAACAACAATACGGTTTTTGTCGTATTACTCACAGGGGCGATCATTCTGGTCTCTGTTTATTTTAGACATGCCGTGAACAGGAAAAATAGAGAGCTTTATTACAGAGAGCATCTTTTCACGCAGCTTTCAGACAATATTGACGACGTTATTTTTATCGTGGATTTGGAAAAGGAAAAAATTGAATTTGTGAGCCCGAACACAGGGCGCGTTTTGGGAATTGAGCCCAAATTATTTGAAGAACACAGGGACATTTTACTTTCCTATATGAAACAGGAAGATGCGGCGCGCTTACAAGGTATGCTTGCAGCAGAAATGCTTCAAAGCACTGCGGAAATCGAGATGGAGATCGAAGATCCGAAAAGCAGGGGCAGGCGTTGGATCAAAATAAAAAATTATCCTGTGATCGCGCAGGGAGAGATCAGGCGCTGCATTGTATTAATCTCAGATATTACCGAAGCAAAGCATGCGCAACAGGCATTAAGGGACGCTCTTGCAAATTTGAATCAGGCAAATGAAGCGAAAAGAGTATTCTTGTCCCGCATGAGCCATGAAATCCGCACACCATTAAATACGATTATCGGTATGTCGCAAATTGCATCCAATTCGCTTGAAAACAGGGAACGGGTAGAAGACTGCCTTTATAAAGTGGCCTATTCCTCTAAGCATCTTTTGGGAATTATTAATGATGTGCTTGAGATATCCGCAATTGAAAGCGGAAAATTTTCCTTAAAGCCCGGGCAATTTGATTTTAAGGAAATGATCGATTCCATCGCCGCACTTTACTATACGCAATGCAGGCAGCTGGGGAAAAATTTTGAACTGACTCTGTTGGGCGTGACCGAAGAGTTTTTGATTGGCGATGCGCTGAAGCTGAATCAAATTTTGCTTAATTTATTATCCAATGCTGTTAAATTCACGCCGGAAGGCGGAGACATTATTCTCTCTGTGCGCCAGAGGGCAGTGCGAAACGGAAAAACTCACATGACCTTTACAGTAAAGGATACGGGGATCGGGATTGATCAGGCATTCCTGAAGAATGTATTTGAACCGTTTGAGCAAAATGAAAATATTGCAAATAAGTATGGCGGATCAGGGCTTGGAATGGCGATCACAAAAAACATGGTTGAGCTGATGGGCGGCACGATCAGCGTAAAAAGTAAGCCGGGCAAAGGCACGACCTTTGTTGTGGAACTCTTTTTGGAAGTGGCAAAGTCACAGCGCAAAAAGAAAGCCTATCATAATGAGCTGTGCGATCTTAGGGTGCTGATTGTGGAGGACGATTCGGAGACAAGCGAACATGCGCGGATGATTTTAAAAAAGATTGGGATGAAAGGCGCAAATGCGGCTTCCGGAAACGAGGCCGTGGAGATGGTGCTCGCGGCACGCGAAAAAGGCGAGCCATTTGACGTCTGCTTGATCGACTGGAAGATGCCCGGAATGGACGGGATCGAAACAACGCAAAAGTTAAGACAGTCTGTGAGCATGGACGAGCTGCCTGTCATCCTTTGCGCCTATGACTGGAGACCTGTGGAAGAAGAGGCGAGAAGAGCGGGCGTAAATGCGTTTTTATCAAAGCCTATGTTTCAGTCCTCTGTCTATAATGTGCTTTTTTCAACCGTAAGGAAACGGGAGATTGTCTATGCGCAGCAGCAGGAGGAGGAGCGCTTTGATTTCAGTCAAAAGCATATTCTGCTGGTGGAAGACAATGAAATGAACAGGGAAATCATGACGGAATTGCTCAGCCCCACCGGAATCAAAATTGATCAGGCTGTCAATGGCAAGGAGGCTGTGGAGCTGTTCCAAAACAGCCCCCCAAAGACATACGACGCAATCCTGATGGATGTTCAAATGCCCATTTTGGATGGGTATGAGGCAACGAAGAAAATTCGGAAGATACGCCATGCCGATGCGAAGACGGTTCCGATTCTTGCAATGACGGCAAACGCGTTTTCAGAGGACGTATCCGCGTCGCTTGAGGCAGGTATGAATGAGCATCTTTCAAAGCCCATCGACTTAAGGCAGCTGTGTAAAATCTTGCAGCAATATTTTGAAAACAGGACGGA
>CAZQDA010000087.1:0-9921 GCA_964592155.1 uncultured Christensenella sp.
CGGAGCCGTGCCGTTTTCCGCAAGCTCATTCGGCGTCACCACCGGCGTGATCAAAAGGTTTGCCGGCGTAATCGTCAACGTTCCCTCTTTAACTGTCGGCTGCGCAAACCATGCGGTTGCGTCCTGCACCTGTCCCTGCGCGTCAGTATAGGTAATCTTCACGTTTGCCGTGTCAACCGTCTGCTTGTACTGCTCAGGTGTCGTCGCTGTTTCCACGCTGCTCACGTTGGTCGCCGTCGGATTTGTTACCACAAGCCCTTCGACTGAGAACCCTTCGGGCAGAGTGACCTGATAAGCCGCGTCGCTGCCTGCAAAATTCTCAATTGTGTGTGGCTGTCCGTCGTACGGCGCACTCGCATCATTACCATTAATGCTCCACGCAAGCGTTCCGTTTGCCGGAGGCGTGATCGTCAGCGTTCCATTTGCCGGAGTAATGACATAGTTGCCAAGCTTGCTTAAGCTGTCCGTGCCTGTGATGCTGATCGTATTCGGATCAAGCACCGCCGTATATCCGCCGGGCATCGTTCCTGATGCGGACGGGTTCGGCGCAACACTCAGAGTATCGCCATATGGCAGTTGATCTATGCTGACCGTATAGCCGCTAACCTGCTTCTCAGTTCCGTCATACGGCACTGTTGCGCTGTTTGCGGTCACCGTGATGGGCAGCTGCGCGATGGTCAGCGTGCCGTCATTGATCGCGAAATCATAATTCGGATCATTTTTAACAATCTCCGGCAGCTTCACTGTAATATTCTGATCCCCTGCATTCTGACCGCCAATGACAAGGTCGTAGCTGGGGGCTTCACCCGGGAAGCCTACAAAATCGACTGTGATGTCTTTTTTCTCGGGATCTGGATCGCCATAGGTCTTGTTGCCGTCGCCGACCTCAACCGTTACCTTTGCCGCCTCAATCTGTAACTTGCCTGTCGCCGTTGTAACCGTATACTGATTGGTTACATCAACGTTGCCACGCATAATATTGTAGGTTTTGATCACATTGTCGACAGCTCCGTCCGCAACATTCTTCACTTTGCTTTCATCTGTCGTAGATACTGTAATCGTATCGCCCTGCACAAGCGCGTCTTTCGTTGCCTGTGTCACATCCATCAGGAAGTGATCCTTGCCGTCATAAGACCATGTCTTTGACTCTGCCTGTACGGTGATCGCCGTCTTCTTTGCAAACGTCGCCGTATAGGTCGCGCTGGCCGTTATGATAGAATCACCCTGCGGGAACTCTTTATCCCATCCCACAAAGTAATATCCGTCATTTGCCTGATATTCCGGAATCGCTTTGACCGCCACATTCCATGTAACGTTGTCTTTGATATCCGTATAGGCTGTCGGCTCGGTTGTCAGCGTTCCGCCTTCGCCCGCCACAAATCTGATCGTGTAGCTTGCCTCCCAAACGGCTGTGAACACCGTGTCGCCCGTGGGGGTAAACCTCTGATTCACATTATATTGCTTGCCATTGCCGTCTGTCCATCCGACCAACACATGGTCTACTCTGGTAAATGCAGTTGCTCCAAGCAAGCTTGTCGCTTTATTTTTGACAACCTTATTTTCTTTGTCGCTCTGACCGCTGCCTTCATAGCCCGGCTTGAACGTCAGCTTTGCATAGTAGCTGGGATCCACAAACTGCGCGGTCAGGGTCGTATCTCCGGACACCTTCATTGTGTTACCGGCATAGTAAATCTGCCCGTCCACATCGCTCTTCCAGCCTGCAAACTCCTTGCCTGGAACAGAAAGCCCTGTGCTGTCAAGAATACGCGCGGTCGCGTCGAGCTTGTATTTGGTATTGTCAACCGGAACATCTCCGCTGCCCGTTGCCTCGCCCGGGTCATAGGTAACCTTAAACCCGTCCGTCTTCCAGTAGGCAAAGACATTTATATCTTTGCTGATGCGCGTGCTTGCCGTGAACCATCTTTCCGCTCCGTCGTCGCCGCCCCAGCGCCATCCGCTGAACACGCCGTAGCCGGGAACCGCAGTACCAGCCGTAAGGTCGTACTTCTGTCCGCCAACTGTGATGCTAAGCGCGAGCTCATCCGGATTTAGATAGCTGTCCTTTGCCGCGGGTTTTGCTTCCAGTGCCGATCCGCCAATGCTGTCTTTCTTGTCAAAGAAAGATACTGTGTAATCGTTCGCCTGCCATTTTGCGTACAGCGTAATGGTCTGTACATCCTCATATTTATTCGTGACCGCATTATAGCTAGCCGCCGAGATCGTATCAGTTTTCCAATCAACCGGGTTTGTGAAGTCGGCGTCGTAATACCATCCTTCAAATGTCCGTCCATTCCAGACCTTCAGATCTGGCACCTTGCTGAGCGAACTCATAGACTGCCCATGCAACGTCCCTTCCGTTGGCATATTGCCGGTGTTCGTCTGATAGCTAACCGTGACCGCATTTCGCTGATAGTAAAAATCATACCGTTCGTTGTCATTCGGATTAGTCTTATACCCATCCGTATAGCCTATACTGGTCATCCCCGGAATAGACTTGGCCCTGATGCTCGAATTTTTATCCGTTACAAGCGTCTGAGACAGGGTGTCGTCCTGTACAAATTTCTTGCCGATCAGACTTGTTTGTTGATATGGCTTTGCCTGAGGCACCGGATCAACACCCGTGCCCGGCGTCAGTGCTGTGAACCAATAATGGACGTCCGCCATTTTTCGCTCATCGACATATTGGAGATACCATGGCTGCGTCGTCCCCATAGCAGAATATTTGCTTGGAATCAAGTCCGGCGCCAGCGTCAGCCGCCTTGTGAGCATCGATTGCTGACCGCCATTTGAATTGTTTGGATAATAACAAATCCAGGAAGTCGGCTGCTTGGTGGCAGCGGTATTTCCCTGCATGAGCGTGATGGTTGCGTTATCACCCAGTGCCGGCCACAGGTTGCTGATGTCCTGCTCATATTTTGCCTGAAAACTGTAAATGACATCGCCATCTTTCGGATTTGTTACCGTTGTTTTGCTTCCATCCGGCCATGTGGTGTCCAGCGTATATCCTGCCAAATAGCTCGGATTGCCATATGAACTCCTGAACTGCATCGTATACACAATGCGATTATAAAGCACATTGACCACGCTCAGGCCGTTGCCCTCAATAGTCGTACCTTTTGTATCCGCGTATTCAAAAAATGTAATGTCTTTTTTCAGGCTGTCCGGCACCATATCCACAAACGTACCCGCTTGTGCCGTCTGCTTGTCAACCGCATAGGAGGTGTAATCGTTCGGGAACGAAGGCGTACCGATAATATTCGGCTTCTCGATCCAGGACACTGCCGTGTAATCTACTGTTTTGCCTTCCCACAAAGCGGTAAGCGTGAATGATTCCGTAACGGGATCGTTAAAATTGTACACCGTACTTCCATCTTTCGACCATCCCTTGAACTCATACCCGTCGCGCGCGGGAGCCGTAGGCTCTGTCACAATATTTTCTTTCGCAATAATTTGCGGATCGTAAATGTCGTCCGAACCTTCCGCGACAAAATCCACAACAAAAGAATCACTGAACACAGGCACAAACGTCATATCGCTCTCTGCCGTGGCCTTGCCAAACACAAATTCCGTATTCGACTCAGTGCTGAGCGCCCAATACAGGAACGTCTGCTTATCCGGAGCCACGATGGTTTTCTCCGTCTTCGGAATCACCTCGCCTGCCTTCAGCTCAAAACTATCAAGCTGCTGCCCCGTTTCATCCAGGAAGCTTATTGTATACTTCTGCTCGTTTGTAAACTGCGCATATAAATTTAAATTTGCTTCAATACGCTGAGCAGGGTCAAACTTCGCAAAAGTGCCATCTTCGTTCTGAACAAACCATCCTGTAAACGCAACTGCGCCTTCCGGCCACGCACTCTGCTCCGGCGCGGCAGGTATGTTGCCGCCGGAAATAAGACCGTCAATCACCGGTATTTTTTCCTTATAAGGCTGTCCCTCCACCATGAGCGTGACAAAGACATCTTCCGCAACCGCCGTTGCTTCCTGTTGGTTTTCCGCAGGAGCAGACATCGTGCGCTGCTCCGGTGAGGGTGTCGCTTGCGGTACGGAAGCCTCTGCCTGCCCCTGCGTTATGTCCGGCGTGGGGGTCGCGCCCGCCTGCGTTTCCGATGTCAGTTCAGGATCCGGCGTGGGCGTTGCTTCCGGTGTGGGCGCTGCTTCCGGCGCGGGGGTAGCTACCGGCTCCGTCTGTTCCGGAACCGCGGCATTATCCAAACCAAACGCAAATACGCCTGTCTGCACCATTGCCAGCAGCATGACGACAACAATCACAATTCCAATAATTCTATGGAACTGTTTTTTGTTCGTTACCACAACTTTCTTTTTCTTCGAGTTTGCAATTCTCGTTTTTTCTGATGTTTCTTTTTTCATAGGATCTCCCTCTTTCAGGTCAGGCGGTTCTCATTTTTTCCTTGATTTAGACTTCAAGGCAGAACGCCTATGTCATCAACTGCCATGCTATATTTATGGCTATATAATCAAAACCCATCTTGTCAGGTTATATTTCTCTATCTGTCGATCCGCAAAAAACGCTTCCATGGGCAATTTTAGTCTCCCCCAAATGATTCTGCTCCGCATTTTTGCAAATATTCAGGATAATTTTTTATCCCACAGTTAATCATTATGATACACCATTATTATTTTATAGTTCTATTATAAACATAAACCGGTCTCATAACCAGTCACATTTTCCAATTTTTTGTAAATTTTTTATTATTTTTATGATTATCAAGACTCAAAAAAAGCCATTTTAGATTTTACGTGTCCAAAATGGCCTTAAATAGCGAATCTTTCAATCTGCCCCTGAATATCACCGGATGATTCCACTTTGACGGATCAAATCAACGGCCCGTTCCATTGTCGGCACATCCCGCACCAGCGCAAGCCGCACAAAGCCTTCGCCCGCCGGTCCAAAACTTTCGCCGGGAACGCAAATCACGCCTGTCTTTTCCATCAGCTCCAGCACAAAATCAAAAGATTTTTCGTAACCTTTGGGAAGCGGCGCCCAAACAAACATGGTTCCCGGCGAATCCGGAACGTTCCAGCCGATGCTTCGAAGCCCGCCGCACAACGCGTCCCGCCGCTCACGATACCCCGCCCTGTTTCTTTCCAGAATTTCCTGCGGCCCGTTTAAGGCGGCGATCGCCGCTTTTTGCACCGGAAAAGAAATGCCATAATCGATCTGGGAGCGCAGGCAGCGGAAATTCCGGATGATTTCACTGTTTCCCATCGCAAACGAAATCCGTAATCCCGTCAGGTTATAAGACTTGGAAAGGGAGTTAAATTCAATTCCCACATCCATCGCTCCGGGCACTTTCAGAAAAGACATTCCGGGCTCCGCATCCATCACAAGCTCCGAATAGGCGTTGTCGTGAATCACCACAACATCATACTGCTTTGCCCACTTCACAAGCTTTTCATAAAATTCATAGGTTCCAAGCGCCGTTACAGGATTATTGGGATAAGAAACGACGATCATCTTCGCGCGTTGCGCAACCTGCGGCGGTATGCTGTCAAAATCAATCAGAAAACCGTTTTCCGCTTTGAGCGGCGTATAGTAAATTTCCGCCTCTGCCATGCGCGGTCCAAACATAAAGACCGGATAGCAAGGATCGGGCGCAATCACAAGGTCTCCCGGATCGCAAAGCGGCAGCGCCACATGCGCCATTCCCTCCTGCGTGCCGTAGACCGACATCACCTGCTCACGCTCCAGCGTAACGCCATAACGCCTTGCATACCACGCAATCACTGCGTCCACAAGCTCCGGAAGGTCTGCGAGCGAATATTTAAAGTTATCCGCGATTCCCGCCGCCTCTTTGAGCGCCTCAATCACATGGTCGTCCGGCCTAAAATCAGGAGTGCCCACAGACAGGTTGATCACTTCTCTTCCCGCTGCAAGCAATTCCTCTTTTTTATCCTCCAGCTTGGAGAAAATATTCATATCGAATTGTTTCATTTTATTTGCAAATTTCATGCTTTGCCTCCGCGTTATGGGTTTATGATTCTATTAGATATCTTACCGCAAACAGATTTTGTTTACAACCTGAAGACGCAAAAAGCAAATCTGCCCGCCTCCCGCACAGAATTTGACAAAACGGGGCGCGGACGGCTATACTAAATTATAATTTAGCAGCCTTTGGCGTACCCCTTCGTTTTTTGCACCTGTTCTTCACAAAAAAAAGTTTGATCTTTCTCCTTTGATGTTATCGATGATATCAATAGAAGTAATTGGGCGTTTTACGTCCATCATATGGAGCTATCTCAAAAAAAAGAAGGAGGATTCTCATGTACAATCAAAAAATCCGTGCCGTGCAGTATGGATGCGGCAAAATGGCAAAGTATACCATACGGTATCTCTATGAAAAAGGCGCTGAAATCGTTGGCGCGATCGATGTCAATCCTGAGATTGTGGGAATGGATGTCGGCGAATGGGCCGGTCTGGGCGTAAGGCTGGGCGTTCCCATCCGTGACGACGCGGACGCAGTACTTGACGAATGCGATCCTGACATTGCAATCCTCACTCTGTTCAGCTTCATGGAGGATATGTATCCTCATTTCGAGCGGTGCGCGCTGCGCGGCATCAATGTAGTCACCACCTGCGAAGAGGCAATCTATCCATGGACCACCTCCCCTGCCCTCACGAATCAACTGGACGTGCTCGCAAAAGAAACCGGCTGCACAATTGTGGGCGCGGGTATGCAGGATATTTACTGGATCAACATGATTGCCTGCGTGGCGGGCGGCGTACACCGTATCGACCGCATCGAGGGCGCAGTCAGTTATAATGTAGAGGATTACGGTCTTGCGCTCGCGCAGGCGCACGGTGTTGGCCTCACCCCTGACGACTTCGAAAAACAGATCGCCCATCCTGAAATTCTGGAACCAAGCTATGTATGGAACTCCAACGAAGCATTGTGCGCAAAAATGGGATGGACGATCAAATCCCAGACCCAAAAAAGCGTTCCTTATTTTTATGACAGCGATCTATATTCAGAAACACTCGGCGAGACAATTGCGCAGGGAAACTGCATCGGCATGAGCGCGGTTGTCACCACGGAAACATTTCAGGGGCCTGTTATCGAAACGCAATGCATCGGCAAAGTATACGGCCCTGCTGACGGGGATATGTGCGACTGGAAAATTCTTGGCGAACCGGATACGACGTTTTATGTGACAAAGCCCGCAACGGTAGAGCACACCTGCGCGACCATTGTCAACCGCATACCCACCATTTTAAACGCGCCCGCAGGCTATGTGACCGTCGACCAGTTAGAGCCCGTGGAATATCTTTCCTACCCCATTCATATGTATACGGAAGAATGGTGATCGGCCGTTCAGCAAAAAGGCTGCCTCCAAAAAGGCAGTCTTTTTTTGTGATCTATCGTGTTCGCAGCCAGATGCTCGCCCTCGCTCCGCCTTTGCAAGCCTCGTCAAACACCGCCCTGCTCCGGCGTATAGTAAAGCTCCAGTATCCGCGCTTTCAGTTCCTGCTCATCGGCCACAAAATAGTCGATCGGCATTCCCATAACCGGATCGTCATGCACCTGCCAGCTGTTTTCGGTTTCTGTGAGCGTTTCCATTTTGATATCGTCAACCGACGGCGCCTGACTCAGGCTCTCCATCAGCTCCATTGCCTGATCCATATCAAGGTTGCTCTTGATTACGCCGTTTTTGAGCTGCATAAAAAGCTGTACCGCAGACCGCGCCGCGCCCTTTTGCTTCATTTCCTTTGCCAGCGCTTTCATAAACGTCTGTTCGTGCCTCTGGCGATCCATTTCGCCGTCTTCCAGCTGTTTGCGGTTTTGCAGATAAAGCCTCACGTTCTCTCCGCTGAGCCTCACCGTTTCTCCCGCGCTGCCCACGCCCGGCACATCCTGATCAAGCGTCACCTCCACGCCGCCGAACGCGTCCGCAAGGTCAGGCAGATGCGCGAGATCAATCGTGATATAGCTTTGCAGCGGGAGGTCGAGCTGTCCGTCGCATTCCAGCAATTCCTGCGTAGCCCGCATCACGTTTTGCGTTCCAAAGCCATCCTGTCCGCCGCCCAAAACATAGGCGTGATTGAGCTTGGTCCTATATTCCTCATCCTGCACTGCTCCGGTCTGCACATCCACTTTATGCACTGCCGTTCGTGTGTCACGCGGAATGGAGAGGAAGAAAATGTCTCCTGACTGCGTATCGATGGTGCACAGCATGATCATATCGCTGCGCGCGCCCGTCGCGTTCTTTTCCTGCGTTCCGTCCCAGTCGATTCCCAGCATCAGTATGCTCATAACCCCCGTCTTCTTGCGGTAGGCCGTTCCGTCTATCTCGATCACCTCGGCAAGCGACCCGTTCTTTTCTTCGCCGGAGGCGGTCAGTTCGGCATCCGCCGCCTTCGCAATCGTTTCTGTCAGCGGCGCACAGGCTGTCGTAAAACAGGCAAACCCCAGCGTCGCCACCAAAAGCAGGGCAACCGCAACGATTCCTTTTTTTGTCTTTTTCTGCGTGGCAAACATGTTCTCGATTCGCTTTTTCATATGTTTCACAGGGCTTGCAAACCCCATCGTGACCTGATAGCGCGGCTCGTCGCCTTTACCCGCGTAAGAAAGGATCGTCTCTATGTAGGATTGGCGCGCCTCCTCGCCCACGCGCCCAAGAACGCTTTCATCACAGCAGCTTTCCATATCCCTGCGGATTTGGCGAAAAGCGACCCATACCAGAGGGTTAAACCAATAAACAGCGTTCAGGACGTTGAGCAAAAAATTGACAATATGGTCAAAGTGCTTGAAATGAATCAGCTCGTGCAGGAGTATCTGCCGCACCTGCGACCTGCTGCTGAGCAGCCGCGCGGGAACCGCAAGCCGCGGCCTGATTGCGCCCATCAGGCAGGGAACCGCAACCGCTTCCTGCATCAACAAACGAATATCACGCTTGATGCCCAGTGCTTTTTTGCAATCCGCAAACTCCTGCTGCAACCATTCCGGCGCACTGACCGCGCTTTCGTACATATCCCTTTTTAGCCGCCGCGCGCCCAAGATGAGCCACGCGCCCATGATGCCTGCGCCCGTAATCCAGATCACCATCAAAAGCTGCGGCGTGGAAATCAGCTGTATCGCCGGTTCTTCCAGTGCCTGAGGCGCCGCCGGAGCAGTCTGCGCCGGCGCTTTTTCCGCCGTGCCTGCCTCCTGAACGTTTTGCGCGACCTGCTGCGCGGCAGGGCTGCCGCTTTCGCTGTCCGTCTGCACGGAATCACCCGCCGCACGCATCGTGATCCCCTCATCCTGTATGGAGGGCAGCGTTCCACTCAGCGCGTTCCACGGGCTTGCCTGCACCGGAACACCCACCGGAATCATGAGCTTTAAAATCACAACCGCCCAGAGCGTATATTGAAAAAAGGCGGACATTTTTTTATGAAATATCTTGCGGATCAGCATAACGCCCGCAAAGAGAAGCGCAAAAAGAAGCGAGGACTCCAACAAAATTCTGATCATCTCCATCATTTGTTCCCTCCGTTCTCTTTTTCCAACAGTTTTGCAAGCTGCAAGAGTTCCTGCCTGTCTTCCTTGGTGAGCTGGTTATTTTCCGCCATGGTAAGAACGAGCCTTCCAACCGAGCCAAAATAGCCGCTGCGGTCAATGATGCTGTCTGATTCGGCTTTTAGCGCCTCCTCTTCCGAGACTGCCGCCGAATAAAGCTTGTCCTTTAAATTCCGTTCCTCCGAAACAATCAGACCCTTTTCGCACATATTGCGCAAATAGGTATGATAGGTTTTATAGCCCCATGCCGCAAGACCCTGCTGCTTCACAGCCGCAATAATTTCTTTTAAAGACTGCGGTGCCTTTCCCCACAATGCTTTTAAAATAATCCACTCTGAATCTGTCAGCCGTTTCATGTTCTTTTCCTTTCCTGTTTACTTCTATTTATCGTCTATCGATTTGTATG
>CAZQDA010000087.1:10021-11512 GCA_964592155.1 uncultured Christensenella sp.
TTTTTCGACTCGGGCCGGTTGATTTTTTCGATCAGCATATTCACCGCTTCCCGGCTCATGTCGTCGATTGGAATACGCATGGTGGAGACCGAAGGATCATAGATATGCGAAAGCTGGATTCCGTCAAGTCCGATGATGTCCACATCCCCCGGAACCTCGTACCCGCTGTGTTTCAAATACTTAATACATCCAATGGCGAGAATATCGTTTGCGCACACAATCGCCGTCGGAGGCGCATCCAGCTTCATAAACTGCATCGCGGCGTGATACCCTGTCTGGAACCGGTATTTCCCTGAAAAAAGGAAATCCTCACGCACAGCAATCCCCGCATCCTGAACTGCCTTTAAATACCCCTGCATTTTTTCCTTGGAAACGCGGCTGTGCGCCGGTCCTCCGGCATACGCAATGCGTGTGTGCCCCTCGTCCAGCAAATATCTGGTGGAACGGTAAACACTGTCAAACAGATTGACAATCACAGAATTAAATGAAGTGTTATTGATATCCCAGCTAAAAAGCGTAACAGGAAGGCTCGACTGGATATCCTCAAACATTCCAATATTTTCATCCTCGTCAATAAAGCACAGCACAAGGCCATCCACCTTGTAGCCAGACATCTGCTTTAAATGCTTATTGAGCAACCCGGAATCTTCTTCCGTCGTATACAGCACGGTGGTGTATCCCCTGTCTGCCGCCGCTGAGCGAACCGCGTTATAAACTTCCGTATAAAAAGGGTTCGTAATTTCAGGAACGATGATTCCGATGGTGTTCGTTTTTTGCGTGCGCAAACTGCGCGCCAGCGGGCTGGGAGTATAATCCAGCTCCTTAATCGCCGCCGCAACTTTTTCTTTATAGGCCTGCGTAAGCGTTTGTGAATTGTTCAGATATTTGGAAACCGTGCTGGGCGAAACGCCCGCCAGTTTTGCAACATCTTTGATTACAGCCATACGTTTCATTCACCTGTCTTCATGATAGTCTCAAACTCTAAATTTAGTTTTTCAGGATAGCTTATTATATAATAGTTTTCTCTCGCGCGTCAATGAAAAGGCGTTTACAGACCCTTTTCCCCTGTTTTGCAACGAAAGTGTTATGAAAACGTCTGCATATGAGCTTTGACCATTTCGCGCAAATCCGGAAGATTGCCACAGCATAACGAATCTGTAAAATTTTTCCATAATGATTGTAATTTCCTTCGCAAAAGGAATATAATGGTGCTAATCTATCATAAGGGGTTACAAAAATATGGGAATCCAGATCAAACAAAATTATGTAAACGAAGAGAATGTATTGTGTTATACCTGCGTGCATTACGGTGTGCTCTCTTTTGCTCCCGGTATGCCCGAGCTTCGCTCCTGTCAGGTCTACGGTGACATTGATCCACAGCTTTTGACCGGCGAAAAGCGTACGTGCGAGCATTTCGCGGTAGAAGAAACGCAGGAGGACTGACTCCCCCGCAGCAATACGCATCGCACATATATTTCAAAATCCGTATGG
>CAZQDA010000088.1:0-11047 GCA_964592155.1 uncultured Christensenella sp.
AATTAAAATTTTAGAAATCTTTACAGTTAACAGCGACCAAAAAAGAATACCTTTTCATTCAGCCTGTTTTTTGTTGTTTTAGCGCCTTTCAGGGCGTTTTTTTGTGCTTTTTTTTATGATCTAAAAGGTATATGTTTTCAGTTAATGAAATAAAAAAATGACACATAAGCTGTGGTTTAGATGGATAGGCAGCCGTGGAGATAAAGTGATGAATATGAATAAAGCAGGGCTTTCAGATAAAGAGCGCAATCAGCTTCAGGTACTCAACACACTGATTGAAAAAAGGCAGGCGTCGGCAATTGATGTAACGGCGCTCACGGGGCTTAGTCCGGCAACGGTGAGCCGGATTTTTAAAAATTTGCAGGAAAAAGACCTGATTCGTTATGTTGGAAAAGAAAAAACAGAAAAAGGCAGAAGTCCGGAGCTGTTCTGCTTCAATGCTGATTATGGATACCTTCTGCATTACAATATTACGCAAATGGTGGTCTATGGATATATTTCAGATCTGAACGGAACAGTGCTGGGGCGTTATAGTGTAAGATACGACCCCAAAGGAACATTAGAACAATTACTGACAATACTAGTAAGCGTAAAAAACGAACTTTTAAAAGATAAGAATCAAAAGAATAAAGGAGTTTTGGCAGCGGGATTTGCAATTCCGGGGGTCATCAACAAAAACCAGAGAACGATCCATACGATTCCGGATGTTTATATGCTCAATGGAATCAAGCTGCTCGATTATGCGGAGCGAATTTTGGGTGTGCCGGTAATCGCGAATAACGTATCGTGGTTGTCAGCGGTAGGCGAGAAAGCAGAAGTTTATCCCTTTGTAGAAAGCCTCGTGTATATTATGATCACATCCTCGACAGGGATTGGGATGGGCGTCATGATTGACAACAAGCTTGTCACAGGCGCGAAAAATTACGCGGGTGAAGTAGGGCAAATTGTGCTGGATAGATCCTGCACAATGAAAGATTATATGGAAGGCAAGGGAAGCACAGAACATATTGCCGGTTTGCAATTTTTGATAGAAAGGGTAAATCGGGCGCTTTGCGAAGGAAGAGCCAACGTGCTTAAACGGCTTATGGAAGAAAGGGGGGAAGAACGGATTACGCTCGAGCTGCTGGAAGAGGCAGCGGAAAATCACGACAAAGATATTGAAGTAATGTTGGAAGAGACAATCAGGATATGGGCGATGATTGCGATGAATGTAGACCTCATGATCAATCCGGAAATTATCGTCATGGGGGGAAGCATATCGAGGGAAAATCACTATATCTGCACGGCTCTTGACCGGCAGTTTAGTCAACTGGGTTTTTTCAAACCTGAAATCAGATACGGCATTTATGGAGAGAACGCACAGCTTTTGGGAGGAATCCAAGTTTTAAAGGAATATGTGCATGATAACATCATTCTTAAAGAAGTGATTCACTAAGTAACGCGGCAAACAACAAATTCTATTTTTATTCCAGTTTCAAAGGAAGCTTCTTTCGTGTTGGCTTTTTTAAGAATGTATCTAAAAAATACAGTTTAAGGAGTGGAGAAAACATGTTTTTGAATTCAATGTCAATCAATGCGGAGGAGAAAAAACTAAAGTCTTCCGCGCAAAACGGATTTTCAAAGTTTACCAAAAATTACGCGATTGTAATCGCTATTCTGGTGCTGGGCATTATCTTTGCCCTCTCTTCGGAATATTTTCTGACCTACAACAACATCAGGAATATTTTTATCCAGAGCAGTGCGCTTGCGATTGTGGCAATCGGGCAGGCGTTCATTATCCTCACCGGAGATTTTGACCTGTCGCTTGGGCAAAACCTTTGCTTCACGAGCTGCGTAGCGGCCTGGATGATGAAATTCGGCGAAGTGAATCCATGGATCGCAGTGATTACGGCTGTGGCGCTCGGATGCACCGTGGGAGCGACCAATGGATTTTTGGTTGCCTACTGTAAAATCCCCTGCTTTGTAGCAACCCTTGGAATGCAAATGGTATGTACGGGGCTTGCGAGGATCGTGACCAACGCATCGCCAATACCGTCCATGCCGCAGGAAATCGAATTTTTTGGCAGGGGTTTTGTCGGAGGCGCGGAATGGGGTATTCCGATCTGCGTGATCATTATGATCGCCCTTTATGTGCTGTTCTCCTTCATTGCGCGAAGAACGCGAATGGGGCGCAACGTTTATGCCATTGGAGGCAGCAATGAAGCAGCCTATTTTGCAGGCATCAATGTCAAAAAATATAAAACGATCGTTTATGTACTGGGCGGAGGCATCGCGGCGTTTGGCGGTATCATTCTTCTTTCGAGACTCGATTCCGCGGCGGTCACAAACGGAAACCTTTATGAGTTCGATACGATCATATCCTGCGTCATTGGCGGAGTAAGCCTTGCGGGTGGTAAGGGAAAAATTGTACAGGCGTTGTTTGGGGCTATTTTCCTGACGCTGTTCTTTAACGGCATGACGATGCTCAACGTGCACCCGTTCGTCCAGTTTGTCCTTAAGGGCGTTGTGCTGATAGGCGCTGTGGCAATCGACGTCGTCAGGAACAAACGCAGCAAGTAGAAAGGCGGACAGTATGGATAATAATATTTTGGTTTTGGAACATGTGTCCAAAGTCTTTCCAGGCGTAAAGGCGCTTGACGATGTCAGTTTTGCAGTACAAAAAGGCACGGTGCACGCGCTGGTAGGAGAAAACGGCGCAGGGAAATCAACGCTGATCAAGATCCTCGCGGGGATTTACCGCGCGGATGAAGGAAAGATTATTTTAAATAGCAGTGAGGAACGGTTCAATACGCCGCATGAATCCCAGGTGAAAGGGGTGAGCGTCGTACACCAGGAGCTGAAACTGTCAGAAACACTCACGGTGGCGGAAAATATTTTTCTTGGCAACCTCATCTATAAATCAGGTCTCGTGGACTGGGCTGCTATGCGCAAAAAAGCACGGCAAATGATGGAAGAGCTGGGAATTGACATCGATGTGGATTCGCTGGTGGAAGATATCTCAGTAGCCAAAAAGCAAATTGTCGAAATCTGCAAAGCAATCAACATTAATTGCAGCCTGCTCATCATGGATGAGCCGTCGGCAACGCTCACTACCAGAGAGCAAACGATTATGTTTGAGATCATCCGCAAGCTAAAAGCGGAGGGAATGACGATTATTTACATTTCACACCGGCTGGAAGAAATATTCGACCTGGCGGATAATGCCACTGTCCTGCGAGATGGAAAACAAATCGACACCTTTCCTGTGGCGGATGTGGACAGGAAGAAGCTGATTTCGCTGATGGTAGGGCGCGAACTGGTAAACGAATATCCAAAAGCGCAGGTGGAGCCGGGGAAGACTGTGCTTGAAATCAATCATTTAAACCGCAAAGGAGTGCTTGAGGACATCAGCTTCCATGTGCGCGCCGGAGAGATACTCGGTTTTGCGGGGCTTGTCGGTTCGGGCAGGACGGAAGTGGCGCGCGCGGTATTGGGGATCGATAAAATCGACTCGGGCGAAATGATACTGGAAGGAAAGCCAATCAGCCAAAAGAGCTTCCGTGAAGCGATCAGGAACGGCTTTGGCCTTGTGCCGGAAGACCGGAAAGAGCAGGGGCTTGTACAGATTCTCTCGGTAAAAGAAAATATCTCTATGGTAAAGATGGAAAACATCATAAAACACGGCGTTGTAAAGCCGTCGCTTGAGGAAAAATATGGACAGGAATATGTAGAAAAGCTCAATATTTCAACGCCGTCTCTGGATACGGAGGTGCAATACCTTTCCGGAGGCAACCAGCAAAAGGTAGTTATTGCCAAGTGGATTATGCAGCAAAGCAATATCATCTTTATGGACGAACCCACACGCGGCGTTGATGTGGGCGCGAAGGCTGAAATCTATGAGCTGATGAACGAAATGGTGCGCGAGGGAAAGACGATTATTATGATCTCTTCCGAGCTGCCGGAAATCCTTGGCATGAGTGACCGCGTGATGGTAATGCACGACGGAAAGATTGCGGGAGAGCTTTCGCGGGAGGAAGCTTCGCAGGAAAAAATTATGACAATGTGCGTATAAGCAAAGATACGCATGAAAAATTTGAACCGGTCTTTCGGTTCGAAAATAAGAAAATATTATAGGAGGAAGAAAAATGAAGAAAGTATCGATTGTTGCATTTGTGCTTGTAATCCTGATGACGGTGACGCTATTTGGCTGCGGGGCGCCCGCTCCGGCAGAGTCGTCCGCTCCTGCGTCCGAATCTGCGCAGGCCAGTGAAAGCGTGTCGCCGGCCACGGACAGCGCCGCGCCGGAAGAGAGTAAGGAAGCTTCCGCAGTTTCGGATGCCGTGAAGGGAAAACGCCTTGCGGTTGCACACATCTCGATCTATGACGAGTGGTGCAAGGCGGTTTATGATGAATTTATGGAGCAGGCTCCGGCAATGGGATTCAGCGAAGTCAATATCCAGGATGGAGACATCAACGCCGAGACGCAGCAAAAGCAGGTTGAGGACTTCATCAACCAGAAATACGACATGATTCTCATCGATCCGGTTTCGCCTGACGGAATCCAGCCCACGCTTGATAAAGCTGAAGCGGCGGGAATCCCTGTCGTCGCGTTCGACTCAGGAACAGATTGGAAGGATCTCGTCTCGCACATTGCGTGGGATCACGCAGAAACAGGCGTATTGACCGGCGAATATGTGGCGAAATACGCGAAGGAAAACCTGGGCGGGAAATTAAAGGTAGGCGTGCTGGCAATGCTTGACGCACCGCATACGGCGATCCGTTCTGAGAAATTCAAGGAAACCATTGAAAAAGAGCTGGGCAAGGAAAATATAGAGTATGTGTTTGATCAGGATTTTGGCAAAACGAGGGAAAGTGCGTCAAATATCGTAACGAACAATATCGCCAAGCCGGTTGATATTATCTGGGCGGCAGTTGGCAATGCTGCATTCGGCGCAAAATCCGCGCTGGAAACGGCAGGCGTGGTAGGGCCGAAAATCGTTGTAGCAGGCGACTGGGGTGCGGAGCCTTTTAACGCAATCAATGACGGTGATCCTTATTACATGATGTGCGTGGCAGTTCCGCCGGCAAACATTGTAGAAATGACGCTCGATACGGCGAAAAAGCATTTCGAGGGCGAAACGGATATCCCAAAGGAACAGAACATCGAGCTTGGTATTGTGGACAAGAGCAACATCAGCGATTATATGAAGTATATCCAGTAGAAAAGCAAAAGGCGCTCCGTCATAGGGGCGGGGCGCCAAATTAAAACAACCGTGGGAAACCGACGGGAGGGATGGAAAATGACAAAAGAGAGACTAATGATTCCAAGAAGCGAGTACGATGCGCGTATTTCCAAAATACAGGATGCGATGAAGGCACAGGAAATTGACCTGCTGATTACGCACGCCTGTGAATGTGAAAGTGCATCGGTAAGATATTTAACCAATTTCTGGGCGGTGTTCGATTTTGTGGGTGTGCTGGTGCCAAGGGAAGGAAAGCCGGTGCTGCTCACGGGCGGTCCGGAATCCTATGATTTTGCGGTGCAGTTCGCGCAGATCGATGATGTGCGCATTCATCCGATGTATGTGGAGACGAGCGCGCCTGAGTGGGATAAGCCAACCAATGCCTATAATTACCAGATGATCCTTGATGAGCTCGGCACGCGTTTCCCAATCAAAAAAATAGGGATTGTGAACGGGAATACCATTCCTTATCAAATCATGCAGGACATTATTGCGGGCGCATGCGGCGCGCAGATTGTTCAGGCGGAAGAACTGATGATGAAGGTGCGCCGCTATAAGAGTGAAAACGAAATTGCCTTGCTGCGTGAAGCCTACCGGATCACTGAGGAGGCCATGCAGCAGGCGGTGGAAATGATAAAGCCGGGCGTACGCGAATGGGAGATCGAAGCTGCGTGGCGCGCAAGCGCTTACTTGAAAGGCGCGGAGGGAACTGGCTATCCAATCTGGGTGACATCAGGCCCCGCGACCTTCCAAAGCCTGTGCAAATCCACGGAGCGAGTGATCGGTGAAAATGAAATGGTACAGCTTACCTTTGGCGCAAAATACGGCGGATATTGCGGAAATCTCTGCAGGCCGGTGGCCATTGGGAAACTGCCTCAAAAACAGATGGATTTGGTGAGCGTAGCGCTTGACTGCCTGAATGAAACCATCGGCGGGATGGGTCCGGGAGTGCCGTTTGCCAGTGTGTATGATACTTTTCAGGCAAGACTCAAAAAAGAGGGCTTTGAAGGACTGACGTTATACGGACCGGCCCACGGAACGGGCATGCAGGAGTGCGAAGGCCCGTGGGTGGATAACCGGACGGACATGATGCTGGAACCCAATATGGTATTTAATGTGGATATCTGGATTGCTGATGAAGAATTCGGAGTCCGTTTTGAAGATGGGGTGCTGATAACTCAAACCGGAATCGAGCAGCTTTCCGCATGGAACAGAGGCCTCATACAAAAATAGGAGCGCGCTATGGAGGAAGATAGATACCAAAAAGAGTTGGTGTGTTTGACCCGGGCGCTTGTTAATATCGAAACGGAAAACAAACCGCCAAACGGACACGAAAAAGAGGGGCAGGATTTTCTGAAAAAACAACTGGAAGAGCTTGGATTTGCGGTAAAGGAGCTTTCCCCGCAAGAGGTTCCCCGTTTTGAAGAGAACGACGCTTTCCTGCACGACAGGAATTTTGAGGGGCGCAACAATGTAATCGGCATCTGGAAAGGAAGTGGCGGCGGAAGGTCGCTGCTGCTCACAGGGCATATGGATGTGGCGCCCAAGGAACCGATGTGCTGGACGGTTTGCGAGCCGTATGAAAGCGTTGTCAGGGACGGACGCATTTATGGCAGGGGTTCGGCGGATATGAAGGGCGGGCTCGCATGTGCGCTGATTGCCCTGCGGGAGCTGCGCGACGCGGGCTTCCTGCCCAAAGGGGACATCCTCTATGAAAGCGTTGTGGACGAAGAATGCGCCGGTGCAAGCGGAACGCTCGCCGCCCGCATGATGGGTTACAACGCCGATTATGGAATTATTATGGAACCGACCGGGCTTGACGTCTGTCCTGCGTGTGTGGGGAGTCTGATTTTCCGGATCACGGTCAAGGGAACCGCGGGTATGCCTTACACAGGGGAAGAAGTATCCAATACGGCTTATGATATGGCCGATTTGATCCATACGCTCAGGGAATATGACCGGCAGCGTATGAAGCTCCTCGAAAAGCCGGAGCTTTGGACGGAAACCGTGCAGGAGCCGCAACTGGTGATCATGAAGCTTCAGGCGGGCGATACGTCTCCGGGCGGGCAGCTTTCCGCCCCTGTGGACGCGTGGGTTGAGTTTGTGATACAAACCTATCCCAACGAAACGGAACAAAGCGCAATCGATTATTTTTTGGAATATTTGAAAAAGCATTGCAAAAAACCTGAGCTGCTCGAAATCAGGCAAATTTACCACTATTGCAAAGCAGCGCAGTCGGATAAGAGCCCGGCTTTGCCGCTGCTGGCGGAAAAGGCGGCACAGCACACTGACCGGACGAAAGTGTGCGGAGCCATGTTTTCCTGTGATTTGTTTGCGCTCAAGGAATACGGCCATATGCCTGCCGCGGTGTTCGGACCCATCGGCGGTATGCTGCACGGCCCGGATGAATGGGTGGATATCGGCAGTATGGTAACGGTCAAAAACACGCTGGTCGATTTTATCAAAGAATGGTGCGGCTGAAAGCGGCACGGAAAAGAGGGTAAATGCTATGAATGTATTAGGGCTGTGCGCGCATCCGGACGATTTGGACGGTTGCTGCGGCGGCACGCTGGCGAAGTACGCACAAGCGGGCCACAAGGTTTTTATGTGCAATATTGCAAACGGAAACCTGGGGCATAAGGTTATCATGCCGGATGAACTTGCAGAAATACGGAAAAAAGAGGCGGAAGAGGCGGCGCAAATTATCGGAGCGGAACACTTTTGCCTTGATGTGGGCGATGGAAAGATAGACGCGGGAAATGAAGACATACAGCTGCGTGTGGCGGAGGTGATCCGTAAGACAAAGCCGGATGTCATCATTACGCACAATCCGGAAGATTATATGAGCGACCATAAACAGGCAAGCGAGCTTGCCTACAACGCGAGCTTTCTGGCGACGCTGCCGCACCTGGAAACAAATAGCCCCAGTATTGAAAAAATAGCGCCGGTTTTCTTTATGGAAACGCTTGCGGGAGTCGGCTTTTCACCGACGGAGTATGTGGACATCACCGACACGCTGGCAATTAAGCTCAAGGCGATTGAATGCCACCAAAGCCAGTTGAAATGGCTGAAAGATCATGACGGAATTGACTTTGTGGAGTTCCATGCAACCTGCTCGCGGTTCCGCGGGCTTCAATGCGGAGCACAGTACGCAGAAGGTTTCCGCAGATATCAGGGCTGGCCGCGGATGGGCTGCGAGCGGCTGCTGCCATAATAGAGAATATAGAATAAAAAGAGAATAGGAGAGACAAAATGAATTTATTATCTACAATCAGGGGTTCTAACATGGAACATTATTTTCCCAAAGGCTGGGATCTTGAAAAGATAGACCAGTGCTGTGCCCACGCGCCGGAAGAGGTGATGGAGCGGCAAAGCTTCTGGCATGAGGATTTTTTGCCGGTAGCGTGCGACGACGATATCACTTTTGGCGTGATGATGGGGCACGAGATTGCGCATACCATCAGGCAGGCAAAAGAGGCTGGGCAAAAGCTTGCTATGATCCTGCCGGTAGGCCCTATGGGTATGTACCGCTGGGCGGTATATTTCCTCAGGGAATGGAACGTGGACTGCAAGCATGTCTATGGCTTTAATATGGACGAATGGAGCGACGAAACGGGAACGACGCTTCCGGCAACGGAAAACGGATCGTTTCAGAATGCGATGGAAAAAGCCTTTTACGGGCCGCTTGGAGAATTGACCGTGCCTGTGGAGCAAAGGAATTTTGCCACCAAGGAAAACTTGCCCACCTATGCGGAAAAAATTGCCGCGCTCAAAGCGCAAGGGGCAAAGTTGGTGACGGTGTTTGGCATTGGGCGCGTATTCCATATTGCTTTTTGGGAGCCGCAGTTTGCAAGCGAATTTGATACGCTTGAGGAGTGGAAAGCGCAGACGCACAGATTGGGCGCGTGCCTCAATCCACTTACCATTGAACAAAACGCGCTGCACAGCTTCAAGAGCAGGACAACGCTTGTACCCTGTTATGCAAACACAATCGGCCCGGCACTGTTTTTACAGTCGGATCAGATTATCGGCGGGTGCGACGGCGCTTACAGCCGCGGCATGATGTGGCAGGCAATGTCGTTTTGGGTTGCGCTGCGCTATGGGCCGGATAAATGGGTGCCGGCCAGCTTTATGCCAACCCTGCCGGGAAAACTGTTTTATATCAAAGAGCTTGCAGGCCCGCTCATGGCGGATTGCAACTGAAAAAGTCTGTTTCCACCACATCCTAACGTGATAGGATAGGATCAGGAGCCGCCGCATAGCAGGCGGCTCTTTGAGCATAATAGGACAAAAAATAATGAGGGGGCTTGTTTATGAAGTATTTGCAGGGAAGGCGCGGCTATGAAATCGCGCTGTGTGAAAAAGAGGTGCCAAGGCCGGAAAAAAATATGGTTCTTGTAAAAACGCTTGCCTGCGGCGTGTGCGGGTCGGATATCCATATCTTGGAACGTATGCCGGAATATACGCCGATGGGGCACGAGATATCGGCAGTTGTTGTGGAAACGGGCGACAGCGTAACCAAGGTAAAAGAGGGAGACCGCGTGATTGTGGAAGATGTGACGATGTGCGGAACCTGCGCGGATTGCAAAAACGGAAATACGCATTTATGCAAAAATATGTACACGCTCTGCGGCCAGTCCGGAATGGGTGAATATCTGTGCGTGCACGAAAATATGCTGAATCATTATGAAGGAATAAACGATACAGTTGCCTGCCTTACAGAACCGCTCGCGGTGTGCCTCAACACCTACTTCGCCGCACAGTTGCCGCCGGAAGGGAAGCTGGTGGTGATGGGAACGGGGATACTTGGGATTATGATTGCGGCGCTTGCAAAGCACTATGGGGCCGCGCAGGTTGTAAGCATAGGTTCCCGTCCCCAGAGCTTACGCAGCGAGGCAAGGGGCGCAGCTGCAAAGAAACTGGGAGCGGACGCTGTTTTTTATGCTTCGGATCCGGAATATACCACTGCTGTCAGGGAGTTTCTGGGAGGGGGAGCAGATGCGGTCATTGTCACCTCGCCGCCAAAAACCATCCCCGAGGCAATGAAGCTGGCGGGCTATGGGGCAAACATTGTGAATATCGGTCTTGATTTTGGGGAAGGTGCGGTGGTGCCGGTCAACATTGATGAGATGGTATTTGGTAAAAACAACCTGGTTTCCGTCTTCGCGGAACCGGCCAGGATGTTTCCACTCAGTATAGAATTGATCAAAAAACGCGTGATCGATGTGGAAAAGTTAATTACGCACAGGATCAAGATTGATGAGGTGGATGCCATAAAAAGAATTTATACACAGGATGAGGCCGTGATAAAGGCTGTGATTGAGTTTTAAAAAAAGGACGGCGATTTGCCGTCCTTTTCACTGTTCATTCATATTGTTTTCAGAAGCTGATGTCAAACAGGAATCCCGCCTTGGGAAGCAGATTATCGATCAAGCTGTTCGAAACTTTCATTTTGCTGAAATCGGTGTACGTGGCAGCCGGAATATCCATGGCTTTTGCCGCGTTGTCCTGTGTGAGTTCTGTGACGCTGCCATAACCGGATAATGCCGATTTTACAGAATTCGGACTCTGGTTGACTGCGTTTGTCAATTTTTTTGCGTCAACCTTCATCATGCCTTCTTTGTCGATGGAAATTCCCATGGAAGACAATCTGGAAGCGCTGTAGCCGCCGTATTTTGAAGCCGAGCCCTGCGTGAGCCTGTTGTCAGAAACGTACTCAAGCGCGCGGGAAACCCCTGCGCCGTTCGCTGCTCCGGAGGTCAGATGCTTGATGGATTGATTGTAGGACGACGCAAAATTTTCAGCCGCGCTTACAATATCCTCTG
>CAZQDA010000089.1:0-9151 GCA_964592155.1 uncultured Christensenella sp.
AAAAGGTATTCTTTTTTGGTCGCTGTTAACTGTAAAGATTTCTAAAATTTTAATTGGACAATTTTTATCTTTTTTGATTGTAACTTTATGATAACGCGCACCGTCGCGTTTGTCAATAATTATTTTCTGTTTGAAATTAATAATTTCACCCGCTTTAAAAACAGCGTTTTTAAGCCTTAAAACAGGCATTTTTATAATTTCATATAAAAGTTTAACAATCTGGTTTCAGACATAAAAAAGGAGGATTTCATCCATCCTCCTTTTACAATTCCTTTTATTACAGCCGTGACCTGTCGTCGAATTTATTCGCGCCGCCGGTCTGCTTTGGCTGCGGCGGCTCCTGCCCGATTGGCTCTCTTTCATCCTCTTCTAGCTCGAACTCACGTTCCCTGCCGCGCGGCTGTGCCGAAGATTGCTGCAGGGCGCGTTTCTTTTTCCTGTTGTGCCGCACCACCACCAGAATCACAATGACCACAACAATAATCACCACGAACATAATGATTCCAAGCATGAGCGAATCAACGCCGCCCGGCACCTTGTCCGACACCTCTTTTAATACATAGGAATCCCCTTGCTGCTGGAATTTCATGTAAAGTTCCTTTGTTGTGCCCGGCGTTTGCACCACATAAGAGCTGCCCTCCGCCGAGACAATCTTGGTTGTCGACCCCTGCTGAATTTCCGTATTGACAGAGACTGCCTGATCTTCCGAAGCGTTCAAGGGAAGGATTCCCCACAGGAAATTGCCAAGCCCCCCCTGATTCAGTACAAAACGGCCTTTGCCGTCCACCATTCCGGTGACAGGCGCTCCGCCATCCTGCGAGACGCCGACTCCGAGCCCTGAAACCGGTTTACCAGAAGCGTCTACAAATTCGGCTGTAATTTTCATCGCGCCCACAACCGCCGCCGATGCAGTTGCCGTGGATGCAGGCGCAGGCGTTTTGGACTCGCCCACCGCTGTGATTTCTACTGCCTGTTCCGGCAAATAAACCACCGTGGCATATAAATTATGCGCGCCGTTTGCAACGGAAATTTCGTATTTTCCGCCCATCGCCACGTCCAGTATGTCGGTGCTGTTTCCACGCGAGAGGATCATTTTTCCCACGCTCTCTTTACCGTCCGGCCCGATTACTGTCAATTTATGGTCTTCCACCGTAACGTCAGGATAGGAAACCATTCCTTCCTTATTCGTCTTTTGCGAAACGTCATCAATTTTAACGGTATACCCGGAGGCTGCCGCTCCGTTGGAATAAATATACAACGTAATATTCACAGGCTCATTTCCCGGCTCCTGCGTCGGTGCTTGCGTCGGCTCCTGCGTTGGTTCCTGTGTTGGGGTAGCGGATGGAGCCTGAGTTGCCGCCTGAGTTGCCGTTGGTTTTGGCGTCGCGGTCGGCTTTGGGGTCGCCGTCGGCTCCTGCGTTTTTGTCGGCTCCGGCGTCGGTTCCGGCTCCTGAGTAGGCTCTACTGTTTGCGTCGGTTCCTGCGTCGGTTCTTCCGGCTCCGCAAACGCTGCCGGCGTAAACATCGCAAGCATCAATAATACCGCTATCAAAACACCCAGTATTCGTCTTAACTTCATTGTTACCTCCTTACGCGTCCGGCCTTTCCCTGAGCCTAAGCCTATACGCGTTTCTTCAAGGCCAAAATATACAATCTTAACCTGTTTTCCTATGATAAAAAATTTCCCTGTCCTATCATCTTACAGCAAATTAATCAAACACAGCGCATAGCGCAGATACATTAATGTGCGTTGCATAGCAGTTTTCAGCAAATGTGACATGCGCAACCATTTGACAAACTGCAATAAGGCAGGGAAAGATCTCTTTTATTCCGTTTTCTATTTTCTTCCGCAGGAATCCCGCAGATCATCCTTCAGCTTTTCCGGAACTGCCGAAAACAGCGTGCTGACAGACTCTTTTTCATGAATTCTGTAAACAGCCTCCGCAAACAGCGGCGCCACGGAAACAGTCTGGAATTTCTTCTGACCAATGATGAATGGATTTTCTACGCTATCTGTTGAAATGACGTATTCAATCGGGCTGTCGTTAATCGCCTTGACACCCTTTTCGCGAAGCATAATATGTCCAAGGCAGGTTACAATACGCTTTGCTCCGCGCGCTTTGAGCATATTCGCCACATCGATGAGCGTTCCGCCGCTGATCGAAAAATCGTCCACAATCAGGCAATTTTTGCCTTCCACATTGCCGATCACTTCGAGGATCTGTGCATTTTCATCATGCCCGCTGCGCGTTTTATCACCGATGGCAACCGGCAGCTTTAAATAATCCGCATATTTTCTTGCGGTCTTTGCAAATCCGGCATCCGGTGAAACAACCACAAGGTCTTCCATAATATCAAGGCCTTTAATATATTCACAAAGGATTGGCAGGGACAGCAGGTGATCAACCGGTATCTTGAAAAATCCCTGAACCTGCGCGCTGTGCAAATCCATGGTGATCATTCTGTCCGCTCCGGAAACTTCCAGGCAGTCTGCGCACACCCGCGCGCGGATCGAAACCCTTGGTTCATCCTTTTTATCGCCTTTGGCATATCCAAAATAGGGGACGATCGCCGTTACGGAAGCGGCGCTCGCACGCTTGAAAGAATCCATCCAAAATAAAAGCTCCACTAATTCGTTGTTTGGATCCAAACCGATTGGGAGCACTACATAGACATCTTTGTCGCGTACAGTTTCTTTGATGCGGATAAAAATATTTCCGTCTGAAAAATGGATTACCTCCGAGCAGCCAAGCTCTGCGCCAAGATACGTACACATTTTCTTAGCGAAGGAAACTCCTGTGGAGCCCGCAAATATTTTTATATCCGGATTTCCGTTAAGCATAATCAGATCTACCATCCTTGTTTTTATTCATTCTACGATCAATTATAGCACCGAACCCTATGTGTTTCAATCAAATTGCATATTTTTCACCTAAAATTTTAAGGGATTCCTCCAGATATGCACCCGTCCTTTTTTCACACGCAATCGCCGCATACGGGCGCATTGCCCCGTGATAATCGCTGCCTGACGTTACGATTAAATCATGGCGCTGCGCAATGCCGAGAAACTTTTCCACATCTACGTCCGAGTGGGCGGGATAATAGGCCTCCACGCCGCCAAGCCCCATCTCCTTAAGCTCCAATATCAATGCTTCAATATTGTTCGTTTTCACAAACTTAGGATGGGCAAGCACTGGTATTCCTCCTATTTTCAGAATCATATCCACCGCCTGCTGCGGGGTCAACTTCCTGCGCTGCACGTAGCAGCTTCCCCCTTCATTCAAATACCGCACAAACGCATCCTGCAAATCGCTCGCATACCCCTTTTCGATCAGCGCAAGCGCAATATGCGGTCGTCCGAGTGTATTTCCTTTTGCGAACCGTTCTACGTCTTCAAACGAAATATTCATACCCTGCCCACGCACCGCGTCTATAATCTCATATACCCTGCCTACCCGCCACGCGCGTAATTCCTCCATGAGATTTTTGAGTTCTCCATCCGCCGTATCGATTCCATATCCCAAAATGTGCAACTCTCCCATATGGCGCACAGAAAATTCCACACCCGTTAAATAGTTCAGTTTTTTTTGCTTTGCACAGCGAATCGCTTCCTCCTGCGCATCCACAGTGTCATGATCTGTAATCGCTGAAAGCGTAAGCCCCAGCTTGCTGCATTTTGTTATAATCGTCTCGGGCGTGTCCGTTCCGTCCGACGCTGTGGAGTGCATGTGTAGGTCTACCATAATCTTTCCGTTCCCTCTTTTAAAGCGGTGAAACCAGATGATACCATCCTTAGGATCAGCCGCTGCATAGGCCATGAATGCCAAAAGCCCGCATATAACCTTTTGATCAATTGCTATTCTCACGCAAAATCAGCGGCGTTTCTGCCGCTGATTTTTTGCTTCTCTGTTTTTTATTCCATTTCCGGATTTGGCGGCTCTACCACAAAGGTCTCCTCCGCCTGTGCCTCTAAGGGTTCTTCAGGGGACGTCACCCATTCCGGCTCCTTTTCGCCTTTATCCGTCTTTTCTTCGATCTCCCAGGAATCAGGATCATCGATCTGCGCGGCATCGTCAAAAATCTTCTGGAATTCCTCTCCCGTCAGTTTTTCTTTGCGCATCAGCACCTCGCCGATGTTCACCAGCTTCCTTAAGTTTTCACTCAGGATTTCCTTGGCCTTGGCATACGCGCTTTCCATGATCTTTGTCACTTCCGCATCGATCCGCGCCGACGTGCTTTCAGAATACTCCGGAGACTGTCCAAAATCTTTTCCCAAAAACACCTCATGCCCCGAGGCGAGGAATACCGGCCCGATCTCATCGCTCATGCCATATTTGGTGACCATATCCTTTGCGATATCCGTCGCGCGCTGCAAATCATTGATCGCGCCCGTTGAAATATCTTTGAGTGTGAGCGACTCCGCCACACGCCCGCCCAGCATCATGGTGATTTCATCCATCAGCTTGCTCTTGAATACATGCTGTTTATCTTCTTCCGGCAGCGTCATCGTGTAGCCCGCCGCCATGCCGCGGGGAATGATGGACACCTCATGGACAGGATCGCATTTGGGAAGCACATGCGCTAAAATCGCGTGGCCCACCTCATGATATGCCGTGCAGCGCCTGTCGTCTTCCGTCATGACCCTGCTCTTCTTTTCCGGCCCTGCAATCACGCGCGTAATCGCTTCTTCGATTTCGCTCATACCGATTTTCTTTTTTCTGCGGCGCGCCGCTAAAATCGCCGCTTCATTGAGCACATTCTCAAGGTCTGCGCCGATAAATCCCGGCGTTCTTCTTGCGATGACTTTAAAGTCAACCTCCGACTCAAACGGCTTGCCCTTGGCATGCACTTTTAAAATCTCTTCCCTGCCCTTTACGTCAGGATAATTGACCGCGATCTGCCTGTCAAACCTGCCCGCACGAAGCAGCGCAGGATCCAGAATATCCCTTCTGTTGGTGGCAGCCATCACGATGATTCCTTCGTTTACTTCAAATCCGTCCATCTCAACGAGCAACTGGTTGAGCGTTTGCTCGCGCTCGTCATGCCCGCCGCCGAGACCCGCGCCCCTCTGGCGTCCGACTGCATCGATTTCATCGATAAATACGATACACGGCGCATTTTTCTTTGCGCTTTCAAACAGGTCGCGCACTCGAGACGCGCCCACGCCCACGAACATCTCTACGAAATCAGAACCGCTGATGGAGAAAAACGGAACCTTCGCCTCGCCCGCAACCGCTTTTGCAAGCAGCGTTTTACCGCCTCCGGGAGGGCCTACTAAAAGCACACCCTTTGGAATGCGCGCTCCAAGCTCTTTAAACCGCGCAGGATTCTTTAAAAACTGTACAATCTCCACGAGTTCTTCTTTTTCTTCATCCGCTCCGGCAACATCCGCAAAGGTTTTGTTCGTCTCTCCTCCGTCTGTCATTCTCGCTTTGCTCTTGCCAAACGCCATTGCGCCGCCGGTTCCTGCCGCGCCGCCCTGCGCGCGCTTCATGATAAACACCCACAGCACCAGCAGCAGCACAATGGGGATCAGGTATGGCAGCAACTGCATAAAGAAATTTGGCTCCGCAGTGGGCACGTAATTCAGAACAAATCCATATTGCTCCGGATTATCCGTTCCTGTTACAGAAGCAAGATCCTTATTAAATTGCTCTACCGACGCGGGCATTGTCGCAGTAAAATCAAACTGCTGCGGGAATACCTCGTCTGTTATCTTTGAATCCTGATACCGCCCTACAATATTCCTGTCCTGCACCGCTATATCTTTTACACTCTTATCCTGCACCTTTTGCAGAAACTCAGTGTATTGTAGCTCGTCGATTGTTGTTGTCCCCGGATTTCCCAGGAACTGCGCCGCTAAAATAATAACTACGATAATGATGATATAGATAAGCGGCCCTCTGAAAAATTTGCCCAAATTACTATCCTCCTTGATAAGGCTTTCCTTATATTTCTACCATTTATTGCGTTCTTTCAAACAATAATGGGCGTCTTACTCGTATACTTCACGTTTCAAAATGCCTACGTTTTCATAATTTCTGTATTTCGAAGCATAATCAAGCCCATAGCCTACCACAAACTCATCCGGAATATCAAAGCCGATATATTTCACCGGAACCTCCACCCTGCGGCGTTCGGGCTTGTTTAACAGGCAGCACATTTCAATGCTTGCCGGCTTCCTGCCTTTGAGCATTTCCATAAGCCCCGACAGCGTCACGCCTGAATCGATGATGTCTTCCACAATCAGCAGGTGCTTGCCGCTGATGTCCTCTTGCATGTCAAACTTAATGTGGGCGCTGCCCGAAGATTCGCTGCCGCTGCCATAGCTGGAAACCGCCATAAAATCGATTGCCATGGGAATTGAAATTTGCCGCATCAGGTCAGAGAAAAAAATGACGCTGCCGCGAAGAATCGCGACCGCAATGAGGTCTTTTCCGTTATAATCCTCGGAAATCTGCCGCCCCATCTGCTCCACTCTTTTTTCGATTTGCTCTTTCGTCAGCAAAATCTTTTCAATATCCCGTTCCACATAATGCTGCATTATTCTTTCTCCTCCTGTTTCTTTACATACTGGATCCGCCAAATTTTCTGCGTTTGCGCCGTCACCTTCACGTCGTCGCTGACCGTAAGCCCCACCGCCCATAATACGCGGTTTCCGTCCGTCAGCAGAGGCGTTTTTTCACGCTCCTCGCGCGGCAGTTTTTTATCGATAAAATAATCCTTCAGCTTCTTTGTGCCGCCGCTTCCGAGCGGATGGATGATATCGCCTGAATACCGTGTGCGCAACACAATCCGCCCCGGCAGCTTATCCGCATCCATATAGGCAGTCCATTCGTCCCTGTTGGAATAATCGCACTGCCGGACAATGCTGCATATAATCTCGTCCCCGTTTGGCAATTCATTCTTCGCAAAAAGATCGAACTCCTGCCGGAAACTGTAATCTACGCGCCGCGCCGAAAAACGAATGACGAGCAGCCCATATTCGACCTCCGCGCATAAATCATTGGACAGATTGACGCGCGTTCCTGTTCTTCCGCTTTTTGCAAGCCGCATCACACTGCGGATGTGTACATTTTCAATATCCTGCGTGATGTGAAGTCTCAGGCACGCGAGCTTTAAGATTCTGTATTCCACCGCCGGATCAAGATCAAGGAACGTCTCCAGATCGATCATCACTTTATCATCTTTTTTGGATGCGCACGTTTTATATGCCTCAACCGCCATCCTCATGATAAAATCCGAATCTTCTTCCGCAATCTGGCTCAAGCGATTTAGTGCGCCCGCCACATCCGGATTGACCTTTTCCCTGATTTGCGCGAGCAGCATATTGCGGACATAATTGCGCGTATATTCCGTATTCCGGTTCGTCCGGTCTTCCACATAAGGAATCTCCCGCTGCTCTAAATACTGCATAATTTCTTGGCGGGTCACACAGAGCAGGGGTCTTACAAAAAAACCTTTTTTCGCGTGAATCCCCTTTAGCCCGTCGGTTCCGCTGCCACGCAGGATGTGCATGAGCACGCTTTCTGCGTTGTCGTCCAAATGATGCCCCGTCGCGATAACATCTACCTCGCCGCTTTCCACAAGTCCTGAGAAAAATGTCTCTCTTGCGCGTTTGGCAGCCGTTTCACGCCCGACGCCCCATTCCTTTGCCAAGGATGGCACATCCGCCGCACCCATATAAAACGGTATTCTGTGCCGCTCACACCATTGGCTCACAAAATCGGCATCATCGAGGGATTCCTGCCCCCTGATGCCGTGTTCAAAATGGATACACATAACAGAGCAGGAAAAAAGCGGCGCAAAGGAACATAAGCACGACAGCAGCGCCATAGAATCCGGCCCGCCGGAAACGGCTACGCCTATTGTCTGCTCTGGCTTCAGCAACTCATTTTCTTTTATAAATTCCCCTACTCGCTTCTCCATATGAATTTTTTCCCTAGTATATATATTATACTCAAACTCACCACTTTACAACTGTATTTCATGGGAACCCCACATGATTTATTCATTTTATGGAAAGTATAATATGTTTAAATGAACACAACATGAATTATTATAATTTCTCTGAGCGCTGCCTGCCGATTTTTGTAGATTTTATCAAAGCGCACCGTTTCTCCGCAGATTCCTGCACAAAAAAACAGGCATGCCCGTCAATAGGCACACCTGCATTCTTTTGCGTTTTCTTAAAAATACATCGGATCATACATCCAGTCGTAATAATTCAATCCTGTCGAAACCATCATCCCCACCATCGCAAACATTACGATCCAGATAATCAGGAAGATAATTCCGATGATAAGTGCGATAATGCCACACACGAAGCCCGCTGTCGCAAGCCCTGCCTGATCCGCAGGAAGCCTCTTTTTCCCCATGCTTCCCAAAATAATCGCAATGATGCCCATCACAACGGGCAGAATCGGAACCCAAAATGTCACAATGCCAATGATACCGCATACAAGGCCTCCAATCGCAAGACCTTTTCCGCTGTTATCCACTGGTGGCTGGCCATATTGCTGCTGGCCATATTGACCGTTTTGCTGCGGCTGACCATATGGCTGCTGCGCATTTGGCTGAGCGTATGGCTGCTGTGCATTATCCTGCACCGGCTGGCTATATTGTTGCTGCTGATTTTGCATCGGCTGCGGCTGACCCTGCATGGGCTGCGCTTGCTGCGCCACCGGCTGATCATTTTGCGCGCCGCAATAAGGACACGCCGCTAAAGTTTCGTCATATTGCTGACGGCATTGTTTACATTCCATTTGCTTTTTCCTTTCTTTTCTTCACTCAATCAAATCCACCACCAGAGGCCTGAACAGGCGATCCCTATGGTGATTGTGACAATGAGCGCGACAATGAAGCCGATAATACCACATACAAATCCTGCTGTCGCCATTCCGTTTGGCGTTTCTCTTTTCGCGAGAATGAAGAAAATGATTGCCATTGTGTTCAAAACCAGTCCAAAAAACGGTACCCAACATAAAATGAGCCCTAAAATTCCACACACAAGCGCTGCAACCGACATTCCCCTTGCATTTGACTGAAGCGGCGCAGGCTGATACTGCTGATATTGCGGCTGGCCATATTGCTGCTGATTATATTGACCATTCTGCTGCGGCTGACCATATTGCTGCTGGTCATATTGACC
>CAZQDA010000089.1:9251-10888 GCA_964592155.1 uncultured Christensenella sp.
CCATATTGCTGCTGGTCATATTGACCATTCTGCTGCGGCTGGCTATATTGCTGCTGAATATCCGGCTGCGGCTGAACCGGAGGCACATATCCCTGTGTCTGGTTTCCACAATAAGGACACGCTCCTAAATTTCCATCATATTCCTGATGACATTTATCACAAATCATGATTTTGTTGCTCCTTTCGTTTGTTCTCTTTATTTATACCATAACGGACACCTTTAATCAAAGGGATATTCTTAACATTTTCTGACAACCGAAAGTCGAAATCCTTAATTTTCAAACAATTCTTAACACGGTCAAAAAAACACAGGCCGGTGAAGAGCCTGTGTTTCAAAAAAATTCCGGTTACATTATATTCATAAAGGCCAGCAGCGCTGTGATCACGACCGTGCTCAGCGCGATTGTAATTGAGTTCACCATACTCGACAGCGCAACATTGCCTTTTAACTTTTCGGTGAACACAGGCGCCATCGCAGGAATCGGCCCAAACACCAAAATGGCAAGCACCTGCCTTACCTCCAGAGAGAACGGGGCAAAATTATAAATCAACGCGGCAAGAATTGCCGCAATGCCATACCTGATCAAAAGAATAACCGCCGCGTCTTTCAAATGCTCTTTTTGCAATTGTATTTCAAACATCATCCCTACCATGAACATGGCCAGAAAAATATTCGCCGCGCCAATGGTTGATGAGACAGAGATAACAAATTCAGGCAGTTTGATATTCAGCGACACCAGAATGAGCATCAGAATATAAACGTCAAACGGAATGGATGCAAACAAGGTTTTGAGCGCTCCCACGATTCCTTTTCCGTCATTTTTCCCCGCAACGCTTTTGACCAGAGCGTAGGTTGCCCCTGTACACATGATTGAATTTCCCATATCAAACATGCAGGTAATGACAACGCCGGATGGCCCCAAAAAGCTTTGGATGAACGGCAGCGTATAGCAGCCGATGTTGTATCCCGCCAGATTGATCATATAAAAAGACTTTTCGTCCCTGCTTTTTCGCAGCTTCACAAGATAGCCGATTGCCGACAGAAGCAGGTTGCATCCGATTCCAATGACAATCAACCACAAAAGCGACGTATCCATAGTAAAAGTGGCAAAGCTGGCGATAATTGTCGCCGGAAAGGTGACATTGAAAACAATCTTCGAAACCAAAACATAATCTTTCGGTTTGAAGAATCCGACCTTTTTTAAAATATAGCCCAGCAGGATAATGCAGATTAATCCAATCGCTTTTCCCAGAACCTCAGCCATTTCCATGTTCCTTTCTTTTACGCTTTTCTATTATATAACGGCAGTTTTGTACACGCAACGATAAATCGGTCTTTTCCGAAAGCCGTCATTGTTTTTTTACTTAACTATCCCGCCCCTGCTGCTCAGCAACACTGGCAAAGCAGCTTGTCCGTAGAACCGTTATTTTGCTTCTTTGCGCGGCACAAAAAATGCGCACAGCCCTCTTCGCTGTGCGCATTTTTGATCTTGCCCGTCTCTCTCAGTTTGCTCTTACCAAGGCCTGCCCGTGGGGCGCAATTTCTCCACAACCCTGCCCGTGTCAGGGTCGAGGGTATATCGGGTGTTGCCATAATCAAACACATAGAGGTTGCCCTCCGCAATGATCATGCCCAC
>CAZQDA010000090.1:0-10505 GCA_964592155.1 uncultured Christensenella sp.
CACTGATGAGCGGTTCGGTTCCTGTCATTCTGTTGATCCCGCGTTATCTGATGATTATGGGGTTTGCCGTGTTGGCGATTGTCTTTTTCAGCGAGGATTTCCGGGCGATGGGTTCGTCCGTCGATTTCGAGACGATCCTGCCGCGTGCCATCAATCAGTTTGTTCCGGTGGGGCTTGCCGGTCTGCTGTTGGCAGGGCTGCTGGCGGCTTTTATGTCTACGTTTGCTTCTACGGTGAATGCAGCTCCGGCGTACCTGGTGAATGACGTCTATCTGAAGTATATCAACCCGAAGGCGACGGCGCGGACGCTGATTCGTGCCAGCTACCTGATTTCCGCTCTCGTGGTGGTGGTCAGTACGGTGATCGGATTCTTTGTCGAGAATATAAACTCGGTGTTGCAATGGATCGTATCCGCATTGTATGGCGGCTATATTGCCGCCAACCTGTTGAAATGGCATTGGTGGCGTTTCAATGCGCATGGTTACTTCTGGGGCATGCTGACCGGTATTCTGGCGGCGATGATCGTGCCGCAATTTTTTCCCGGCACGCTTCCGCTTTATTATTTCCCGATCCTGATGTTTGTCTCGCTGATCGGTTGTATAGCCGGCACGTTGCTGACGGCACCGACGGATGAAGAGACACTGATCCGTTTCTATATCCGTGTACGTCCGTGGGGTTTCTGGAAGCCGGTTGCGGCGAAGGCGATCGCCCGTTATCCGGAGGTGAAGCGCAATACCAGCTTTGGCCGTGATATGCTGAATGTGACGGTTGGCATCATCTGGCAATGCTGCCTGACGGTCATTCCGATGTATATTGTGATCAAGGAGGGATTCCCCTTGTTTACGTCGATTGTCATTCTCGGAATCACGACGCTGATTTTGAAGAAAAACTGGTATGACAAGATGAACCGGGAGGAGCAGGAGTATGATGCCTTGATGAAGAAACTGGGCATGGATCAATAAGCGGGTGAATCCGCGGGGACGGTTGGCAGGCTTTGCGCGCTCTTCTACGGGCAGATTAAGATGTTTTGGGTAAAAAGGGGACTCCCTTTTTGCCTGAAAAGGCTATATTTGTTGACCGAGGGATAAAACCTGCCTTTTTTTACTCTCCAAACATAAATAGACTTGCATAGCATGAGAAGAAAACTATTATCTTATAACAATTCCCAGTTATTACACGTATTTCACTCCGATTTACCCCAATTGGTGATACTGGCTGAAGAGCATGAGCAGATCGAACTGTTCAGGGAGGCGCTTCGCGCGTATGTCTCTTCGCGCATCGACCGGGAGAAAGGAGAAGCCGATAAAGGAAACGGCATTGCGAAGCAGATCCTTCTGCTGATTGATCATGACGGCACGGTCGTCGACGAGCTCTCCACAGGCGAGCCGCTGGCAGTGAAGACCATCACCTGGCTCTGGCTTTTCTTGCGCGGAGCGGTCGGGGAGGAGGCTTCACCGGACTTGTTTGTGGACTTGTACCGCCAGTTCGAATGGCTGATACATCCCGGCAAGGTGATACCGGACCGCCAGACGGTAAAGCGCCAGATGAACCGCTGGCAGACCGGTCTGGATCCGGAGGTCATCGCCATTCGCGCCGCGAATAAAGAGCGCATTATCGCCGGTCTGATCCGGAAAATAGAACGCCGTTATTCTCCCTCTTCCCGGTATCAGTTTACGGACGGGATGACGCAGGAAGAGAAGTACGAGCTTGTAAAGGAGTGGTGGAACACCGCCCGCTTCCACCTGTCGATGGCGATCAAAAGCCCGACGGAACTGAACTCCTTCCTCGGTGGCTCCCTCCCGGAGGAGACGATGCAGATGCTCGCCCGTGCCCGGAAGAAAGGGATGCCTTTCTTCGTCACCCCCTACTACCTTTCGCTCTTGAACCCGCACGCGGAGGGCTATGACGATGCCGCTATCCGCTCGTATGTGCTGTATTCGGACGAATTGGTGGATACGTATGGCAGCATCAAGGCGTGGGAGAAAGAGGACCTGGTGGTGTCGGGCGAACCGAATGCCGCCGGCTGGTTGCTTCCCGACGGGCATAACATACACCGCCGCTATCCGGAGGTGGCGATTCTGATTCCCGACTCGATGGGGCGTGCCTGCGGCGGACTCTGCGCCTCTTGCCAGCGGATGTATGACTTCCAGAGCGAGCGGTTGAACTTCGATTTCGAGGCGTTGAAACCGAAAGAGACGTGGGACAGGAAACTGCGCCGCCTGATGCAATACTTCGAGGAGGACGCTCAGTTGCGCGACATCCTCATTACCGGCGGCGACGCCTTTATGAGTCAGAACGCAACGCTCCGCAACATCCTGGAGGCGGTTTATAAAATGGCCGTCCGCAAGCGCCGCGCCAACGAGACACGCCCGGAGGGAGCGAAGCTGGCTGAATTGCAGCGCGTCCGCCTCGGTTCGCGTCTGTTGGCCTATTTGCCGCTCCGGATGACGGCAGAGCTGATTGACATCCTGCGCGAGTTCAAGGCAAAAGCCTCTCAGGTCGGTGTCACCCAGTTTATCGTCCAGACCCATTTCCAGTCGCCCCTGGAGGTGACGCCCGAAGCGCGTCGTGCCATTGAAGCGATTCTGGGCGCGGGCTGGATCATCACGAACCAGCTGGTGTATACCGTTGCCGCTTCCCGTCGCGGGCATACGGCAAAGTTGCGCCAGACGTTGAACGCGATGGGTGTCATCTGCTATTACACCTTTTCGGTGAAAGGATTCCAGGAGAATTACGCGGTGTTCACCCCCAACAGCCGCTCGATGCAGGAGCAGCAGGAAGAGAAGGTCTTCGGTCGCATCCCCGCCGGGAAAGAGGAGGAGCTGTATCGCCTGGTCCTCGGCGCCCGTCCGTTGGGCAAGAAACTGACTGCGTTCCTGAAAGAAAACGAGCTGCTTTTTGCCGCGACCGACCGCAACGTCCTGAACCTGCCGGCAATCGGCAAGAGCATGACGTTCGAGACGATCGGCATCACGCCCGAAGGCAAACGCATCCTCCGGTTCGAGCACGACCACGGCCGTCGCCACAGCCCGATCATCGACCGGATGGGAGAGGTCTACATCGTCGAGAACAAGTCGATCGCCGCCTATCTCCGCCAGTTGCAGCAGATGGGCGAGGACACGAAGGAGTATACGAGCCTCTGGACGTATATGCAAGGCAAAACCGAACCCCGCTTCTCCCTGTACGAATATCCCTCTTTTCCGTTTCGCCTGACAGAAAAGATGACAAACCTGGAACTGGGTAAGGGCTAAAATCGTATCTTTGTTCCTCCTAAATCCATGTAAAATGATACAAAACGAAAGAGAAATCCGACACGAGCAGGTATTGCAAGCCGCTCGTCAAATGATGATTGCCGCCCGCACCGCCCCGAAGGGCAAAGGCATCGATATTCTGGAAATGGCACTGGTAACGGACGACGATCTGTTATCCCTCTCCCGTAAAATGGTTCAAATAGCGGAAGAAACGGGTATGAAATTTTTCCTCCGTGATGCCGATAACATGCAGGAAGCGGAAGCCGTCCTGATCATCGGCACCCGCCAGCAGACGCAGGGGCTGAACTGCGGGCATTGCGGCGTTCCGACCTGCGCGGGAAAGCCGGCGGCTGTCCCCTGTGCGATCAACTCGGTCGACCTGGGCATTGCGATCGGTTCCGCCTGTGCGACGGCAGCCGATCTGCGCCTCGATACGCGCGTCATGTTCAGTGCCGGGCTTGCCGCCCAACAGCTGGGGATGCTGGGTGATTGCGCCTGTGTGATGGCGATCCCCGTGAGCGCCTCCTCCAAGAATCCTTTCTTCGACCGCAAGCCGAAAACCGATCCCACCAACTAGCAGCCGCGCGTATGAATAAGTTCGACAACAAACTGGAGCTGCGATATTACTTCAACGACAAGTTTTCTTACATCGACGCCCTGACGAAGCACCGCTGTGAGAAAGAGGTCCTCGCCCTGCTGCGCTCGCTGGCGGATATGTTGGATGTGAAGATGACGGTCTACAGCGAACATGTCGCCACGGAGGGCTTCAGGGAGGTCTGGTCGGTGGCGGGTGAACATCCGCGTCCGATCTCGATCGTCCTCAACCTGTTTATGCAGATCTGGGTACGCCCCTCGCTCTTGGTCGGCGGACAGCCGGTGACAGACCGCAGCCTTGCCGACGAAGAGAAGATGCAGCGCGAGATAGCCGCCTTGCGTCGCGCCCTGCGCCTGAAGACGCCCGGTGCGGTCGCCTCGCGCGGGCTGGTGGAACAGCTCTGTTCGATGCCCCGCATCTGCAAATGCAAGTCCAACTTCTACGAATCGCTACGCGGCTATCCGCGGGCAACGAAGTACACCCTCCGCGAGCTGAATGCGGCGGGCAACAGTCGCTCCGGTTCCCTGGAAGTGAAGCGCGAGCAGTTCGACTCCTTCATCCTCCGTTCCGATGACTTGTCGCCCGTGATCGACCAGAAGGCAACGATCGAAATCATTTCGCCCGTCCTGAAAGATGCCCGTTTCCGCTGGAAAGGCATTTACAACAAAGGCGGCGAGACGATCGACTTCTACATGTCCGACGAAGCGTTCAAGAAGGAGATGTTTGAGGAGAAAATCGCCTTCAAGAGCGGCATGTGCATCGATTGCGTATTGGAGATACAGCGAAAGATGAGCGAGATGGGCGACATCGTACACATCAGTTATACGGTCACGACCGTGATCCGCACGCGCTTTGACAAGCTGGAGATCCTCACGCCGCAAGGCAAACGCCACTTACGCAAGCTGGAGGCGGAGAAAAAACAGCTCACACTCGATCTTTTCGGATAGAACGAGTGCTAGGATTTGACCCCGACAATCGTTGCGGTCAAATCCTAGCGTATAAATTTGATGAAAACAGTTGTTTTGGTCATATCATTGGATATGAATTTGATGAAAACAGCTGTCGGGGTCAAATCTTTTCGCTTAGATTTGATGAAAACAATTGTCGGGGTCAAATCTTAGCTCATTTTAATACTAAAAAAGAAGATGGCGAAGACAAAAAGTGTCTATGTTTGCTCCAACTGCGGAGCGGATTCCCCGAAATGGCTTGGGAAATGTCCCGCCTGCGGCGAATGGAATACGTATGTAGAGGAATTGGTGACGAAAGAGCCTGCCGGAAGGCGTGCGCTGTATGGGGCGGCAGAGGGGGGCGAGAAGATTCGTCCTGTCCTGCTCCGAAATATCACGTCCGAAGAGGAGGCGCGGATCGACCTGGGCGACCGCGAGCTGAACCGCGTGCTGGGAGGCGGGCTGGTGAAGGGCTCGCTCGTGCTGATCGGGGGCGAGCCGGGTATCGGAAAGTCCACCCTCGTGTTGCAGACCGTGCTGGGGCTGAAGGGGCTGAAAACCCTGTATGTCTCAGGTGAGGAGAGCAGCCGGCAGTTGAAGATGCGCGCCGACCGCCTGTCGCACGAGAATCCGGACTGCTTCATCCTCTGCGAAACGAATCTCGAACAGATCTTCGTGCAGGCAAAAAACGTCGCGCCCGATCTGCTCATCATCGACTCGATCCAGACGATCTTCTCCGAACTGATCGAATCCTCGCCCGGAAGCGTCTCGCAGGTGCGCGAGTGCAGCGCTTCGATCCTGAAGTTTGCCAAAGAGACGGGTGTGCCCGTCCTCCTGATCGGCCATATCAACAAGGAGGGGAGCATTGCGGGACCGAAGGTGCTCGAACATATCGTCGACTGCGTCCTCCAGTTCGAGGGCGACCAACATTATATGTACCGCATCCTCCGCAGCATCAAGAACCGCTTCGGCAGCACCGCCGAGCTGGGCATCTACGAAATGCGTCAGAGCGGGCTCCGGGAGGTGAGCAACCCGTCGGAGCTGCTGCTGACGCAGAACCACGAGGGGTTGAGCGGCGTCGCGATAGCGGCAGCCGTCGAAGGGGTGCGCCCGTTCCTGATCGAGACGCAGGCGCTCGTCAGCTCCGCCGTCTACGGCACGCCGCAGCGCAGTGCGACGGGATTCGACCTGCGCCGCATGAACATGCTGTTGGCGGTGCTGGAGAAACGCGCCGGCTTTAAACTGGTGCAGAAGGACGTGTTCCTCAACATCGCCGGCGGACTGCGGGTGAACGACCCGGCGATCGACCTCGCCGTCATCAGTGCCGTGCTCTCCTCCAGCCTCGACATCAGCATCGAGACGGGAACGGCTATGTGCGGCGAAGTGGGGCTTTCGGGCGAAATACGCCCTGTCAACCGCATCGAGCAGCGCATCCTCGAAGCCGAAAAGCTGGGCTTCTCGCGCATCCTCATTCCCCAGAACAATTTGAAAGGCTTTGATACCGCGAAATGCAAACTGCAAATCGTGCAAGTCCGGAAGGTCGAAGAGGCATTCCGGCATTTATTCGGATAACATCCTACCTCCATTATGATACAAGAACTTCAACTTCGTATACTTCCCGAAGAGGCTGCCAACGAGCAGTCTCTCCGGCAGGTCGTAGCCCGCGAAACAGGGCATGCCGCCGGGCGTATCCGGGCGGTCCGTGTATTGAAACGGTCTGTCGATGCCCGTCAGCGCACGATCTTTGTCAATGTCAAGCTCCGCGTCTTTGTGGATGAAGAGCCGGAAGAGGCGGAATACACGTCGGTCGGATACCGGGATGTCTCCGGCGCGAAGCCGGTCGTCGTCGTCGGAGCCGGACCGGGCGGGCTGTTTGCCGCCCTTCGGCTGATCGAACTCGGCTGTCGCCCGATCGTGATCGAACGGGGAAAGAATGTGCGGGATCGCAAAAAAGACATCGCCCTCATCAGCCGCGAACACCGCGTGAACGGCGAGTCCAACTACAGTTTCGGGGAGGGGGGAGCAGGCGCTTACTCCGACGGGAAGCTCTATACGCGCAGCAAGAAGCGCGGTTCGGTCGACAAGATTCTGCATCTCTTCTGCCAGTTCGGAGCCAGCCCCTCCATCCTCGCCGATGCGCATCCGCATATCGGGACGGACAAGCTGCCGCGCGTGATCGAAAATATCCGCGAACAGATCATCCGGTCAGGGGGAGAGGTGCATTTCGAGACGCGCATGGACAGCCTGTTGATCCGCCGCGAGGAGGTGATCGGCGTGGAGACGCATACGGGGCAGCATTTCCTGGGACCTGTGATCCTGGCGACCGGTCATTCCGCACGCGACGTCTACCGCTATCTCCATGACCGGCAGATCCCGATAGAGGCGAAGGGGCTTGCCGTGGGCGTCCGGCTTGAACATCCGCAGGAATTGATCGACCGGATTCAGTATCACCGGCGCGAAGGGCGTGGCGATTATCTGCCGGCTGCCGAGTATAGCTTTGTGGCGCAGGCCGCCGGGCGCGGGGTGTATTCCTTCTGCATGTGTCCGGGTGGTTTTGTGGTGCCGGCGGCAAGCGGACCGCAGCAGGTGGTTGTCAACGGTATGTCGCCCTCCAACCGGGGATCCCGCTGGGCGAATGCGGGCATGGTCGTGGAGGTGCGTCCCGAAGATTATCCGGAGTTGATGAAAGGAGAGGAGATACGCGAAACGCCCGGTTCGCCGCTGGCGATGATGGCGTTTCAGGAGCGTCTGGAAGAACTTTGCTGGCTCAACGGGGGGAGGAAGCAGACCGCTCCGGCGCAACGGATGCATGATTTTGTGACCGGGAAGAACTCCTTCGACTTGCCCGACTCATCCTATACACCCGGTTTGCTTGCTTCGCCGCTGCATTTCTGGATGCCGGAGTTTGTCGCGAGCCGCCTGCGCGAAGGGTTCCGTCAGTTCGGCAGATCGTCCAACGGCTTTCTGACGAACGAGGCGCTGCTGATCGGGGTCGAGACGCGCACCTCCTCTCCCGTCCGCATCCTCCGCGACAAGGATAGCTACCAGCACGTCACGCTGAAAGGGCTCTTTCCCTGTGGCGAAGGAGCCGGATATGCCGGGGGAATCGTCTCTGCGGCGATCGACGGCGAACGATGTGCGGAGGGGGTGTCGCTCTTTCTTCAGCAAGGGGTAAGCGATAGCTGACCTGCTTCGAGCCTGAAGGCTTCGTCCTGGTCTGCCAGGAAACGAATCACGGTCATACATTTCTCCTTCGGAAAGCGGCTGGTGTCGAGCAGGGAGGCGACTGCCACCGGCTTCTCGTCTACCGCCTGCCGGATCTCTTGGCGGATCGCCTCGAACTCGGCGTCGCTCAGACCGGCTTTTCTTGCCAGGCAGGTATCGCAGTTGCCGCAATCGTCCGCCTCTTTCTCTCCGAAATAGCGGAGGAGGATGCGGCTGCGGCAGCGGTAGTCCTCCAGCAGATAATCCATGACCCAACCGATGCGCTTTTCCGCCCTGTCGCGCCGCTCTTCGTAGACCGTACGCGGAATGTCGAGGTTTCGCTTGCTGACCCGCGAACGGCTGAAGACGAGGAGGCTCGAGAGGGGGTGTGATTCCGCGTCCAACTCCTCTTTGTATTCGATGTAGCCGGCGAGTTCCAGTATTTTCAGTGCGTGGTGCGTGTCGAGCAAAGGCAGATCATAGAGGGGGCAAAAGTCCGCCAGCGAGAAGTCGTGGACCGTGTCCATCCCAGCTCCGGCGGCGATTTCGTAGTGGCGGCAGAGGGTTTCGTACACATGCCGGATCAGGCTTTTCTTCGGATACTCGCTCGTGATCTTCAGCTTCAGTTTTTCTTTGTCGTTTTCGGCGCAGAGGACTACGGCGAAGGCTTTGTAACCATCCCGTCCGGCGCGTCCTGCCTCTTGAAAGTATTCTTCCAGTGATCCCGGCATGTCGATATGGACGACCAGCCGCACATCCGGCTTGTCGATCCCCATTCCGAAGGCGTTGGTGGAGACGATGACGCGGCATTCGTCGCGCTTCCAGCGGTTCTGCCGGAGCTCTTTCTCTTCACGGCTCAGTCCGGCGTGAAAATAGTCCGCCGCGATGCCGGCTTGCTGCAACTGGAAGGCAATCTCTTTGGTCCGTTTCCGGTTGCGCACGTAGACGATGGCGCAGCCGGGTACTCTCTTCAGTATATAGAGCAGTGTCTGGGGTTTGTCTTCTGTTTTCCTGACGATGTAGGCCAGATTCGGACGGGCAAAGCTTGTCCGGAATACCTGTTTCTCGCGGAAGAGCAGTTTTTCCTGAATATCGCTGACGACCTCCGGCGTCGCTGTTGCCGTCAGCGCCAATACCGGTACGCCCGGCAGCATCTCCCGGATCTCGGCGATGCGCAGGTAGGAGGGGCGGAAGTCATAGCCCCAACCGGATATGCAGTGGCTTTCGTCTACCACCAACAGGCAGATCTTCATCTCCTGTAGCCTCATCCGGAATGCCTCCGTCGCCAGGCGTTCAGGCGAGACATAGAGGAACTTGTATGTGCCCGAAATGCACCGCTCCAATTCCGCCGTGATCTCCTGATGGAGCATGCCCGAATAGACGGCTGTCGCCGGGATGCCGATCTTCCGCAGGTTGTCCACCTGGTCGCGCATCAGGGCGATAAGGGGCGTGACAACGAGGCAGATTCCCTCCATTGTCATCGCCGGCACCTGGAATGTGATTGATTTGCCACCTCCCGTCGGCATTAATCCGAGTGTGTCTTTCCCTGCGCAGACTGCGTGGATAATCTCCTCCTGCAAGGGACGGAAAGCCGGGTATCCCCAATACTTTCCTAGTATCTTATGGTAGACGTCCACCGCAGTCCTTCACATTTCATCCACACGGATGTCTTTTATCATCAGTTGCAGCGATGTGTTGCCGTTGTAGGTATTCTCCTCGATGGTGTAGCAGATGTTGAACGGTTTCATCTCTTTGATGTGGCTGCTGTGCTGGTGCATGCCGAAAGCGATCCCGTGCATGGGCGTGTGCGACTTGTCGTCGATCATTTCCAGTTTGATATGTTCCAACTCTTTGCCGACCAGTTTGCTGGTGCCGTAATCCTTTACCGCCAGTGAACCGAAGACCGGTTTCTGGTTGTCCGGACCGAAGGGGTTCATCCGTTTCAGTTCGTTCATGAACTTGACGTTGATGTCTTTCAGGTCGAGGACCGCGTCTACGTCGATTTGGGGTGTCATCTGTTCGGGGATGATCTCTTCGGCAGCTAACCGGAGGAAGCGTTCGGTGAAGGCCTCCAGGTTTTCCTCTTTCAGCGAAAGACCGGCGGCGTATGTATGTCCTCCGAAGTTTTCCAACAGGTCGCGACAGCTCTCGATCGCTTTATAGATGTCGAAACCGGGGACGGAGCGTGCCGAGCCGGTGATGAGTTCCGATGATTTGGTCAGGACGACAGCCGGACGGTAGTATTTCTCGGTCAGACGGGAAGCCACGATGCCGATTACGCCTTTGTGCCAGCTACGGTCGTAGACGACGATGGCTTTCCGGTCTTCCATGTTGGAAAACTCGTCGATGATGGCATTTGCCTCGTCGGTAATCTTTTTGTCCAGTTCGCGGCGTTCGTCGTTGTACTGGTTGATGCTTTCGCTCTTTTCGCGTGCCACTTCTTCATCGCGTGCCAGCAGCAGCTCGACCGCCTCTTTTCCGTTCATCATACGTCCGGAGGCGTTGATG
>CAZQDA010000091.1:0-3060 GCA_964592155.1 uncultured Christensenella sp.
GCAGGAATTGACAGATAAGATGCTCGAGCTTTATTACACGCCGGTAGGCTGATAAGCACAGATCATAAAAAGAACGCACGGAAAAATGTGCGTTCTTTTTTTCCGTTATCACACCAAATGGTCGAAGTCTTTATCCCACAGGTTATAGGTGTTCGTGTTTTTGACGGCGCCAAGAAAATTATCGGCGGTCTGCGGGTTTAGTGTGTTCAGATAATTGACAATTTCCTTTGCCTGCTCGCGTTTGGTGGAAAAATCAATGGGGCATGGATTTTTCGCGATGGGAATCTCGAGCTTTTTGACGGCGGAAATGATATCGTGTTCCCGCAGGAAGACAAACGGACGAATCAGGGTGATGTCGCGGCGCGACAGGTAAGATTTAGGGGAAAAGGTGTTGACACGTCCCTCGTACATCAGGCTCATAATCAGCGTTTGGATCACATCGTCGCCATGATGGGCAAAAGCAGCCTTATTGCAATCAAGCGCTTTGGCTTTTTCGTAAAGAGCGCCCTTGCGCATTTTTGCACATAAGGCGCAGGGATTTTTTTCTTTGCGGATTTGAAATACGACTTCTGATATCTGTGTTTTGATAACCGTTAGCGGTATATTCAGCTGATCCGCATACGTCTGCATCACATCCGTCGCATAGTTTCCAAAGCCGAGATCCACAGTAATCGCCGTAAGTTCATATTGCGTTTTGGCGTATTTTTGATAGAGGCTCAACGCATACAACAGAAGCATGGAGTCTTTTCCGCCGGAAAGCCCGACCGCAATTTTGTCGCCGGGAGAAATCATGGAAAATTGTTCGTCTGCGCGGCGCAGCGCGCCTAAAATTTTTCTCATATTGCCTGCTTTATTCCTTAACTCTTTCTAAACTGATTGTATTTTTATTGAAATTATATCATAGATACAGTATGATTGTAGTGTTCAATTTAAAAAAAGGAGTAAATCATTTATGGCAGATGCGGCAAGTCTTTGGACGGTATTTGGAACATCCATATTGCCGATTATAGAACTCAAAGGGGCGATTCCTCTGGGGCTTGGCCTCGGGGTTCCTTTCTGGACAACATATATTATTGCGTTGATCGGCTCCTGCCTTCCGGCTCCGTTCATCATTTTCTTTATTGAAAAGATTATTCGGTGGATGCAGGCCAGCAAAGTCAAATTTTTCAATAAGTTTGCTAACTGGCTGATGGGAAAAGTGGAAAAGCACAAAGGCGGCATTGAAAAATACGGTTATCTGGGCGTTTTCATTTTTGTCGCGATACCGCTTCCGGGTACAGGCGTGTGGACGGGATCGCTGATTGCGAGCGTGCTTGGATTAAAGCCCGCAAAGGCAATTCCGCTTGTCATCCTTGGCAATGTGGTAGCAGGATTTATTATGCTGATGCTTTCCAGCATTTTTTTCCCAGGCATGGCGCCGTGGGCGGCATAGATAAAAGTCTCAAAAAGCTTTTGCAAATCATTGGCAAAAGCTTTTTTTTGACCAAAATGCTTGTGCAAAAAAAATCGATTTGTTATACTATATGATAGCATCATACTGTTTATCATAAAATTATACCGGTTATATATAGTATTATAATGTGCAGTGCGGAGCAGCGTACTGCGTACGCTTGTGGCAGGCAGCCCTTTTTGGCTTACTGCATTGATTGGGAGAAGGAAAATTTCCTTTGCGCAAAAGCGCCGGAGAAGGCCTGCCGAAAGGCAATCGGCGTATTCCGGTATTCTTTACTTTGGCTGGATATGGGCAAGACGCGCGGTTCCCTGAATAAAATAAGAGGTTTGTTTTTATGGAAGACTCAAAAGATTGGCATCCTGACCACCAGGAATATGTAGAGCCTGTGTTTGACGTGAGCAGCGTCATCAGGGAAGCGCTGGAGAGCGAAGATTTGGAGCAAAACGATCCTCCGGAAGAGGATGCACCCAAAGAAGAGGTATTTGAAAGTGAGGATGAGCGAAGCGAGCTCGATGCACAGGTAGAAGTCACGGTTGCACCAAACAAGATGTTTGCGCATATTTTGATTGTGCCGCCCAAAAAAGGGGGACGCCCGGTCAAGGAACAGGATATTCTAGATAAACTTGGCGAGCAGGGGATTGTAGAGGGCATTAAGAAAAATTATATCTATCGGTTGGCAAAGCATACGGTCTATAACCGTGCGTTCATCATTGCGCAGGGCGAAGAGCCAATGGGCGGCGAAGACGCGACGCTGAAATGTCACTTTAAGCAGGCGCAAGAGCCAACGGAGTTTAACAGCGCCGAGGATTATGCGCAAATTCAGTATACAAGTGTAAAAGCGGGAGACCTTCTGGGTGAAATTTTGCCCGCGGGGCTTGGGCGCGACGGATGGAATATTATGGGCGAAACCATACCAGGTGAAAACGGAAAAAGGCTTGCGGATATTTCAGGCAGCAATACAACGCTGACAGGGCTTATGCTGTATGCGTGCTGTGACGGTCTTGTGAGCATGCGTGAGGGCAAAATATACGTGCACAGGGCCATGGCTGTTAAAGATTTGGAAAATGAAAAAATTGTGTTTGACGGAACCGTATTTGTGGACGGAAATATAGAAAACAGCACGGTTAAGGCGGATGGAGATATTATTGTAAAAGGCTCGGCACAAAATGCGCGGATGAAGGCGGGCGGCAATGTGATCTTGTGCAAAGGCGTGACGGGGAAGAACAGCGAAATTGAAGCCAATGGAAATGTCAGAAGCTATTTTATTGAAAATGCGAAAGTAAAAGCGGGTGGAAATATTACCGCAGATGTGATTATGCTTGCGGATATCATCTGTGAAGGTACGCTACGGCTTTCCGGCAGGAGATCAACCCTGATGGGCGGGATTTATAGCGTTGGCGGGGATGTTTATACCAGAAATATTGGAAACAACGCCCAGATTCCGACAGAGGTTATTTTGGAAGGGCAGATGAAGCTGCAAAAAGATAAAGAAGCGGTGCTTAAGCGTGTCCAAAGCTGCAAAGAAGGGATTGAAAAGCTCATGCAGACATACCAAAAGTCAGCGTATGGAAAAAGCGAGGCGCAAAAAATTACGCTGGCCTGCAAGA
>CAZQDA010000091.1:3160-10300 GCA_964592155.1 uncultured Christensenella sp.
AACTGGGAGGGGATGAAGCGCTTTTTTGAAGCGGTACCCGGCAAGACAGGGTATGCGTATGTGATTATCTGTTCGGAAAACTTTAATCAAATCCATCACTTTTTCGGGTACAGGGCGGCAGACCTTGACGCGGTTGCCATTGCGAGAGTGATTGAAAGCGAAATCAGCGAAAAAGAGGCGGCGTGCAGGGAAACGCTCGATCATTTTGGCATTTTGCTGCAGGTTGAAAACGAACAGGCCCTCATTGAGCGGATTGAAAGAATCCTCGAAAAACTGAACGCCATAGAAGTGTCGGACGGAGTTTGCAAATATAATTATCCGCCTTTTTTCACTTGTGGAATTTACGAGCTTACAGGCATGGAAGAATTGCCTGAAAATATCAGGAATATGACTGCGCTGGCATTGAAAAAGTCCAGACGGGAAAGGTTGCCTTATGCGCTCTACAGCAAGGAAATGGAGGGGCAGAGCGAGCTTTTAAAACGTTTGCTCGAGGATGCCGCAGGCGCAATGCAGCGGCAGGAGTTTGTTCCTTTTTTCCATCCGAAATACGATATGACGACAGGCAGAATTGTCGGAGCAGATGTTCTTGCAAGATGGCAGCATCCGCAGGAGGGCGTTGTTATGCCCGGAATGTTTATCCCCCTGCTCGAGCAAAACGGCACCATCATGGAGCTTGATATGTATATGCTGGAGCAGGCGTGTAAGCTGATCCAGAAGTGGACGGAAAACGGGCAGATGCCAGTTCCGATTTCAGTGAATATTTCTCCCCTGAATATCTATAAAAATGATTTTATTGAACGGATTACCGGAATCACTGAAAAATACCACACGCCGCCCTGCCTGATCGAACTGGAGCTCGATGAAACCATCGTTTTTGAAAACAGCCGTTTTTTGATGGAGTATATGATGACCTTGAGCGAAATGGGTTTTCGTCTGGCTGTCGATAACTTTGGATCAGGCTATACATCGCTTAAACTGTTAAAAGATATGCCGATCAGCCTCATTAAGCTGGACAGGGATTTTCTCAAAGGCGAAGAAGTGGAGAAGGAGCGCACGGGGATCGTGCTGAATAACATTGTACATATGGCGCATGAGCTTGGTATGCTGATCATATCCGGCGGGATTGAAAACAAGGAGCATGTGCGGCTCTTGAAAAAGGTCGGCTGTAATTATGGTATGGGCTTTTTGTTTTCGCGACCCATGCCGCTTTCCCAGTTTGAAGGCCTTACCTTGTAAGGGTTCGGTTTTGGAATGATCAGAGAAAAGCAGCTTGTTTTTTTTCATTTTTCTCTGTATAATATAGTTCATTAGAATACTTGCTTTTTATGGGCGACCGGGCAATGCCCGGTTGGGGAAACAGGTGAAAGTCCTGTACGGTACCGCCGCTGTAATTATGGAGCGGTTATCCAGAAGGCCACTGGAATTTTTTTCCGGGAAGGCGGATAACGCGCGTTGATGTAAGAGTCAGAAGACCGGCCCTTAAAACGATCGATACAAGAATCTGCGAGTTACGGATTGGTATTTTTATTTTGCATTTGAAAAAACGGGCAAATGCAGGTGTGAAAACCTGTGTTTGCCCGTTTTCCCTCCCCAAGGGTATATTGAAAAAATAAGGAGAAAAAAATGAAGAGCGTGAAAAAAATGGTTGGTATGGCGATTGTTGCCATATTGACAGCAGGTTTGATTGCGTGCGGCGTTCCCATGCAGGAGTCGGCAGCAAGCGTTTCGCCGTCGGAAGAAGTGCCTGCATCCGCGGATTCAGTATTTCCTTTTGAACTTACCACCTATGAGGATGCGGTGGTGACCTTTGACCATGTGCCTGAGCGCGTAATTGCGGCCAATCCCAACGCGGGGGAAGAGCTGATGGCGCTTGGCCTTGGCGATAAAATCATCGCGACAAGCTACAATAACGCGCAGGTAGCAGAAGAGTACCGCGCCGAATATGAATCAAAGCAGAGCCTGACGCAGGAAGGGCAGCCGAGCCTCGAGGTTGTTCTTGCCCTCGATCCTGATTTTATTTACGGGCGCGGCAGCGCGTTCGGCAAAAAGGGAATTGCATCCCACGATACGCTTACAGAAAATGGTATGATGTCGCTTGCTTCCATCGAAAGCTATAAGGCGGGCGCGGATGTGGAAGACGTTTATCAGGATTTTTACAATCTTGGGAAAATTTTTCAGGTGGAGGATCAGGCAAATGAAGTTGTGGGCGGCATGAAGGCAAAAATTGCCGCCATAGAGGAAAAAGTGAAAGACGCCGCGCCGGTGAGAGTGTTCAATTTTGACATGGAAATGGACGGCGGCGCGTATACGCCCGGAAATAATTTCACGTCCAAGTTAATTCGCCGTGCGGGCGGGGTTAACGTATTTGAAGACCTCGAGAAGACATGGAATACGGTAAGCTGGGAGGCGGTGGTGCAGGCCGATCCGGATATCATTGTGATCAACGATTACAGCGGAACGCCGCTTGATGAAAAAATCCGGCAGTTGAAATCGAACCCGGCGCTGTCGGGCATGAGGGCGGTGCAGGAAGAGAATTTCCTTGTGATTACGCTGCCGGAGGTGTTTGCAAGCGCGCGCATCGCGGATACGATTGAAAAATTTGCAAAGGGATTTCATCCGGAGCGGTTTGTGGAATCAGAATGAAAAGGGTGAGCGCGTACATCAAAGAAAACACATTCATTTGCTGTATTATGTTAGGGATCGTTTTGATCCTGTCCATCATTCTGTGCATCGGGATTGGTCCGGTCGGTATTTCGTTTGATACGGTGTGGAATGCCATGTTTCAAAAGATGTTTGGGTTGGGAGACCCCGCTTTGGTCGCTGAAAACACGCAGAATATTGTCTGGCATCTGCGCGCCCCCCGCGTCCTTTTGGGCGTGATGGTGGGCGCGGGCTTGTCGCTTGCGGGCGTGGCGATGCAGGCGCTGACCAAAAATCCGCTTGCAGACCCTTACGTGCTTGGCATCTCCTCCGGCGCGTACCTTGGAGCGGTGCTGGCGATCATTTTGGGCGGTTTTGCGATTTTTGGGCTGTTCAAGGTGCAGGCGGGCGCCTTTCTGGGCGCAATTCTTTCCATCACGGTGGTGTATGCGTTTTCAAAAAACGGAAGATCGGTCACTCCCATTACATTAATTCTGGTGGGAATGGCGGTTGCCGCCATGTTTGGCGCGTTTGCAAACTTTGTCGTTTATAACGCGCCGGACGATACCAAAATACGCGAAACGAGCTTTTGGCTGCTGGGCGGAATTGCGGGCGCGGGGTGGACGGAGCTGCTGCCCGTTGCGGTTGTAAGTGTGCCAAGCATCCTTGTAATGTTCAGCCTTTCCGCGCCGCTTAACGCGATGATGATGGGAGATGGCACGGCGGTGACGCTGGGAGTAAACCTCAATGCCGTGCGCAATGTGCTGATTGTCATTACGGCGGTTCTCACAGGCGTAACGGTGGCGGTGGCGGGCTGCATCGGCTTTGTGGGGCTTGTAGTACCGCACATCGTGCGTTCGCTCGTGGGTGCGGATCATAAGAAGGTGATTCCGCTTTCCGTTTTGTTTGGCGCGATTTTCCTGATCTGGGTGGATGTAGGGGCGCGTATGCTTGACGCGCCGAAGGAAATTCCGATCGGTATCCTCACAGCTATGATCGGCGCGCCGCTCTTTTTGTGGATGCTCAAAGCGCGCAAATATTCGTTTGGGGAAAAGGCATGAATACAAAAACGGTTCTAAGCGTGAGCGGCCTTAAGTACGCGGTACGCGAATTTGAAATTTTAAGAGGGGTTTGTCTTGAGGTCAATCAAGGCGAATTTGTGGGGATTATCGGGCCGAACGGCAGCGGGAAAACCACACTGCTCAAAAATATCTATAAGGTTGCGCGGCCCACGCAGGGGAATATTCTTGTCAATGGACGCGACCTTGCGCGCATGACCAACCGTCAGATGGCGCGGGAGATTGCCGTGGTTGCTCAGGAAAACAACACCAGCTTTGATTTTTCGGTGGAGGAAGTGGTTGCCATGGGGCGGTATCCGCACAAAAAGAGGATGGAGCCGCTGACAGAAAAAGACCTTGCCATTGTACGGGAAATGCTTTGCAGGGTAGGGATGGAGACGTTTTTGAAAAGCAGCTTCCTAAACCTGTCCGGAGGGGAAAGGCAAAGGGTTCTGATTGCGCGCGCGCTGGTGCAGGACACGGATGTTGTGTTGATGGACGAGCCGACCAACCATCTTGATATGGGAAGCCAGATCACGACCCTTCAAATGATGAAGCGCTCAGGAAAAACAATTTTGGCGGCGCTTCACGACCTTTCCGTCGCGTGCAAATATTGCGACCGCGTTTATGTCATGAAGGAAGGAACCGTGTTGTGCGAAGGAAACCCGCGCGAGATTATTTGCGGGGACTTGATCCGGACGCTGTATGGAGTAAGCGCGGAAGTCTTTGAGCGCAATGGGAAAACCTATATCGATTACCAGTAAATGATATTCCTTACATGAAATATGGTGCGAAGGAGTTGCGCGCCTGTTTTTTTGATTGAAAAGATGGAAATCCTTTGGTATAATAAATACTTAGTGAAATCATACATATTTTTGTGTAGTAATAAATATTGGAGGAACGATAATGAGAAGATTATTTACTTCGGAATCAGTCACTGAGGGCCATCCTGATAAAGTATGCGATCAGGTTTCGGATTCCGTACTCGACGCGATTCTGGAGCAGGATCCGAATGCGCGCGTGGCATGCGAAACGGCTGTGAACACAGGCCTCGTGCTGGTGATGGGTGAAATTACGACAAGCGCTTACGTTGACATCGCAAAAATTGCGCGCGAAACCATAAAGCAGATTGGTTTTGACAAGGCGGATTATGGCTTTGACGGAGAAACCTGCGGCGTGATCACAAGCATTGACGAGCAGTCGCCGGATATCGCCATGGGCGTTGATAAGGCGCTTGAGGTTCGTGAGGACAATGATGACGACGCGGAAAACGGCGCGGGCGATCAGGGCATGATGTTTGGATACGCCTGCAATGAAACACCTGAATTGATGCCGATGCCGATTTATCTGGCACACAAGCTGACTAAGCGTCTGGCGGAAGTCAGGAAAAACGATACGCTCGATTATCTCCGCCCGGATGGAAAATCGCAGGTGACAGTGGAATACGACGAAAACTGGAAGCCGTTCCGTGTGGATGCGGTGGTTATTTCCACCCAGCACGATCCGGAAGCGACGCAGGCGCAGATCAGGAAAGATATGATCGAGCATGTGATAAAGCCTATGATTCCGGCTGACATGATCGACGAAGACACCAAGATTTACGTGAATCCGACAGGCCGCTTTGTTATTGGCGGACCAAAGGGCGATAGCGGGCTGACGGGCAGAAAGATTATTGTTGACACCTACGGCGGCATGGGTCGTCACGGCGGCGGCGCTTTCTCAGGAAAAGATCCGTCCAAGGTGGATAGAAGCGCGGCATATGCGGCGCGTTATGTTGCGAAGAACGTTGTTGCGGCTGGTCTTGCGGATCGTTGCGAGATCGAGCTTGCCTATGCCATCGGCGTTGCGCGTCCGGTATCCGTATTCGTAGAAACATTCGGTACAGGCAAAAAGCACAGCACAGAGATTGCGGATATCATCACAAAGCTGTTTGACCTTCGCCCGACGGCGATCATCGAAAAGCTGCAGCTGAGAAAGCCGATCTACAGGCAGACGGCGGCTTATGGTCATTTCGGAAGAGACGACCTGAATCTGCCGTGGGAAAAGCTTGACATGGTGGAGGCCATCAAGAAGGAAATTTGAGCGAAGAACTGATTGGAACGGTTTTAAGCATTATCTATGAAAGCGCGGATGGTTACACCGTGGCGGAAATCGAGGCAGAAGAGCCCACCATTGTGGTGGGCAATATGCCTGATTTGAAGCCCGGCGAGCAGACGCGCTTTTTTGGTGCATATAAAACCCATGCAAAATACGGCACCCAGTTTGCGGTGCAATCCTACGAGAGCGCGCTCCCGCAGGATTTGAACGATGTGGTTCTTTTCCTTTCCGGCGGATTTATCAAAGGCCTTGGAGAGGTGCTCGCGCAGCGGATTGTGGAAACCTTTGGGGAAGATACGTTTGATGTGATCGAGCACGACCACAGGGAACTTGCAAAAGTAAAAGGCGTATCCCGCCGCCTTGCGGACAGCGTACACGCGGCAATGGAGGAATATTCACAAAAGAAATATATTTTTGCCGACCTGATGGGCATGGGGCTCACCGCGCGCCAGGCGACCGCAGCAGCAGCGGCGCTGGGCGAAGGCGCGGCAAAGCATGTGCGGGAAAATCCGTATATTTTGATCAAGCATGTGCGCGGGATCGATTTTTTGACGGCAGATAAAATTGCGCTCAAAATCGGAATTGAGGAGGGATCGCCCTTCCGTGTGAAAAATGCCATTTTAAACGTACTAAGCAAGGTGCTCGCGCAGGGCAGCACCTATGTATACAGAACGCAGCTCATTCCGCATGTGGCGAAAAACCTAAACGTGCCGGAGCAAAGCGTGAATCAGGCGCTCCTCGCGCTGGTGCTCTCAAAGGATATTATACTGAAAAAGTATTATCCGGACCAGCAGGTGGTATTTTTATCGTCCGCTTACAGGGCGGAATCGCGGTGCGCGGCGAAGCTGTGCGCAATGGTCAAAACGCGCGCGCCTCTAAAAATTAAAAATCTCGATAAGCAGCTTAGGAAACAAAAGGCGGCGTTTTCTTTGACGCAGGAGCAGGAAGAGGCTGTTTTGCAGGCGGCGGAAAACCGTATCTGCATTATCACCGGCGGGCCGGGAACAGGAAAAACGACGATTTTAAAAGCGGTGCTGAATATCTTAGGCGGCGCGGGAATTTCGTGCAGCCTCACCGCGCCAACAGGGCGCGCGGCAAAGCGGATGCAGGAGGCGACGGGCGCGCTTGCGGGCACGCTGCATCGCCTGCTGGAATATTCCTATGATGAAGACGCTTTCAACTGTTATTTCCGTAGGAATGAAGAAAATCCCCTGACAGCAGACGCGGTCATTGTGGATGAAGTGTCCATGCTGGATGTGTTTTTGTTCCACAATCTGTTAAAGGCGCTCAAAGAAGGCTCGCGGCTGATTTTGGTGGGCGATGCGGATCAGCTTCCGTCCGTGGG
>CAZQDA010000092.1:0-10255 GCA_964592155.1 uncultured Christensenella sp.
CTGATACATTCAACGATCACTTTTTCGCTGTCGAGCATAGCCTGAAGTTCAATCTTTTCGTTTTCGGCGTCTGTGGTATCAAATGCAATTTCAAGGCGGGCGAGCTTGCCATCCCATTCAATCAGGCGATCTTTCAGCAAATAGTGCCTGTTTGTGATTGGGTTCGTGACCTCCCAGGTATAGTTTTCGTCCAAATTTAACATCGGTGTGGTACAGAAGGGGCAGGGCGTATCCCGTCCCTGCAGGGCCTGATAACATTTGAGGCCGTCTGTTTCCTGAATATGAAAGCTTTTTTTGCCTGCGTTATTGACAAACAAAAGATCGTAGTTTTCGATGTCCGCCACATACATGAGTTCGGAAATTTCATTCATAGGGGTCTGCATTGCCTGAAACATTCTTAAAAGCTGTTCGTCCTTTTTCCGGATTTTCTCCTCAACGGAATGCAGATGTAATTGACTGTTTTTTTTGGTCGATATAAAAAGTTTTTCGGTTTTTTTATGCATAACAACCTTCCTCTAAGCGCTTCAACGATAGACTGATGCCAATTACCCTTATTTTCACATAATCAGCACGATTTATCAAGATGTTTTGGGGAGCAAGACTCTAAAATACAATTGTTTTTTGTTTCGATAGATTTTAGAATAAAATCCTCAAATGGTATGGTATAATAAGAACTTGGAGCGGTGTATGAAAGAAACAGGAAATCCGCTGAGAAATAAAAAAGACGACTCAAAAACAAAAAATGGCAATTGTAAAGTTCGAAGGAGGGGACATATCATGTATCAAGAAGAACAATTTGAATTCCGGCGGCTAAAAGAAGGCGATTTCGAAGATTTCGATGCGCTGCTGCGTTATGCGTTTCAGGTGACTTCCTATGATATGGCGCGTGTAGGGTGGTCGGATAATGAAATGAAGCAATCCAAAAAACCTATTTTTGATTCCTCCTATGTGCTGGGATGGTTTTATAAAGGCCGGCTGGCGTCGCAGGTTGTGGTTTACCCAATGGAGGTCAATATTCAGGGAAAGATATTCAAGATGGGCGGAGTAACGGGCGTTGCGACCTATCCTGAGTATACCGGAAAAGGGCTTGTTCATGCGTTGATCAAACAGGCGCTTGGCCATATGCGTGAGCAGCAGCAGTCCATTTCTTTTTTGTATCCTTATTCCATCCCGTTTTACCGCAAACAGGGGTGGGAGATCGTTTCAGATAAGATGACTTTTACGATCAAGGACACCCAGCTTCCAAGGCCGCAGCCCGTGGAGGGGATGATGCAGCGTGTGTCCGCCATGGAAAACGAGGATATAAAGAACGTATACAAATATTTTTCCCTGCAGCGCCATGGCGCGCTGATCCGCGCAGACCTGGAGTGGGAGGAATATTGGCGATGGGAATCAGACGATATTATGGCAGCGGTTTATTACAACAGGGAGCAAAAACCGCTTGGCTATGTCATTTATTATATCAGCCGCGAAATACTTCAGATCAAAGAAATTGTCTACCTGACCCAGGAGGCAAAGTATGGAATCTGGAACTATATCAGCGCACATTTTTCCATGGCGAATAAAGTGGAAGGAAATAACTATTCGGGAGAGGCGATTGCTTTTGAATTTGAAGACAGTGAAATTTCTGAGACCATTAAGACCTATTACATGGCAAGGATTGTTGATGTAAAGCAATTTTTGGAAGAATATCCGTTTCAGGAGACTGGCGAACGGCGCGATTTTTATTTAAAGATCAGCGATCCGGTGGCGCAGTGGAATCATGGCGTTTTTCATCTCTATTGGCAGGATGAAAAAGTATGCTGCGAAAGCGTGGAGGAATATGAGGATGGCAAACTTATAGAGCTTTCCATCGGGACGCTGACAACCATGATGATGGGGTATAAGAGGCCTACCTATCTTTACAATAACGACAGGCTGAAAGCAGACTGGTATTTGGTCCGGCTTTTGGAAACGATGATTCCTTCAGAAAAACCCTATTTTTCAGACTATTTTTAGAAAGCGTGAAAACAGTAAAAATGCCGCAACCTTTGCGGAAGCGTAAAAAAAGACCTGTGGTTGCAGGTCTTTTTCCTTGTCCGCGTAGAGCATAAATTTTAAGGAATGGAGCTATTGAAAAAATGCGACTTAGATAGTATGATAAAGAAAATAAACGAAATAAAACGATGTATCGATCCCAAGCAAGCGACGGACTCGCTTGAGGGTGAGCATTCCTGCAAAAATTAGGAAAGCCGCTCGATATGATAAACCTTGGATGCAATCATATGCGCGCGCAGCATTTCCAGCGCTTTATCGTAATCCCCCGCGTCAATTGCTTCCATAATCTGCTTGTGCTCAAGATACGTCTCCTGATACCGTTCCAGAGATTTGACCGAGAAAACAATACGCTGCATCTGATTCCAAAGCGAGCTTAAGATTTCCTGGAGTCTGCTGTTTCCGGTGTTATTGAGGTAACAACTGTGAAAACTCATATCATGCAGGGTCATATCTTCAAAATTGTTGCTCTCCAGCATTTCTTTCATAGATAAGACATGAGAGCGCATCTCATCGATAACAGGCTTATTATCCGGCTTGTTTAAAAACAGTTTCAGTGCAAGCACGTCAAGCACCTCTCTTAACTGATAAACTTCAATCACGTCCTTCACTGAGATTTCAGCAACCATGATTCCTTTGCCGGGAAAGCCCACGGCTAGTTTGTCGTTAATAAGCTCCTGCAGGGCGCTGCGCACAGGCGTGCGGCTGAGGCCCAGTTTTTCACAAAGCTGCCGCTCGATCAGAAAGGTTCCGCCCGCAAGCTCGTTTGAAACGATCATTTCTTTGATTTGAGCATAGGCGTATTCACGCTTATTATCGTTTTTTATATCCATTTGATTTTTTGCCATAAGTTTGTCCTCATTCCCACGAAACATATCCGTCAAATACAAAATGTATTTAATTGGTATACCAAAAGTTTATCCTAAAAATGCGATTCAGTCAAGTGCGGGAAAAAGAATGTAAAAAAAATAAAATTTGTTATTGACAAACAAAAAAGACTGACGTATACTTCTGGTATACCAAAGAAAAACAAAACAAAGTCTAGTCGCAAAGTGCTGTTTCATGAAAAGCAGCCTGCGAATTAAAACAAACAACAATCAGATTAGCATGTAAAGTATACAAAAAGTATTCCGAATGTATAAAAAGCACAGGAGAGATTGGAATACACGAAACCAACATAAATTTTAGAAAACCAAAAATCATCAAAAAACTGAAAACCAGTAGTATCGGAAGATGTAATTTGCCGGCATATTTAGTGAACGATAAATTAGATAAAGGAGAGACAAGAAATGTTGTATGGAACAAAGGGACTGATGCAAGTCGATTACGAGGAACGGATCGATTTCAACAAAATGAGGAAAGAGCGCGTTCAGAAGATCAAAGAGGCGATGGAAAAGACAGAGTTCGGCTGCCTGATTCTGTTTGCGACAGAGAATAAACGATATGCAACGTCCACGGCGGTTGCGTCGCCGGAAGTCGATAATATGGGGCGTTATGCGATTATTCCGCGAAACGGCGAACCCTATATTTTTGGATTTGGATCGGAAGTCGCGGCGGAAAAACTGAATTGCCCTTGGATTGCTGACAGAACCTATCCTGCGCATACAACGATGTTTGGTGCGCTTCCGGCGGAATGGAAGACGCATCTTGATAATTTTGAAAAAGATCTGCGCATGGTGATGGAGCAAAACGGGATTGATCCCAAGTCGCCGATTGGCGTCGACATCATGGACGGGGAGCTTTTCACAGAACTGCAAAAACGGGGATATACGCTGGGCAATGGACAGGAAGTGATGTTGCAGGCGCGCGAAATCAAGACATATGATGAAATTTTGGTCATGATGAACGCGGCGGCGACGGTAGACGCGGCATTTTACCAGATGGCAAGATCGCTGCATCCCGGAGTGCGCGAGAATGAGCTGCAGGGAATTGCTGCAAATGAGCTGCACAGGCTGGGCGGACAGTGGGCGATCAATATTCAAATGACGAGCGGAACAAGAACGCATCCGCATCCGCATTTGTCTTCTGACAGGCTGATTCAACCGGGAGACCTTGTATTCGCGGATATCGTGACGCTGATGAACGGATATCACACATGCTATTACCGCACACTGAGCTGCGGCGAACCGACACAGAAGGCAAAGGATGTATACAAGAGCGCTTACGAAATGCTGATGGCTGGCATTGAGCAGTGCAAGGTGGGAAATACGACGGCGGATGTGGTGAACGCATGGCCGAAATGTGACCACTGGGGATTTAAAAACCAAGGCGAATCGTTTGGGCTTGCGTTTGCGCACGGGCTTGGCGTAGGTTTGTGGGAACGTCCGATGATCGAGAGAAGTTTTTCGCTGGATCATCCGGTAGAGCTCAAGGAAGGCATGGTGATTGCAATCGAGACATACGATGGAGAAGGTCACATTGGCGCGAGAATTGAGGACGAACTGGTCATCACGAAGGATGGCCCGATCGTATTCAGCAAGTTCCCGCGGCATGAGTTGATCGCATGTCCGATTTTGTAAGAAGAGGAATAAAAGGAGGGGGAGTGGATCAATGAAAATGAAAGCAGCCAGATGGCATGGAAAACAAGACATCAGAATAGAAGAGCTTGAAGTACCAAAACCGGCCGCAGACGAAGCCCTGATTAAAGTAAAAAGGTGCGGGATCTGCGGGACAGACCTGCATGAATATGTCCACGGTGCGCAAACCTTATGGGTGGATAAACCCCATCCGTTGACAGGGCATATGGGACCGCTTGTGATGGGCCATGAGTTTTCGGGCGTGATAGAAGAACTGGGCGACGACATTGATAAGAGCAAATGGAAAACAGGAGACAGAGTGTGCGTTATGCCGCTTTTGCACTGCGGCAAATGTAAATACTGCAGAATGGGTCTCGAGCATATGTGCGAGCAGTTTGGGGCGATCGGACTGCAATGGCCGTATGGCGGATTTGGGGAATATTGTACGGTCAAGGAATACAACCTCGTCAAGCTGCCGGACAATGTGACGTTTGAACAGGGAGCGTGCGTAGAGCCGCTTTCCGTGGCACTTTATGGAATTCGCCGCGGTAATATGCAGATTGGGGATAAGCTTCTTGTGACAGGAGGAGGGCCGACGGCCAGCCTGACATTGCTTGGAGCAAAAGCAGCGGGGGCATCTTTTATTTATATGACGGAAATCCAGCCCGGACGGCGGGAGCGTTGTGAGCAGTGGGGGGCGACCGAAGTGTTTGATCCTACCAAGGTAAACGTTCCGGAAGAAATACAAAAGCGTACAGACGGCTATGGGGTAGACATCGTGATAGAATGTACCGGCGCAGAAGCCGCAATGAAAGACGCCTTCGGATCACTTCGCAAACGCGGGATGTACGTGCAAAGCGGCCTTCCCGTGGGCGAAGTGTCACTGCCGGCCTTTGACTGGGCCTATAGGGATTTCAATATGTGTGGTTTATGGTGCTTTAACACGTATGATTTTGACGCGAGCGTTGCGCTGATTTCTTCAGGGCGGGTTCCGGTGGAAAAGATCGTCACGCGCGTAATGCCTGTGGAAGAGACCAAAGAGGCGTTTGACATTCTTTCAGCCGATAAATCGGGACGAGAAGTAAAGATTCAAATATCGTTTGAGTAGAATGTAGCAACAGGGAAATGGTATGAGTTTTGAAGGGGGGGCATAAGAATGGAACGCGAAATGTTGCTGCAATTAAAAGGAATCGTTAAAGATTTCCCCGGAACGAGGGCTCTTAAAGAAGTCAGCCTTGAAGTTTTAAAAGGGGAAGTTCATGCAGTAATTGGCGAGAATGGCGCCGGAAAATCTACTTTGATGAATATTATAGCGGGAGTATTTCCGCAAACTATGGGAACAATTGAATTTGAAGGAAAAGAAGTAAAATTTTCAAGTCCTGTGGATGCACAAAAATTAGGGATTGGCATTGTGCATCAGGAGATCAGTTTATGTCCGCAGATATCGGTTGCGGAAAATATTTTTATGGGCAGACTGCCTAAGACAAAATCAGGAACTGTAGATTATAAAAAAATGTACAGGGAATGCAATCAACTATTCAAAAATTTTTCAGCAGATATTTCACCAAAGTCAAAAGTAATAACCCTGTCTATTGCAGAACAGCAAATTGTAGAAATCGTTAGATCACTTTCTCTGGATTGTAAGCTTATCATATTGGACGAGCCAACATCATCGCTTACAGAGGTAGAAACAAGAGACTTATTCAGTGTGATTAGCCATCTTAAGGAAAAAAATATCAGTGTGCTTTATATTAGCCATAGATTATCTGAGGTAGTCGAAATATGTGATAGAGTTTCGGTATATCGCGATGGAGAATATGTAGGTTCACATCATGTTTGTGATATCGACACAGATAAAATGGTATCTATGATGGTTGGAAGAACATTGGAAAGCATTTATCCATCAAAATCAGCAGAGATATTAAATGAAGAATTATTGAAGGTAACCAATTTCTCGCAAAAAGATAAATTTTGTGATATCGAATTTTCGTTGAGAAAAGGTGAAATATTAGGATTTTCCGGCTTGATCGGGGCAGGGCGCAGTGAATTGGCACGCGCAATTTGTGGAATTGACTCCAAAGATTCCGGTGAAGTGTTTCTAAACGGAAAAAAGGTTGAAATACGTGATTATAAGACGGCGATCGGCAAGGGTCTTGCCTACATTACAGAGGATCGTAAGGGAGACGGGCTTTTTATTGACTATAATATCAGACAAAACATTTCGGCGGCAGCGCTTGGGAAAATAAAAAAAGGGCGATTTTTAGATGACCGCAAAGAGACAAAGCTAGCTGAAGATTATGTTAAGAAAATCAAAATTAAGATTTCGTCTCTAAAGCAATTATGTTCAAGCCTTTCAGGGGGAAATCAGCAGAAGGTACTATTTGCAAAGTGGCTTGCTGTAGAGCCGGAAATATTAATCATTGACGAGCCAACAAGAGGAATTGACGTTGGTGTTCGTCTGGAAATTTACAAAATATTAAGGGATTTATGTGATAAAGGCAAGGGTATTATTGTGATTTCTTCGGATCTGCCTGAGGTGATCGGGCTTTGCGACAGGGTAATTATCATGCGCGAAGGAATGATATCAGGAATTGTTCAAGAGAATGAAATCAACGAAGAATCAATTATGCGAGCGGCATCACATTAATGGGGGAACAATATCATGGAAAAAAATCTAAAAAGTGAAAGCTTAAATCAATCGATGTTTAAAAGGTTTTTTGGAGCAAAAGAAGTTCCTGTATTACTCATTACAATTGGCTTTTTTATCATTATGTCAATTGCGTCTCCTCACTTTTTAACCGAGAAGAATATTTTGACGACACTGGTGGGGCTTTCGGCAGAAGGGATCGTCGTAATCGGTATGACCCTCATTTTGGCAATGGGAGGCATCGATCTTTCTGTAGGCTCGGTAATGGGGCTTGCATCAATGATTGCCGCAACTATGGCCGCTTCAGGGGTTAATATATGGCTCGCTGCAATTGTGGGCATTGTTGCGGGAGCCGGCTGTGGATTTGCGAATGGTTTTATGATTGGCAAGGTGAAATTGACACCTTTCATCATGACACTCGCCATGATGAGCATTGCAAAAGGAATTACGATGCTTGCAACTTCTGGTTCCGCATTATCGATTCCAAGTGCTGATTCAAGTTTTCTGTTCTTAGGGCAAGGAACGATTGGAAACATTCCATTTATCATTATTATATTTGTTGCGCTTGCCATACTTTTTTACTTCCTGATGAAAAAAACCGAGCTATTTCGCAATGTGTTCTATGTTGGCAGCAATGAAAAAGCAGCGCGCCTTTCCGGCGTGAATGTCACGAAAATGAAATTCGTGATGTATACATTAGTAGGAGTTCTTTCAGCGGTTGCGGGTATTGTAAGTTTGTCACGGTTTGGAGCATGCACACCGACAACAGGGGAAGGCGTGGAGATGAATGCCATTTCTGCCGCAGTAATTGGCGGGGCAAGCTTGTCAGGGGGAGAAGGATCAATACTAGGAGCTGTGCTGGGCATCATTTTGCTCAATGTTGTGAACAATGGACTTATTTTGCTTAACGTATCTGTCTATGGACAAGACCTTGTGAGCGGGGCAATTTTACTTGCTGCGGTTACGATTGACACATTTAGTCATGCAAGAAAGGCAAAATAAATCAACCCTGAGCATAAGGGATGAATTGTATTGAAATCACAGATGTTCTGCATGTGGTTTTTAAATAAGATAATTTAATGGAGGGGAAAAATGAAAAATTTGAAGAGGATTTTAGTGTTCGTGATGGTAGCCGTGTTTGTAACGGTAGGATTTTGCGCTTGCTCTGCCCAGAACGCATCATCGGGTGGTCAAGGTACGCAAACTGATGCAGGTACAGTAGCGGTTGGTAATCCAAATGATGAATACTACATGATCACGTTTATGAATGGTCTCGAGTTTTGGAAAGATTGTTATAGGGGATTTGAAGATGCTGCCAAGATATATGGAGCAAAAACCGTTTACACAGGAGCACAGGAATTTGACATCAATCAGCAGATCACTGTTCTTGAACAGGTTCTTGCAAAAAATCCGGCGGGGATTGCGATTACATGCGTAAATGATGAGGCGTTAAAAGAACCAATCAATAAAGCAATTGAGCAGGGCGTTGAGGTCGTGGTATTCGACTCTGATTCTCCGGAAAGCAACCGATATTCAATTTTGCAGACAGGAAATGCGAATGCAGGTTCAAAGGCAGCGGAAAAGATGGCTGAGGCATTAAATAGCGAAGGAGAAGTGGGCGTCATTTATACGGCGGGAACGCCGACGCATGAAGCGCGCGCACAGGGCATCAAAGATGCAATCGAAGCAAACTATCCCAATATGAAGGTGGTCGCAGAAGGAAATTATGACGGGGAACAGGCCGACGCATCGCGCGCAGTGTCAGCCATGCTGCAGGGAAATCCAAATATCAAAGGTGTTTTTGCAGTGAACTCTCCTGGCGGCCTAGGTGCTGCAACGGCAGTACGTGAAGCGGGACAATCGGATGCAGTCAAGGTAATATCTTTTGACCATGATGAAACGGTATATCAGGCAATCAAAGATGGATCTATTTATGCAACTGTAAAGCAGGGTGCATACAACATGGGATTCTGGTCGATGCAATTTCTGTTCAGCACAAAGAATAATCTCTTGAACCCTGTGGACGGATGGAGAGAAAGCGGATTGAATCCGTTGCCGCCATATGTAGATACTGGCGTTGATATCGTAACAAAGGACAATTTAGATGCATTTTATAAAGGATAATTGACGTTGCAATATTGAATCGTACTTGAAACTTTGGAGGGAGTATCATTGAATATTCCCTCCAAAATTATATAAAGCAGATAGGGCTTATGTGCTGCAAAGGAGGACGTAATGCTAAAAGATAAAATAGCGATCATAACGGGCGGAGCGAGAGGGATCGGTCAGGCCGTAGCATATAATATGGCTTCACATGGAGCTAAAGTTGCGATTTTCGATCTGAATGAAGAGGGGCTTAAGGAAACAGTGGATAACATTCAGAAGAAAGGTGGAAGCGCCGTTTATTGTGTAATGGATGTTTCGAAAAAAGTGGAATGTGAAGCATCTGTTGAGATGGTGGTAAAAAAATATGGCACTGTAGATATTCTGGCTAACTGCGCAGGGATTATACGTGCAAGCAAGCTTATCGATCTTTCGGAAAAGGATTGGAATACGGTAATTGATGTCAATTTGAAAGGTTCTTTCTTTTTGAGCCAAATTGCAGGAAGAATTATGATTGAACAAAAGAGCGGAAAAATTGTAAATATTGCTTCACAGGCAGCAAAGATTGGAGAAGCGGGAAATGGAGTCTATTGTGTCAGCAAAGCCGGAATTATGATGCTTACACAGGTTCTGGCACTTGAACTTGCAGAATATAATATTAATGTGAATGCGGTTTGTCCTGGATATACTGATACAATTATTATGCAAAAAGTATTTGACGAAAGAGGTCCACTTATGGGAATGGCACCGGAAGAATATGAGAAAAATTTATTGAAAGAAGTTCCGTTGGGGCGTATGGCGAAACCGGATGAGATTGGAGAATTGATGTCATTTTTAGCAAGTGATAGAGCAAGCTATATTACAGGCGTATCCGTGACAATCGCAGGCGGAAAAATAATGATTTAGCAGGAGGAAAAAGGAAATGAAAAAAGTAAGAGTCGGAGTATCGGGATAT
>CAZQDA010000093.1:0-9928 GCA_964592155.1 uncultured Christensenella sp.
CGGCTTTGTTTGAATTGGCACAGATTGCAGAAAATATGACGGATATCCGTGGAGACATTCGCGACTTAGGAAAATTAAAAAAAGCGATGCAGGGAGCGCAGCCGGATATTGTGATTCATATGGCGGCGCAGCCAATTGTGCGTGATTCTTATGCTGATCCGGTCTATACCTATGAGACAAATGTTATGGGCACGGTTAACATTTTAGAGGCTGTGCGTGAAGTTGGCAGTGTGCGGTCGTTTTTAAATGTAACAACGGATAAAGTGTATAAAAATAGGGAATGGGAATGGGGTTATCGTGAAATTGATGAACTAAACGGATATGATCCATATTCCAACTCGAAATCCTGCGCAGAGCTTGTAACCGACAGCTATAAAAAATCTTTTTTTATCAATCAAGACATAGCGATTTCCACTGCGCGCGCTGGTAATGTGATTGGCGGCGGAGATTTTGCCAATGACAGGATTATTCCTGATTGTGTCCGTTCAGCCTTTGCAGGCAATGAGATTGTAGTTAGAAATCCATACTCTACGCGGCCATATCAGCATGTATTAGAGCCGCTTTATGCGTATCTTGCGATTATGCAGGCACAGTATGAGGATAAGAGCCGTGCCGGAAGCTATAATATTGGTCCGGACTATACTGATTGCGTGACAACCGGTGATCTTGCAACTATGTTTTGCGATGCATGGGGTGGTATCTCTTGGAAAAACGTAGCCGATGAACATGCGGTGCATGAGGCAAACTTTTTGAAGTTGGATTGTTCAAAAATTCAATCAGTCTTTGGAATTAGGCCTATTTGGAATGTGAAAAGAGCAATTGAGAAAACCGTAGAGTGGTCAAAATGCTGGCAGGCCAAGGGAGACGTCAAAGAATGTATGAAACGACAGATAAAGGAATATATGGAAGGTGCAGAATATGTTTGAAAATATGACAGAGCAGCAAGCGCGTGCAGAAATTGTAAAGCTTGCGGGCGAATATTGCAAAAAGTATAAACTGAACAAAAAAGAGTTTGAAGAAGGCGACCGTATTACCTATGCGGCCCGTGTGTTTGACGAGAGTGAAATCGAGAATCTTGTGGATAGTGCGCTGGAGTTTTGGCTGACCACAGGACGATATGCGGACGCATTTGAAAAGAAACTGGGAGAATACCTTAAGGTCAGGCACGTTTCGCTGGTGAATTCTGGATCTTCGGCCAATTTGTTAGCCTTTATGGCGCTGACCTCGCCGCTTTTACAGGAACGCCAGGTGTTGCCCGGAGATGAAGTTATTACAGTAGCGGCAGGCTTTCCTACCACGGTAACGCCTATGATCCAATATGGTGCGGTTCCCGTGTTTATTGATGTGACAGTGCCACAATATAATTTGGATATTTCGATGCTGGAGCAGGCGTTGTCTCCTAAAACAAAGGCTGTGATGGCGGCGCACACGTTGGGCAACCCGTTTGATATTGCGGCAGTCAAAGCGTTTTGTGAAAGGCATAATTTGTGGCTAATTGAGGACAACTGCGATGCGCTTGGGTCGCGGTATTTGTATAACGAGGAAATGACGTTTACCGGCACAGTGGGCGATATTGGCACGTCTAGTTTTTATCCGCCGCACCACATGACAATGGGAGAGGGCGGCGCGGTCTATACCAGCAACCCACTGTTGCACAAAATTGTGCAGTCCATGCGCGACTGGGGACGCGATTGCGTGTGCCCGTCCGGTCAGGACAACTTATGCGGGCATCGGTTTGATGGTCAATATGGAGAGCTGCCCAAAGGATATGATCATAAATATGTATATTCGCATTTTGGATATAATCTAAAAGTAACAGATATGCAGGCGGCGGTGGGCTGCGCACAGCTTGAAAAATTTCCAGGCTTTGTAGAAAAGCGCAAGCAAAACTGGAAACGGTTGAGGGATGGCCTTGTGTGCGTGGAAGATAAGCTCATCTTGCCGGAGCCTCTTGCGGAATCGGATCCCAGTTGGTTTGGATTTCTAATGACTGTGAAAGGGATCGATCGTGAGCAGGTGGTGCGGTATATTGAGGATAAGGGCGTGCAGACGCGTATGCTGTTTGCAGGCAATTTAGTAAAGCATCCGTGCTTTGATCAAATGCGTTCAGCGAAAAAAGGCTATCGTGTTGTTGGAGAATTGCACAATACAGATACGATTATGAATGATACCTTTTGGGTGGGCGTCTATCCCGGCATGACGGACGCAATGCTTGAGCATATGGTGAAGACGATTAAAACAGCGGTGAGGTAGTTTTGGATAAGGAAGCGATTAAGAGCGAAATGGAGCATATTCGCGAAGATGTGAAGGCAGAAGAAGAGAGCGAATATTCTGTCGATAACATCAGAGATATTTTTGCCAGCAAAGCGAATTTTTTTGCTACATTTAAACAATTTATCAAGTTTGGTTTTGTGGGGCTCATTAATACTGCGATCTCTATGGGAACCTACTATATCTGCGTTCCGATGGGCATGGATAAATATGCCGCAAATACATTAGGATTTGCACTGAGTATTATCAATGCGTATTTTTGGAATGCTTTTTGGGTATTTAAAGGCAATAGGGAAGGATTCAAAAAGACGATTCCTAAATTTTTTGCGACCTATATTGGGACTTATCTTCTTAGCCAGCTGTTGTTATATTTGTTTGTAGATATCGGAGGAATGAACCAGTATCTTGCACCGGTTATTTACACAATGATTACGATATTTATTAATTTCTTTTTGAGTAAATTTTGGACGTTTAAAAAGTAGAGGTAGAAATGAAAATAAAAGTTTGCGACTATATTGTCAAATATCTGGAGCAAAAGGAGATTACAGATGTTTTTGGATATCCGGGTGGAATGGTTACGTATTTAATGGAGGCATTTTCACACGCCAAGGAGATTCGGGCACATGTAAACTATAATGAACAAGCTTCTGCGTTTGCAGCTTGCGGTTATGCACAGGCTTCAGGAAAGACGGGTATCGCTTATGCTACCAGTGGACCGGGCGCAACCAATTTGGTAACGGGCATTTGTAATGCGTATTTTGATTCTATACCGACTGTTTTTTTGACAGGCCAGGTAAACACGTACGAGGCGAAAACTGCAGAGGGTATGAGACAAAAGGGATTTCAAGAGACTAACATCATTTCGCTCGTTCAAAATGTTACCAAGTATAGCGAATATGTTGATGATGCAAAAAAAATCAAGTATTGTCTGGATAAAGCGTTTGCCTATGCAAACAGCGGAAGGAAAGGGCCGTGTTTGCTGGACATACCCATGAATATACAGCGGACAGAGATTGAAACGGATGATCTTGAAGAATTTCAGATGGAGGAGAAGAAGAGAAACAGCTTCGGTATTCAGCAAGAATTGCTGGAGAGTTTGCGCACATCCAAACGCCCGATCATTTTATTTGGAAATGGAATTAACATTGCAGGAGTGAAAAATGAATTTCAGCAATTTATACATAAAGCGGGCATACCGGCAGTTTCAAGTATGTTGGCAGTTGATGTGTTGCCCTATGACGATCCAAATTACTTTGGATTTATTGGTAGTTATGGGCATCGTTATGCTAATTATTGTATCTACAATTGTGACCTTCTTCTAACGTTTGGAACGCGGCTTGATAATCGGCAGACAGGAGTTGACACTTCATCTTTTACAAAAGCAAAAAAAATTATCCGATTTGATATTGATCCCAATGAATTCAATAATCGGATTCAGACAGGAGAATATGATTACCAAATAGATTTAAAAGATATTCTTTTATGCCTGATGGAAATAGCGGAAGATATTCCCAAAGAACAATTTGAAGCATGGATGGATCAATGCACATTTTATAAGCAAAAACTTTATGGCATTGATGACATGGAGTGGAATGGGTGGATTGCAAAGTTAGGGAGTATTATTCCTGATGACGTCGTTATTACAACCGACGTAGGGCAAAATCAAGTGTGGCTTGCGCAGTCTTTTCCCACAAAGAGGCGGCAGCAGATTCTATTCTCGGGCGGACATGGAGCAATGGGGTATTCGCTACCCGCAGCAATTGGAGCATATTATGCATTAGGCAAACCTGTTTATTGCTTTACAGGAGATGGCGGTCTCCAGATGAACATACAAGAATTACAATATATTGTAAGGGAAAAAATACCGGTTAAAATTATTGTGCTTAACAATAACGCTCTGGGTATGATACGGCATTTTCAGGAAATGTATTTTGCTGGGAATTATTCACAAACCATTCATGGGAGAGGTTATTCATCGCCGGATTTCATAAAAATCGGGGCTGCCTATGGTTTGCATACTTATTGCGCCGAAACAGTTACTGCAATAGAGGACTTAAAACAGATACTGTTAGATGATGAGGCGGTCATAGTTGAGGTAGTGTTTGATCAGGCTACTTATGTGTTTCCTAAATTAGCGGTGAATCAACCAATCTGTAAGCAGGAGCCGCCTTTGGAGGAAAGCTTGGAAAAGTTGCTGGATGAAAGTATGGAATAAGCAGGAATATATATGATGAAAGTGAGAAAGCGAATTTCAGGAGGATGAGACATATAGCAATTACAGGTGCCACAAGCATGATAGGGGTGGCCCTGATCAAAAAATGCATTGCACAAAATACTAAAGTAACGGCAGTTGTTAGACCGCGATCGAAAAATTTGTGTCGGTTACCTAAGAATGGCTTGGTGAAGGTAGTTGAATGCGATAGCGCAGAAATTGAGGCGCTTTTGAACTGTGACTATGATGAGCCGATAGATTCTTTTTATCATTTTGCGTGGGATGGTACGGCAAGAGAACAACGCAACAATGTGTTTGTTCAAGAAAAAAATATTGCGGATACCTTGTTAGCTGTAAGGACGGCAAAAGCTTTGCAATGTAAGGCATTTATTGGTGCGGGCTCGCAGGCGGAATATGGAAGGGTGGAGAATGTGATATCTCCTGAAACGCCTGCAGATCCTGAATACGCCTATGGAGTTGCGAAATTGACAGCGGGAAAGCTATGTGAGCAATATTGTAAGCAGTCAAACTTACGGTTTGTGTGGGGACGTATTTTTAGTGTATATGGGGAATACGATCATCCTGACACTTTGGTTATGTACTTGATTGACCAGTTGATGCAAGGAAAGAATGCCGAGTTGACAAAGTGCGAACAAATGTGGGACTATATGTACTGTGCAGATGCTGCTCAAGCGTTTTACTTATTAGGTGAAAAAGGGAATGGGTTTTATTGCATAGGAAGTGGAACGATGCGTCCTCTCGAATCATATGTGAGGGTAATCTGTGATGCGGCTGGTGCGAATCCCAATCAGTTATTGATAGGAGCAAAGTCGTATGCAGTCAACCAAGTGATGAATTTAGGTGCAGATATTACGAAATTGCGCGACGATGTTGGATTTGAAGCTCAAAGCGATTTTGCAATGGGTATTAAAAATACGATACAGTGGTATGAAAAGGAACTACGAAAATGAAGAAAGTAAGTGTGCTAATCCCAGCATATAACGAAGTGGAAAATGTGGCGCCGCTTTCACAGGCGGTCATACAGGTTTTTGAAAGAGAATTGCCGACATATGACTATGAGATTGTATTTATTGATAATAAATCGACCGATGGGACGCGCGAGGTATTAACGGAATTATGCAGAAACAATTCTAAAATTAAAGCGATTTTTAATTGCAAAAATTTTGGTCATATTAAAAGCCCCTATTATGGGTTGCTCCAAACAACTGGCGATTGCACGATTTGTTTGTGTGCTGATTTTCAAGATCCGCCGGAGTTGATTCCCCAATTTGTGCGCGAATGGGAGAATGGATATAAAATTGCGGTTGGGATCAAAACCAATAGCAAGGAAAGCGGATTGATGTATGCGTTGCGGTCACTTTATTATAAGACCATTAAAAAAATATCTGATGTTGATCAAATAGAACATTTTACCGGATTCGGCTTGTATGACAAAGATTTCATTCAGGTGTTGCGTGAGCTTAACGATCCAATGCCATATTTGAGAGGAATTGTTGCGGAACTGGGATATGACCGAAAAGAAATTGAATATGAGCAGCCGCAACGCAGAGCGGGCAAAACAAAAAATAATTGGTATACTCTGTATGATATGGGGATGCTTGGGATCACATCATATTCAAAGGTGATCTTGCGCCTTGCGACGATTCTGGGCTTTATGTTTTCTGCGGCAAGTTTTGTGATTGCATTGGTATATTTAATTCTAAAATTAACGAATTGGGATGAATTCCCCGCGGGCACTGCGCCGATACTCATTGGTTTGTTTTTAATTGGATCTCTGCTGATGTTTTTTATTGGTTTTTTAGGAGAATATATTCTGAATATTAACACAAGAGTGATGAAAAGGCCGCTGGTTGTGGAAGAAGAACGGCTAAACTTCGATCAGAAAGAAAAGGAATCATAAGAGATTCAACATGAATTAAAAAGAGACTGGTTCATTTGACCAGCCTCTTTTTGTGTATGTTATACTTTTACGCTTTATTATCGCATCCAAGCACGTCTACGATCTTGTGAGCAACCATTTCTTTGATGGCTTCACGCGCAGGCTTTAAATACTGGCGAGGATCGAAGTGATCCGGATGCTCCGCAAAATATTTACGGATTGTGCCGGTCATCGCAAGACGCAGATCGGAATCGATGTTGATTTTGCAGACAGCGCTTTCCGCAGCTTTGCGCAGGAGATTCTCCGGAACGCCCTGGGCTCCCGGCATATTTCCGCCATATTCATTGATCATTGTTACAAATTCCGGAATAACGGACGACGCGCCGTGCAGAACGATGGGGAATCCCGGAAGAATTTTTGTAACTTCTTCTAAGATATCAAATCTCAGTTTCGGCTCGCCTTTGAATTTGAATGCGCCATGACTCGTGCCGATTGCGATCGCGAGGCTGTCACAGCCCGTTTTTGTCGCAAATTCATGAACTTCTTCCGGTCTTGTGTAGGAAGAATCCTCAGCGGAAACCTGAATCTCGTCTTCCACTCCGGCAAGACGTCCAAGTTCGCCTTCTACGACGACGCCATGATCGTGAGCATACTCAACGACGCGCTTTGTAACCGCGATGTTTTCTTCGAAAGGAAGATGGGAACCGTCGATCATAACGGAAGTGAAACCACCGTCGATGCAGGATTTGCAGGTTTCAAAGCTGTCGCCGTGGTCAAGATGCAGGCAGATCGGAAGACCGGTGTCCTCTAAAGCGGCTTCCACCAATTTTCTGAGATAGATCGGGTTTGCGTAGCTGCGCGCCCCTTTGGAAACCTGAAGGATCAGCGGCGCATTAAGATCTTTCGCGGCCTCTGTGATCCCCTGGATGATCTCCATGTTGTTGACGTTGAATGCGCCGATGGCGTATCCGCCTTTGTAGGCTTTGTCAAACATTTCTTTGGTTGTAACTAATGGCATATTGATAAACCCTCCTTAAAATTATATTCCCTATACGTGTTCCATTATACTATTTGGGACTCAAAATAACAATAGTGTGAAGAAATGACATTGCACAAAGTGGGTATAATTTTGAACGAAAATAGATATACGGCCTGACTGCTTGAAAAGTAATAGATTAAGTTGACATTTTTCATAGAAAAAAGTAGCATAGAATGTGCATGAGGAGGAACCGGCACATGGAACAAACAAGAAAAAAAGTTGGATGGCGCGGCATCGTTTTTCTGCAATTGATTATTATTTTATACACGCTTTCCGGAGTGTTTGGAAAAATGGCGACACGCGGGAACGAGTTTATGTCGGCATTATTCATACTCTATGTCGCTTTAGATGTGGCTATGCTGGGCGTCTATGCACTATTATGGCAACAAGGACTAAAGCGCTTTGATTTACATGTGGCGTATGCCAACCGTTCGCTTGCGACAATTTGGTCGATGGTATGGGCCGCATTAATTTTTCAGGAAAGGATCACCGTGCCTAACATAATCGGTACCGCAATTATTATTACGGGCGCGATGCTGGTGAATACAGATGCTGAGCGCGCGTAGTTTTATCATTATGCTGTGTGGCGTTGTAATAGCCGCATTTTCACAAATTTTGCTGAAGACCAGCGCAAACATCGAACATGATGGTTTTTGGAAGCAGTATCTTAACTGGCGGGTTATTTTGGGTTATGGGATGCTGTTTGCGTCGATGCTGCTTGCTGTTTGGGCGTATACAGGCATGGATTATAAGTATGGCCCTGCGATTGAGTCGGTTGGATTGGTCATGGTGGCTGTTTTGAGCTGCATCATTTTGAAAGAAAAAATGACCAAACGAAAAATTATCGGCAACGTTTTGATTGTGGCGGGATTGATTGTGTTTTGCCTGTGAAAAAACGGTCAAAAGCTGTTGCAAAACAGGACACAATCACATATAATGAAATATGTACGCAAAATAAAGCATAAATTTTATTTTAATTATTTTTTAGGAGGGTTTCACAATTATGGCAATTAAAGTTGGCATTAATGGCTTTGGCCGAATCGGCAGACTGGTTTTCCGTGCATCCACGAAGAACCCGAACATTCAGGTAGTAGGGATTAACGATCCTTTCATTGATCCCCAGTACATGGAATATATGCTCAAATACGATACCGTTCACGGCAGATTTGACGGCGAGGTTTCCTATAAGGAAGACGCGATCATCGTAAACGGAAATGAGATCAAAGTATTTGATAAAATGAATCCGACGGAGATTCCGTGGGGCGAAATTGGCGCTGATTATGTCGTGGAATCCACTGGCGTATTCACAACCACAGATAAAGCGAAAGCGCATATCGAAGCCGGCGCGAAAAAGGTTGTTATCTCCGCTCCTTCTGCGGATGCTCCGATGTTTGTAATGGGCGTTAACAACAAGACCTATGATCCGTCCATGACGATCGTTTCCAACGCTTCGTGCACAACGAACTGCCTGGCTCCTCTGGCGAAAGTCATCAATGACAAATTCGGCATCAAAGAGGGTCTCATGACCACAGTTCACGCGACGACGGCAACACAGAAGACGGTTGACGGTCCTTCCAAGAAAGACTGGAGAGGCGGCAGAGGCGCTGCGTTTAACATCATTCCTTCTTCCACAGGCGCTGCAAAAGCGGTGGGCAAGGTGATTCCGGAACTCAACGGCAAGCTCACAGGTATGGCGTTCCGTGTACCGACTGCCGACGTTTCCGTTGTTGACCTCACATGCGTACTGGAAAAGGCGGCAACCTATGACGAAATCAAAGCTGCAATGAAAGCTGCTTCCGAGTCTGCGGACTTCAAAGGCATCATCGGCTACACTGAAGACGCTGTGGTATCCTCCGACTTCACGACGGATGCCAGAACTTCCATCTTTGATGCGGACGCTGGAATCGCTTTAAACGACCACTTTGTGAAGCTGGTTGCATGGTATGACAACGAGTGGGGTTATTCCAACAAAGTGCTGGATTTGATTTCTTACATCGATTCTGTGAAATAAATTTTCTGTGCGATAAAATAAGCACCTTTTCTTTGCGGGTTTGCGCTCGGAATGAAAAGGTGCTTTTTGTATGCTACCAAACGAACGCAGGACAGAAAATGATATCCTGTTTTCAGATGCAGCAGATTCAATTTTCCGCAATTCGAAGAGATGAAATGGTAGATAGGAGAGGAAAAAATCTACTAGAAATGGGATTTGCTTGAAAATAATAATGTAATTATTACATATTCTTTACGTTTTGTTAATAAATAAGGTTGCTTTTAGCGCAAATATTTTGTAAAATGTAGAGTAGTTTAGGAAAGTTTGTCTAACTGTTGAGGTTATGTGCCGGTAGGGGGCATTTGAGAAAAGGAGTACTGGAATGAATTTTGGGAAAAAAGCACTGTTGGGTATCTTTGGGGTTTGCATCTTGTGCGGAGTTCTATTATGCCTCCCGCAACAAAAAGCTCAAGCGGCAGTTCCTTTCACGGTATATCTGCAGGCAGGGCATAGCCC
>CAZQDA010000094.1:0-9924 GCA_964592155.1 uncultured Christensenella sp.
AGAGCAGCCTACCGGCTGCTCTTTTCTTTCTTATTTGCAATTAATCTTCCACCACAGCTCCTGCAAAGGCGGAATGCGTCCGAGCATATCATCTTCAAGCATGCTCCAGATCACGCCCCGCACCGGCCGCGGATATTCGTGACGCGTTGCCAGCACCCTTGTAGGCGTTACGATATAATCGATCGCCGTATCAAACTCACGCACCTCTACATCCACATCCATAATCTGGCAATCATGCCCCACCGCAATGAGCAGCGAGTTTTCATCCACAATTTTCTCCGTGTAGAGCATTGCCCATTCCAAATCAAAATAGCCATGCCCTTTTCCGAACCGGATTCCTCCCGGCGTAATTGCGCTTGCGCCGGTTACCAGAAGATCGATATGGCCGACTTCCTCTTTTAGGGCCGCAAGCGTGCAATGCTTCCAAAACCGCTGCACGCCGTCAAGCGTTGAGGCCAGCTCTTCCTTCCCCTCCGGCACCATGCCCGGCTTAATCAGGAAAAAGCCGCGGGAAATGCTGTAGTTTGTCATAACCATAGTCTTTTTATCCAGCAGGATACGCTCCCTCAAACACTCCAGATTGTTGTCCGGCGTCACAAAAATCACGTTTGCATTTTTGTAGAAATCCTGTTCAACAAAAAGTTCCGCGCATTTGTCGCTTCCTTCATAATCCGTAATAAACTCCGCGAAGTTTAAGCTGAACCGCGAATCCGGACGCGCGACTTTGCGCAGCTCCTCCCAGATCATCACGCGGGCTGTTTTTGCATCTAATTTGCTCATTTCATCTCTCCTATTTCCAGAACGTTTTATTTTTGATGTCTTTGATAAAATAATAAATCTGGAACGCAAAGACGCCAATCAGCGAGAACAGGGACACATAAATTAAAATGGTAAAAAATAATTCACTATACATTTTATTCCCTCACATTCAATTCTTTGATATTTGTTTTCAACAATTCAAAATCAAACTCTTTTTTGCCTGCAAAATGGCCCACAATTGTGATGATGGTGGACACTGCAAGCGCGAGCGCGAAGCTGTAGAGTGATATCCCCATCAGGTAGAATGGCAGCCCGCAACAGATGCCCGCGATTGTCGCAATCGCCGCCACCGACCCCGATACCCGTTTGGAATAAAGCCCTGTGATGGTTGGCACAACCGCGGCAGACGCAAGCAAATCCGCAAGCAGCAGCGTTTGCAGCACAGACGGTTCAAACGACGCGATCACAAGCCCCAAAACGCCAATCACAACCGCGCCGATCCTGCCGACGCGCAGCATCCCTTTTTCGGTTATATTCTTCTTAATCGGACGGGCAATGTCAATTGAAATGATTGACGAGAAGCCGCTGAGCGCATCGCCGCCCGTCGATGACGCCGCCACTACAACCACGAGGCAGAAAAGCATGATCGCCCATTCCGGAAGCACGGCGCTGATCGCCATGCCCGACGCAATCGACGTATGCGGAACCTCCGCGCCGATTCCTTTTGCAAAAAGCCCGAGCGAAGCGGCCACAATCGTCATGGGAAACACCATAACTGCCGCGCTGATCAGTGATTTTTTGATTACCTTGTGATCTTTCGCGGTATAAATCCTTTGCCAGAGCGTTTGATTCAGAAGCTCTGCCGCGCATACGGCAATAATAATCATGATTGCAAATTCCATGCCGCCTTTGTCGAAAATTTCAAGGAAATTCGGCGATACCGCTTCAATCGCTCCATACATCTTCGAAATTCCGCCCACATCGAAAATGCACATGAGCGCCGGAAAAAACAACAGCGGCGTTACGAGCAGGGATTGAAGCCCTGAGGTAAAAATCGCCGCGCTCACGCCTCCGAATGCCGCAAAATAGATTGTCGGTATGCCGACAACAATGATGCTGAGCAGCATCGGCACGCCCGCAACATACTTGAACATAATCGCCGCGCCGATCATATTGGAAATAAACAGGATAAACATATAGATGATGGACACCGCAAGCGCCACCACATACATGAATTTCCCATAGCGCGTATTGGTGAATTCACCAATGGTATGCCCCTGCGGAATCATTGTCTTAATCCGTTTGGAAATCGGTATGAAAATGATAAACGCAATGGAAATTGCCAGCGCATAGCCGATCATAGCGGTTGTGCCGCTCAGATACGCCATTTCGCCCGGCGAAAAGATAAGACCCGTCCCTACTGCGTAGGCGATAAAAGAAGCTGTCATGAAGCCTGTGGAGATGTTTCTTCCCGCTGTAAAATAGGCTTCCTCATGCTTCATTTTCTTTTTGGCAAAATGCGTTCCCGCAATTGCAATTGCCACGCCGATCGCAAGGGATAATACAATAAGAATGATTGCAAAGTTACTCAATACTTCCCCCTTTTCCGTCAAAAGCACACAAACAAAATGCCGGAAGTAACACACCCCAGCCCCTTGAATGCCTCTGTTGACAATAAAAAATTGATTTTTTGCTGCACTTTTATTATAATCGGAATCCGGTTTTCCCGCAACATCTTTTCTTGTATCCGATAAATTTTTCAACAAAAACGCAAAGCCCTGTGCATTTTATTTCGATGCCGGTTGACAAACCCCAAAAGTTGTATGAGAATAGAGCTTGATAGCACTGAAATATAGCGTTACAGATGAGGAGAATACACAATGAACCATGATTTGGAGATTGCTAATTCTGTTGAAGCGCTTCCCATAGCGCAGATCGGAAAAAAACTTGATATACCCGAAGATGTACTGATTCCTTATGGTAAGGATATCGCAAAAATTCCGCTCGCCTATTCGGAGCAATTAAAAGAGAAAAAAGCAGGAAGGCTGATTCTCGTCACAGCCGTGAATCCCACGCCCGCGGGCGAGGGGAAAACAACCGTTTCCATCGGCCTTGCGGACGCATTTGCCAGAAAAGGTGAAAAGACCTGTCTTGCATTGCGCGAACCTTCCTTAGGACCCGTATTCGGCATCAAGGGCGGGGCAACCGGCGGCGGATATGCGCAGGTGATTCCCATGGAGGATATTAACCTGCACTTTACCGGCGACATTTACGCGGTCACTACAGCAAACAATCTGCTGTGCGCCATGATCGACAACCATATTTATCAGGGAAACGAGCTCAAGATAGACGTGAAAAGAATCACATTCAAACGCTGCATGGATATGAATGACCGCGCGCTGCGCAACATCATATGCGGCCTTGGGGAACGCACGGACGGAATCCCCCGTCAGGATGGCTTTGACATCGCGGCTGCGTCTGAAGTGATGGCAATCCTGTGCCTTTCGTCAGATCTTGACGATTTGCGGCGCAGGCTGGATGAAATCACCATCGGCTATAATACAAACGGCGAACCTGTATACGCGCGCGACCTTGGGGCGGGCGGCGCGATGTCCGTTATTTTAAAGGAAGCGATCAAACCAAATCTCGTACAGACGCTGGAGCACACGCCTGTGCTGATGCACGGCGGGCCTTTTGCGAACATCGCCCATGGGTGCAACAGCATCATCGCAACAAAGATGGCAATGCAGCTTGCTGATTACACCGTCACAGAGGCCGGATTCGGCGCGGACCTCGGTGCGGAAAAATTTCTGGATATCAAATGCCGCACCGCAGACGTCTGGCCGGACGCAGTCGTACTGGTTGCGACCATTCGCGCGCTCAAATACCACGGCGGGGTCAAAAAAGATGATTTGCAGCAGGAAAACGTGGAGGCAGTGCAAAAGGGTGTTGTGAATTTAAAGCGGCATCTTGCCAACTTAAGAGACGTTTACGGTGTGCCGGTCGTCGTGGCGATCAACCGGTTTGTGAGCGACAGCCCCTCTGAAATCGACTGCGTGAAGAAAAACGTGGAGTCCGAGGGCGCAAAAGCCGTGCTGTGCGACGTATGGGCAAAAGGCGGCGAGGGTGCGCTCGAGCTTGCGGACGCGGTTTCCGGAGCAATTCTTAAGCACTCTTCTCCCAGTCATCCCTATGATTATGCCGCACCGATTATCGACAAAATTGAAGGGATTGCCACAAAAATTTATCGCGCAAAACGCGTCGATATTTCAGGCGCAGCCCTGAAAAAAATCAACATGCTGGAAGAGCAGGGCTATTCCAATCTTCCGGTTTGCATTGCAAAGACGCAGTATTCCTTCTCGGATGATCCCCAAAAGCTGGGCGCTCCGGAGGGATTTATACTGGAGGTTCGGGATATCGCCCTAAGCTCCGGCGCAGGCTTTATCGTAGCGCTGTGCGGAACCATCATGCGCATGCCCGGTCTTCCCAAAAGGCCTGCGGCAATGAGCATTACGCTTGACGAAAATGGAAATACCGTCGGCCTGTTTTAGCGTAAAACAAAAGAGTGCCTGCCAGAGGATAGGAGGCACTCTTTTTTGTTAATTGCTTTTTTCTGTCAGCCGCTTATACATCAGCGTCTCGATGACCGCAATCATGCCGCAGCGCGAGGTGATGTCGATTCCGTCAAATGAAATATCGTCCGCAAACACATAAAAATTCAGGTCGCTCATGTTTTGGATAATATTATTATCCGCCCGCGTGATCGAGATAATGGTGGGGGTTGCCACCGTGACGATCTGCTCGATATATTTCGCAAGCGTCTGGTTGTTTCCGGAATAGGAAAGCACCATCAGCACATCATCGCGCTTGATGCGCTTCAGGATCGATTTGATTTCATAATCTTCCACCGGCGTTTCCGCATGATATCCAAGCACAGTCAAAATACGCCGCAAATATTGGGCGACATCCGCGCTCAGGCCCACGCCCAAAATATAAACGATGGGATATCTGTCCATGATATGGTTAAAAAGATCGATCTTATCGCTGCTGATTACCTTAACCGCCTCGATGACATTCTTTAAGTAGTCTTCCTGATAATCCTTTTTGCTGATCACATTGGGAATCGCAATGTTCTTGGATGTCATTTCCGTCAGGCGGATCATCGCCGTAAATTCAGAATATCCTGAAAATCCAAGCTTTTTCACAAAACGGAAAAGCGTAGTCGTGGAAACAAAGCACGCCGACGCAAGGTCACGAATACTCATGTCCTTTACAATATGCATATTGCGCACAACATAATTAAAAATCTGCTTTTCCGTATTGGAAAGCAGCCCTATTCTGCTGCTGGTAAAGTCATAAAAGTCTTCCGCCATTGTTTCGCCTCCGCCACAATACAAACTTTTATGTCGTTTCAAGTAGTCCTTTTTGCATTGAATTCTGTTTTTTATGCAAACTGGCTGTTATAAAGCCCCGTATAAAAACCGTTTTGCGCCATGAGCTCGTCATGACTCCCCTGCTCGATGATATCCCCGTCTTTCATCACGAGAATGATGTCCGCGTCTTTGATGGTAGACAGACGATGCGCGATCATAAAGCTCGTGCGCCCGTGCGTCAGCTTTTCCATCGCGTCCTGAATCAGCTTTTCCGTCCTGGTATCAACCGAGCTCGTCGCTTCATCCAGAATCAAAATTTGCGGATCGGCACAGAACGCGCGCGCAATGGTAAGAAGCTGTTTTTGTCCTTGCGAAATATTGCTCGCTTCTTCGTTGATTTCCATATCATATCCGCCCGGTAGCGTTCTGATAAAGCTGTCCACATTCGCCATTTCACACGCCGCAAGCACTTCTTCATCCGTCGCCTGCGGTTTGCCGTAACGGATGTTGTCCCGGATGGTGCCCGAATACAGCCACGTCTCCTGCAGCACCATGCCAAACAAGCTGCGCAGGTTTTGGCGGGAAATATCCCTGATGTCGACTCCGTCCACCGCAATGCTTCCGCTGTTTAATTCATAAAAACGCATCAATAGATTGACAAGCGTCGTTTTACCCGCACCGGTCGGTCCGACAATTGCCACCTTCTGCCCCGGCTTCACGTGAAGATTCATATCAGAAATCAGAATCCTGTCCGGAACGTAACCAAAGCGCACATGCTCAAAGGTGATTTCCCCTTTCGTGTTCTCAATCACTTTCAGGTCTTTGCCTTCCGGCACCTGCTCCTGCTCGTCCAAAAGCTCGAACACACGCTCCGCCGCCGCAATGGTCGACTGCATCAAATTCACTATGTTCGCGGTCTGCACAATCGGCTGCGTAAACTGCTGCATATACTGGATAAACGCCTGAATCGCGCCCACCGTCAGCGTTCCGTTCGAAGTAAGAATCCCGCCGAGCACGCAGATGCCCACATATCCGAGATTGCCCACGAAGTTTGTCAGCGGCATGATGATGCTCGACGCAAACTGCGAACGCCGCGCGTCTTCATACAGCGCGTCATTCATTTTGTCAAATTCTTCTTCCGTGCGCTGCTCTGTGTTGTAAAGCTTCACAATATTGTGTCCGGAATACATTTCCTCCACATAGCTGTTCACCGACCCGAGCTTATTTTGCTGACCGATATAAAATTTCTGGGATTTCTTTACCACCAGCGACGATAAAAACAGCGCGACCGGCAGCACCAGAAGCGCGATCAGCGTCATTTGCCAGCTGATGGTAAACATCATCACCACAATGCCGATCACCGTGAACACCGCCGTGATCATCTGTGTCATTGTCTGCTGGATGGTCGTGCTGATCCGCTCGATATCGGTTGTGGTGCGCGACAGCACATCGCCATGCGTGTGCGTGTCAAAATAATTGAGCGGCAGACGCTGTATTTTATGATCCACAGCCTCCCGCAGGTCAAAAATTGTTCTTTGCGCGAGCTTTGCCGTCATGCGCTGCTGGATATACGTGAACAGCGCCGACAGTCCATACACCACCACAAGCGTTGCCAGAATCATCGACAGCCTCTTAAAATCGATATTGGCAGAGGAATTATTCCCCGCCGCCGTGCTTGCGACCCCCGCAAAGATGGTATTGGTCGCTTCTCCCAGCATTTTGGGACCGATAATCAGGAACAAGGTTCCCAGTGCCGCCAAAATCAGCACCGCGTATAATTGCTTTTTATAAGGAGCAAAAAAACCAAGCAGGCGCTTTGTCGTGCCGCCGATATTTTTCGCTTTGTCATTTGAAACAGGTTGTTGTCCGCCTCCGACTTTCACTCTAAAACACCCCCTTACGACATTTGCGTACGCGCGATTTCCGCGTAAACATCACATGTTTGCACAAGCTGATCATGCGTACCCTGTCCAATGATTTTGCCTTTGTCGATCACGAGGATATTGTCCGCGTCCATGATCGTATTGATCCGCTGGGCAACGATAATCACTGTCGCATTCTTCGTATTTTCTTTGATCGCTTTCCTAAGCGTCGCGTCTGTTTTAAAATCCAGAGCGGAAAAGCTATCGTCAAAAATATAGATGCTCGCATCTCCCGCCAGCGCGCGCGCAATGGCAAGCCGCTGCTTTTGCCCGCCCGACACATTGGAGCCGCCCTGCGCAATGGGGTCTTCGTATTTCTTTTGTTTTTGCTCGATAAAGGAATCCGCCTGCGCGATCTTCGCGGCGCGCACTACCTGCTCAATGGGCATCTGCTCGTTTTCATAGGCAATATTTTCCCAGATTGTTCCTGAAAAAAGCACCGCCTTTTGCGGCACATAGCCTATGCGCTCCCTTAAGTCGTGCACATCATAATCGCGTACATCTACGCCATCCACCAGCACCGAGCCCTCCGACACGTCATAAAGACGCGGGATCAGCATAATCACAGAGGATTTTCCGCTGCCTGTGGCGCCGATGATTGCCGTTGTCTGCCCCGGCTTCGCCGTAAAGCTGATATTGGCAATGGCAGGCTTTTCCGCATCGCCATATTTGAATGTAACATCGCGAAATTCCACCACGCCTGATTTATCCTGCGGTTTTTTTGTGTGCTCTTTATTTTTGATATTGATATCAATATCCATGACCTCGTTGATCCGGTCCGCACACACACTGGCGCGCGGCATCATGGCAAAAATAAGAGACATCATAACGAGAGAATACATAATCAGCATCAAATACTGGATGAACGCCATCAGGTTGCCCACCTGCAGCGTACCCTGCGCGATCTGCTGCCCGCCAAACCACACCACCGCAATGGTGCCCATATTGATGATCAGCATCAAAAGCGGCATCAGCGTGGACATCAAAACCTGTGAGCGGATGGATGTTTGGGTCAGAATCGTATTTGCTTCTTCAAAGCGTTCCTCTTCGCGTTTTTCCGCAGTAAATGCCCGAATGACCCTCACGCCGGTGATATTTTCACGCATGACCAGATTGAGCTTATCGAGCTTTTTCTGCATGGACTGGAACACCGGAAACGCTTTGCGCATAACCAATACCAGGAACACCACCACAAGCGGCATGCACGCAATCAGCACCCACGAAAGCTGCGGATTTGCCTGTACGGAAAGGGTGATTCCACCAATACACATCAGCGGCGACAGGATGATCACGCGGAACATCATAATCGTGAAATCCTGAATTTGCATAATATCGTTTGTCGTGCGTGTAGTGAGCGAGGAAGTCCCCACCTTGTCAAACTCCGCCATGGTGAACTGCCCCACCTTATGGAAAAGCTTTTTCCGCACATCGGTGCAAAACCCTACGCCCACCTTGGAGGCAAAATAACCCACACCAATTGCGCTCGCAGAGCCGATCAATGTTACGCACAGCATCGTAATTCCGGTAGAAGTGATAAAGCCCATATCCCCCGCAATCACACCCTGATCGATAATGGAGGACATGAAATTCGGCAGCAGAAGCATGGACATCACCTGTCCCATCATCAGCACAACCATCAAAACCAACTGTCCCGTATACTTTTTTAATCCCTTGTATAGTTTTAGCAAATGCAAAACCCCCTGATTCTACATCATGATATAGTCTCATTTTATATGATACGGCTAAGGATTACCACATTTTTTTCATTATTTGCGGGAAGTGACAAAAAAATATCGTCAAAAGGGCGGCGCAGGCTTTCACAAAACCATTTTTATTGATCTCGCGGCTCCTTCTGTCAGTCCAATTCCCCAGCCAGTTCAGACACGCGTTTTTTAGCTTCCTTAAGAACCATAGCGCCCTGCTTTGTGATTGCGTAATATTTTCTGACCTTGCCGTTTTCTGTTTTGCTCTTGACTGAAAGAAGTTCCATTTCTTGCAGATTGTGCAGCATGGGGTATAGCGTTCCGGCGCTGATTTCATAGCCGTGGCGCTTTAATTCATCTATCATCCACGAGCCGTAAAACGGTTCTTTTTTTGCATGATATAATATATGTACCTGAATGAATCCCAAAAACAACTTCCTTAAAACAGAGCCTTGCATGATGATTCTCCCTGTGCTAAAATAACTAATATCTAAATTCGATATCGTTTTTCGATTTCAATGACAGTTTACCATGTCATAAAAGGAATAGCAAGGAGGCGGGAAGAAATTGTTTGCTTTAAAAAACGTAATATTCAATCATATGCTCCCCTATCCTGATGTTGAGATTCCCGGCGCAGACGCGACTTTCATTTGCGGAGAAAGCGGTTCGGGCAAAAGTACGCTGCTCAAATTATTAAACGGAATCGTTTCCCCGTCCGAGGGCGTCATTACCTATTTGGGAAAGAAGATCGAAGAATACGACCCCATCTCCTTGCGCAGGGAAGTTTTGCTCGTCAGCCAGTCGGTCTATTTGTTTGACGCGACAATCGAAGAAAATTTTAAAACGTATTATGCCTACCGCGATTTGCAGCCCATTGGAAAAAACGAAATGGAGCAATATTTGGAGCTTTGCGCAGTCCGGCTTCCCTTAGACCGCATGTGCAATTCCTTATCCGGCGGCGAGCGGCACAGAATCTTCCTTGCAATCAATCTTTCCTATCAATCCAAAGTATTCATGATGGACGAGCCGACAAGCGCGCTCAGCCGGGCCGAGGTCGAAAAACTGTTCTCGATCATCCGCGGCCTCAAGAAGGAAGGCATCTCGACGATTTTCGTGACCCACCGCCTCGAGGAGGTTTTCGAGATCTGCGACGCCTACACCGTCCTT
>CAZQDA010000095.1:0-9908 GCA_964592155.1 uncultured Christensenella sp.
CCAGTTTGTGGCAAAACATCCGCAGCTGTTCATTTCGCACAAAGAGCGAAGCTCTGGATAAAAATTGATTTTTGAAACGCACACAGGCGCGCAATCCATAGCGCCCGCGCGTTTTAGCTCTTGTATAATTTGTTCCTGCATGATAAAAGTCCCCTTTTCGCAATCTTTGATTTAGTATACCACACGACGCCATATGATTGCCAAACAAAATACCGGCACAAGGCCGGTATTTTGCTGATTGGGGGTATGTATTGTTTTGGCGCCGCCTGATGCAATGCATCCGCGACAACCAATATATACCCCTCATTGATTGGGGTAAAACATTATTTCGATTTTATTTTTCTTTTTTTCCGTTTTTTATATGCGGAAAAGAGCGCGAGCGCACCCAACAGGATATGGCCGTTGACCATCATGAGTACGCCGCGCGCCATGCCAAAGGTAAAAAAGCCGCCGGACATGGACACAAGCGTGCGCATTGGATTTTCCTCCAGCAGGCGGAGCATGATCTGGTGGCTGTTATAATTGCCCGGCTCCATATGCTTCAGCACAAAATTGCGGACGATGCGATGGATTGCCCTGCCGATTGCAACAGAATCGAAATCGGTGAGCGTCGCGTTGATGGTGAAAGGATGGATGCTGAAAGAAATCTGCGGGATTTTATCAAAGAGTGCATAGAATGCAACGGCATCCCAATGGCCGTCCGCGGCTACGGGATAGCTTGGGGACGATTGACCGTTTTCAATTTCAACCGCCGTATTCAGGCGAAGATCGCGCGAGGATGCGCCGATCAAGATACTGGCGTTTTTTTGCAAATGCCAGCCCTGATCATAAAAAGAAAAATCGCGTTCGGTGAGATTGAAGCAAACGCGCCTGCTCTCCCCCGGCTGTAAGAAGACCTTCTCAAAGCCGCACAAGCTTTTGGAGAGAGTGCCGTTTTCCATTTGATAGCATTGCACGATTTCGGCGCCCTCGACGTTTCCGGTATTTTTGACTTCCGCGCTTACGGTAAGCGTTTGACCCGCTGCAAAGGAGCCGGAGGAAATTTGCAAATTGGAATATTCAAAAGAGGTGTAGGAAAGCCCGAAGCCAAACGGAAAGAGAACTTCTTTTTCGGTCGCGTCATAATAGCGGTAGCCGACATAAATACTTTCTCTGTATTCCACGTTGTGACGGTCGTCAGAGAAAAAGTGATAAGATGGATTGTCAGACACAGACAGCGGGTAGCTTTCCGTCAGCTTTCCACTTGGATTCACCTCGCCGGTGAGAATTTGCGCGACTGCTGACGCGCCCGCCTCTCCACTCAGATAGCAATGCAACAGTGCCTGCACCTGTTTGAGCCAGGGCATCTCCACAGGAGCGCCGCCGTGCAGCACGACAACAACCGGGCACTGTTTGGAAATCCGTTCGATCAGATCGATTTGATTTTGGGGAATCTGCATATGCGTGCGATCGATTCCTTCCATCTCATAGCGCGCGGGCAGTCCGGCAAAGATCACCGCAAGATGGGCGCCCTGCGCGGTGGTTTCCGCTTGCGCCATCAACGCCTCGTCGGTTTCGTCGGAAATCAGGGAAAAGCCCTTTGCATATTCAAATTCAATGCCGTATTTGGGAAATTCCTCCAGCGCCGTTTCCAGATGCGCGGGGTTGATCATGGAGCTTCCCGCCCCCTGATAACGCGGGCTTTCCGCAAATTCGCCCAGCAGTGCGATTTTCACGCCCTGTTTTAAAGGCAATATTGCGTTTTCGTTTTTGAGCAGGACTGCGCTTTGTGCCGCAACCTCACGGGCAAGCGTGTGGTTTGCCTCCATATCGCATATATAAGGAAGCGAACGGTTTTCTTCGCAGCGGAAAATAAAGGAAAGCATTCGACGTACGCAAGCGTCAAGGTCTTCCATGCTCAAATTGCCATTTTTCACATTGCGCATGATGCGTTCCGTATTTTCTTCGCCGGAATAAGGCATTTCAAGGTCCATGCCCGCCTCGATTCCCTTTTCACGATTGTAGCACGCGCCCCAGTCGGAAATGACAATTCCCTCATATCCCCACTCCTTGCGAAGGATGCTGTTTAAAAGCTCTTTTGACTCGCCGCAATACGTACCGTTGAGCATATTGTACGCGCTCATAACGGCATAAGGCTTTGAGGCCTGAATGGCGCGCTCAAAGCCGCTGAGGTAAATTTCGTGCAGCGCGCGCTCATCCACGATGGAGTTTGACACCATGCGGAAAAACTCGCGGTTGTTTGCGGCAAAATGCTTGATGCAAGCGCCGGCGCCTGTGCTTTGAATGCCGTCGATCATCGCTGAGGCGAGATCGCCTGACAGCATGGGGTCTTCGGACAGGTATTCAAAATTGCGCCCGCACAAGGGCGAGCGCTTGATATTGATTCCCGGCCCTAAAACAAGCGAAATTTCTTCCTTGCGGGCCTCGCTTCCAAGAGCTGCGCCCAGTTTGCGCAAAAGCTGCCTATCCCACGAGCATGCGGAAGTCGCGGAGGCGGGAAAGCAGGTTGCCGGCACGGAGGTTTCCAGCATGGCCGTGCTTTTGTCATATTGCTTGCGCAATCCATAAGGGCCGTCGGTCATCAGAATTTCCGGAATGCCATACTCCTGTATGGGATAGGTATTCCATGCGTTAAGACCGGAACACAAATCGGCTTTTTGCTCAAGCGTTAGTTTAGAAATCATATCTTCAATTTGTTTCATAGAAAATACCTCTTCATGAAATTACCTTATTATTATAACATCATCAGGGAAACCGGAAACACAATAGAATGTAATAGGAATGTCATATTTGAAGATTGAAAAGTAAAAATAAAAAAAATCAGGGAGAAAAAGTGTTTAAGAGAGGGAAAAAATGGATATATATTACAAAAGTATTAAGTAAAAGTTAAGAAAGTTATAGACATATGAAAAAAAATGGTGTATAATCATATCAAATTCGCAAATCAGCGAAAAGTAAAAGGAGATAATAACCATGATTAAGCCTTTTGGGAAACACAGAACGTCTGTGAGAGCCAGACGTAACCATGACGTTTCCTCGGACACAGGAATGACATCGCGTTCAGTTGTGCGTTACCGTACAAGGCAAAAGAAACGTCTATTCACGGTCGTTACGATCGTCGTTGCATCTGTAATGGTGCCAATTATGATTGCATCGGCAGCAAACGGAAATATGAGTATGGCTCCGCAGGCTGAGCCGGAGGCACAGGTTGAGCAGGTGGAGAATACCCCGCAGGCAACGCCGACTCCCACGCCGCAGCCAACCGAACAACCGGCGTTGACACAGCAGCTTGAAGCTGCCCCGCCCGTTGCGGAAGACACGGCTGTTACGGCGGAAGGAGAAGCGACTCCTGAAGAGAGCGCACAGCCCACGCCCGAAGAAACGGCGCCTGTTTACATTATGCTGACCGAAGGCATGACGGATGCTTCCGTACCGGCACTCCAACAGCGTCTGATGGATCTTTATTACATGGGCGCGGACGAAACGACAGATTATTTTGGACCGCAGACCGCACAGGCAATCCGCTATTTCCAGCGTAAGCACGGACTTGCGGTAGACGGCGCGGCAGGACCGGAAACACAGGCATTGCTGTTCTCTGATCAGGCCAAGGAATATACCATGGCTCTGGGCGCAGACGGCGCGGATGTCGAAGGGCTGCAGACCCGTCTCAAAGAGCTTGGGTATCCGGTTGACGTGACTGGATATTTTGGATCAGATACGGAAAGTGCAGTCAAATACTTCCAGAGGATGAGCGGACTTACGGACGACGGCAGCGTAGGACACATGACAGAAGAGCTCATTTATTCAGATAAGGCACAGCCATCACTGGAATTTGAAGAGCAGCAGAAGGCAGCTGAGGAAGCAAAGAAGGCCGAAGAGGCAAAGGCAGCTGAGGACGCTAAGAAGGAAACTGAAAAGAACGAAAGTTCTGACAAAAAGCAGGACAGCAGTTCTTCTGACAAAAAAGAAGAGAGTTCCAAGCCCGCGGCTAAGCCTGAGGTTAAGCCTGAGGCTCCGAAAGAAGAGAGCTCTGACTCTTCCTCTTCCTCTGACAGCGGAAGCACTTCTTATGAGCAGGATCCGGGTTCCGTAGAAGCGTTTATTGCGGTAGCGCAGGCGCAGGCCGGCAAGCCGTACGTGCTTGGCGGGAAAGGACCGAACTCCTTTGACTGCTCGGGGCTCATCTACTATGCGCTTCGTGAGAGCGGAAACGATATTGGTTACATGACCTCCGGCGGTTGGAGAAACTCTGACTTCCCGACGATAACCAGTATGGATGATCTGCAGAGGGGCGATATTATCTGCATGAATGGACATGTAGCCATTTATCTTGGCGGTGGACGCGTGTTTGATGCTTCTTCCAGCCAGAATGCAATGGTGGAAAGAGACTTCGGCTCATGGTTCCAGAAGGGATTCATTAACGCGAAGAGACCTCTTTAAAAAACAAAGCATAACCTTGAAAACGGCGTGGAAATCCGCGCCGTTTTTTGTTGCGGAAAATTTGTGAACGACCATATCCGGTGCTGTATGGGAAAGATGGTCTGACCGAAACGTGGCAAAGGGACAAAATTGTGAAAAAGTTGTGAAGTTTTTTCACACATCAGGGCGAGTGTGTAGTATAATAAATAGTGTATATCAATTTTTAGGCAAGGAGGGGTCTTAGGGTGAGCGAAAAAATTTCTCCGGCGGTAATCCGGAGGCTGCCCAGATATTACAGGTATCTGGAAGAGCTGGAAGGAAAAGGAATCGATAAAATATCTTCTTCCCAGATGAGCATAGAAATGGGGCTCAACGCTTCGCAGATCAGAAGGGACCTCAACTGTTTTGGCGGATTCGGGCAGCAGGGCTATGGCTACAGCGTGCAGAAGCTGAAAAAAGAAATTGCGCGGATTTTGGGTCTCGATCAGCGCTACAATGTAATCATTGTGGGCGCGGGCCGCATCGGGCAGGCGCTGATGGGTTATAAGAATTTTATGCTGGAAGGGTTTAACGTAATCGACATTTTTGACAATGATCCGGCAAAAGTAGGGACGGATATTCAGGGACGCAAGGTGCAGCCGATTGCAGGGCTGGATGCTTATTTGAAGAGCGGCGATATCGATATTGCGATTATTTGCACACCCAAGGAATATGCGCAGCAGTCGGCGGATTTGCTGGTCAGCTTTGGCATTAAGGCAATTTGGAATTTTGCGCCGACGGATGTTGCCGTAAGGCGCGGCGTGGCAGTGGAAAATGTGCATCTTTCAGACAGCCTTTATGTGCTGTCGTATAAACTAAAGGAAAAAGGAAACGGCCGGCATGAAGATTTTTGATTTGGAAACCTACAAAAAAGAAGCGTTTATCAACATTACGCGCAATGTGCGAGAGGCGGTGCTGGGAAGCGGCGTTACGGATGGAATCGTGATTGTACACTGTCCGCACACCACGGCGGGCATAACCATTACGGAAAACGCGGACCCTGATGTTTGCAGCGATATGATCCGCGCGCTGGAGGCGATAACCCCCAAGATTCATTACCAGCACGGGGAGGGGAATTCTCCGGCGCATCTGAAATCGATTCTGGTAGGCAATAGTGTCAGCGTACCTGTGAAAAATGGGGATTTGTGTCTGGGAATCTGGCAGGGAATTTATTTCTGTGAGTTTGACGGTCCAAGGTCACGGCAATATTATGTGAGCGCCGGAAGCGCGAAGTAAAAGAGATTTTAAACGGAATCATACGTTTGGGATAGGATATTGGAGAGGAAAAGAGATACTATGTTGGGCGATTTAGAAGCAAACAACCACGAAGAAAAAAACACAGGGCATTCCGCCCGCAAAATTGGGGAAGAACCGTCGGCAGAGATGCCTGTGCACAGCGATGAACCGCCTATGCAGAATGAGCAGCCGCAAGAACCTTTGGCAGAGCAGCCTCAGGAGTCTGAGATAAAAGAACCTAAACAGGAGCCGCTGCAGGCATCTGAAAAGGAGGCGGAGATACCGCAGCCGCAGGAAAATGCAGCGCAAGAAATTCCGGCGGCGGCAATCGCTCCGGAAGCGGCAGCCGGAGAAGCGGCGCAGCAGTCTACCTATGGGAAAAATAAATTTGAACCGGACCATAAACGGAGCAAGGAACGCAAAAAATGGGGCACAAAAAAGATTGTGCTTGTGTGCGTGCTCGTTTTGGTGGTTGCGGCGGCAGGCGTAGCCGGATGGATGTTCTTAGGCCCACAAAACAATGCGTTTGCAGGAGAAGATATTCAGGAAATTATTGATAACGGTACATTTTATGAGGGCGTCAAAGTAGCGGGCGTGGATCTTACCGGAAAAACATTTGCGGACGCAAAGCTGTTGGTGGAAGAAAAAGCGCACGAGTCTGTGCTGGATATGTCTATCGATTATGTTGTGGATGAAGATACGTTTACGCTTGGGGGAGAGCAGCTCGGCGTGAGCGCGGATGTGGACGGAGCGCTTGAAAAAGCGATGCTTTACGGCAGGGAAGGCAATTTTGCGCAGCGCATGGGTGCGATCAACGACGCAAAGCAAAACGGAGTGGAGATTGAAATCCCGGTTGCTTACGACCAAAACGTGATCCTTGAATCGCTCAAGGCAAATGACGATAAAATCAACACCCCCGCTAAAGATGCGGAAGTGGTATTTGAAAAAAGCTCGGATGAGGGCAGCATGATGACCAACCACACCATTACGCTCACGGATGAAGTGGTGGGTAAGGAAGTGGATAATGAAGCGCTTGCGCAGATGATTTACGGTCAGCTTGAAAAGGGAGAGTTTACGCCTGTGAAGGCGGAAACGCAGGTCACGCAGCCAAAGTTTACAAAGGCGCAGCTTGAAGAGCAGTATACCATGCTGGGTACTTTTAAGACCGAGTATGGCAGCTCTGCGGAAGGGCGGCGTTATAATATCTGGAAAATGGCGGATATTATCAACGGCGTGCGGATTGATCCGGGCGTGACATGGTCGATCAATGAAGAAGCCGGCCCGCGTACCTACGCGCGCGGCTGGAAGGGTGCGCCCGGAATCTCGGACGGAGAATATCAGACGGAGGCGGGCGGTGGAATCTGTCAGGTTTCCTCCACCCTGTATGGCTCGATTTTACGTGCGGAAGTGAAGGTTGTGGACCGCAGGCATCATTCCTGGCCGCTTGAATATGTGCCGGGCGGTCTTGACGCGACGATTTCCACCGGCGCGCCTGATTTTAAAATACAAAACAACTATGATATTCCGATTTATATTGTGGCGACCTGCGACGGACAGGCGCGTACCATTGAAATTGCGATTTACGGGCCGAAGTTTGAGGACGGACTGACGCGTGACTTTACGTCGGAGTTTTTGGGTACATTCGGCGGCGGCAAGGTGGAATATATTCAAGATCCGAGTTTGCCGGAGGGAACGCAGCAGACGATCATTCAGGAACACATTGGCAAGAGATATCAGGTGTATAAGCACTGGTATGACGCGGACGGCAAGGAAGTGAAAGTGGAAAAATTTGGTGACGTTGAGGTTTATGACAATAAACCCGCCAAGATAAGGGTGGGCACCGGCGCTCCTGCGTCGACTCCCGCGCCTGATCCGACTCCTGCGCCAAACCCGACTCCTGCGCCGAATCCAACGCCCGCGCCTGAGCCGACCCCTGCGCCACCTGCGCCAGACCCCGTTCCTCCCGCGCCTGATCCCGCTCCGCCCACCGAAGGGGAAGGGGCATAACAGAAAAGAAGCCGGGAAAACCGAACATGGAAATAAAATGCACCCCAAAAGCCAGACACACCGATAGGCTGTTTTGTAATGGGGTGCATTTTTAATGAAAACAATTATGAAAAATGTTTGAATAAATCAAAGATAGGTTTACTTTCCAATGGGGATAAGATATCATTATAGATATATATTTTATGCTGTTTTGAGGCAATTTGGGAGAAGCGAATATGAAAAAATACCGGCCCGCAAAGGGCCACGTTATGGGGCATAGGGTTGTAAATCCAAAAAAGATTGCGATATTTGCAGGATCGGTCGCTGCTGCAGTTATCGTAATTTTATTTTGTGTCTATTTCTTTTCGGAAGTAAAGCTGACTGCGGACAAGGAGCGGGAGCTATTTGAGACGGGAACCTTTGTAGAGGGAGTCTCTGTGGGAAATGCTGATCTTGGCGGGCTTACCTACCAAGAGGGCGAAGCAAAGGTGAAAGCCGTCGCGGATGGAATGCTGGGCGACCATCTGATTGAGTTTACTGTGAAGGAAGAGCCGTATACATACTCCCTTGCGGATGCGGGAGCATCTGTGGAATATGAAGCGGCGTTAAAAGAGGCCATGCTTTATGGGCGCGAAGGAACGCGCTGGGATTTGGAGTTTGGCACAGTGGAGCCAAAGGACTGGCCGCTTGCCTATTCCTATGACGAAAGCAAACTTTCCGCGCTTCTTGCGCGTGACGGAGCTGAGTGGGGCGAAGAGGCGGTGGATGCTTCTTATGCTGTGGAAAAAACGAAGGACGAAGACAGCCTCACAACCGGCGGGAGCATTGTGACAACACAGCCCAAAGACGGATGGGCGGTGGATGTTGAAGGGATTAAGACGGCCGTGAAGACAGAAATTGAAACAGGGCAGTTTGCGCCGTTTGCGGCGACAGTGGAGGTGATCAAGGCCAAAGGGTCTGATGATCCCAAAGAGCTTGTGAAGATGGGCAGTTATACAACCAAAATCGGCTCGAGCTCCTCCAAGGGCAGGAAATTCAATATCTGGAAGATCAGCGATGCGCTCAACGGCGCGATTTTTAAGCCCGGGGAAACCTTTTCTGTGAATGATTATGTGGGCGACCGCACGGTGGAAAAGGGATGGGCGCTCGCGCCGGGAATTGAGAACGGAACCTATACAGACCAGGCGGGCGGCGGCATCTGTCAGGTTTCATCGACCTTTTACAATGCGGCGTTGCGCGCCGAAATGGAAATGGTAGCGCGTTTGCCGCATACGATTATGGCGACCTATGTCGATCCGGGGATGGATGCGACAATCTCCACCGGCGGACCTGATTTTAAGGTGAAAAATCCATACGACGACGATATGATTATGATCGTCAAGTGCAATATTCCAGACATGACAGTGACTGTGGAGATTTATGGTACGGTCAACAGGGATTACTATCTGAAGTTTGAAAGTGAATTGATCAATAAACAGGAAGCGCCGGCGGTGAAGTATAAGACGAATGAGGCGCTGGAAAAATACGGCGTGCAGCGCACCAAGGTTGGTCAGGGCGAAGAAAAATACCAGATTTGGGGACAGAAATACGATAAGGAAACCGACAAGAAAATTGGAGATAAGTTTGAGGTGACTACCTCCACTTACAGGGGAATCGCGCCGGAGGTGGAGCTGGGAGCTGGAATTCCGATCCCGCCGGACGGAACAACGCTGGAAGATATCCAGGCGCAGGCAGCGGAATTGAAGGCAGCGGAAGAGGCGGCGAATAAGCCGCCCGAAGCCTCTAAGCCGCCCGAAGCAACGCAACCCATACCGCCCGAGGGAACTGTCGATCCGGTGACGGATCCGCAGACCGCGCCCGGGGTATAATACCGCTTTCGGAACGGGGGCGTTGTGCTTGACAAACGCAAAGGAAAACCTTAAAATATTATACTATAGCGTAAGAAAAAACATCGGAAACAAATTTGAGGAACAACCTCATTCAACAAAAAGAGTTTTGGGAGGAAAACAAGGAAATGGCAAAGGGTAAGTTTGAAAGAACCAAGCCGCATGTAAACATCGGCACAATTGGACACGTAGACCATGGAAAAACAACGCTGACAGCGGCGATCACGTCGGTGCTGGCGAAGAGCGGAAAAGCGGAAGCGACAAAGTATGACGAGATCGACAAAGCGCCGGAAGAAAAAGAGCGTGGAATCACGATCAACACATCGCACGTGGAGTATGAGA
>CAZQDA010000096.1:0-9546 GCA_964592155.1 uncultured Christensenella sp.
AGATTGAACTTCAGGCTATGCTCGACAGCGAAAAAGTGATCGTTGAATGTATCAGTGAGTTGTACCGGAATCCTGATTTATCTAAAGCCACCGCCTCGGTTCTGAAGCAGATCGGAATCTTTCTCTGCGCTGAGCGCGCCTACATGCTCGAACTGCGCGACGGTTTCTTTTTCAATACCTTTGAATGGTGCCGCGAAGGAATCCGTCCGGAAATTGACAACCTGCAGAATATCCCTGCAACACCTTTTCAACGCTGGCTTACCATGTTTCGTGATCAGGATTGCGTTGTGATAGACGACATCCATGATATTGCTCAATGCTCGCCGGACGAGTATCGCCTTTTGAACAAACAATCCATCAAACGGCTAATTGTCGTCCCTCTGGAACGCGACGGGCAACTCACCAGTTTTATCGGCGTGGATAACCCATCTGAAAACAGGATGCAAAATGCTGTTTCCATACTGCAAACGCTTCGTTATTTCCTTATGCTTGCGATCCAGAGGGCCGAGGACGAAGCAGCTCTTGAACAATTAAGCTATCACGATATGCTCACTTCATTTTACAACCGGAACCGTTACATCGAGGACGTTTCTTCGTTGCGCTCCAAAGATGGTTCTATCGGCGTTATTTATCTGGACGTGAATGGAATGAAAAGCATTAACGACCAGCATGGCCACACCACCGGCGATAATATCCTCTGCGAATGTGCGCAGCGGATTATGGATGTGTTTCACGACCACGGCGCTTTTTACCGCATCGGCGGCGATGAATTTGTTGTAATTTGTCTGGATTATGAAGAAGATGTCTTTTTTGATAAGGTGAGGGAGCTAAGGCTTGGTTTCACGAAGGAAGATTCCCTCTGTCAGGCGGCAATCGGCTCTCAATGGTCCGCAACATGCGCGGCGGTGGAATCGGCGATCAATGCGGCGGATGAAAAAATGTATGAAGACAAGAAAGCATTTTACTATAACCACCGCTCTACAAAGCGCTATCGCCATTATCATGACGATATTCTTCATCTTGCCGACCTGGGCACGCTTCGCAAAGAAATCAGCGAGGGCCGTTTCGTATTGTTTTTGCAGCCGAAAATTGCAGTCCCCACCCAAAAACCCGTGGGCGCCGAAGCACTGGTGCGCTATCGCAATAGCAAAGAGGAGCTGGTACTCCCAGGCGAGTTTGTTCCGCTTCTGGAAAATTTACAGGTCGTCAGTCAGATCGATTTTTTCGTTTTTGAATCTGTCTGTGCCAGAATCAATCACTGGCTCGCGCAAGGCACGTCCCCACTGCCTATTGCAGTTAATTTTTCCAGACACTCTCTTTTCGAGCCCGGATTTATACAAAAGCTCTGTTCTATTTGTGAAAAGTATGGCGTTCCCGCTTCCCTCCTTGAAATTGAAATCACAGAAAACATCAGCGGTCCCGATAGCTCGGAAATCAAACTGCTGATCGATCAGATCAGGTCCAGCGGATTCAGCGTGGCAATTGATGATTTTGGCATCGAATTTTCCAATCTCTCATTGTTTTCCACCATTGATTTCGATGTTTTAAAAATTGATAAAAGCCTCGTGACGGATATCGTCTACAACTCAAAAGCGCGCTCAGTCGTGGACGCAATGGAAAAAATTTGTAATAAAATCAATATCCAGCTTGTCGCAGAAGGTGTGGAAAGCAAACAGCAGCTCGCTGTTTTAAAGGATTGCGGCATAAACATCGTACAGGGCTTTCTGTTTAGCCGTCCAATTCCTATCGAGGAATACGAAACCCTCTACATGTAAATGCTCCGCACCAATACAATGCCAATAAACAGCGCAATGCAGACTAGTGTATAAATTGAGAGGCTTGTGGAAATATATGCCGCATCCTCTTTTTTATCTGCAAATACAGGCAATACGAACGGCGCAGGCAGCGTGAACAGAAGCACGATCGCCCAGAATAATTCGGTTGAGAGCGGGATCATCAGATTTAGCACAAAAAGCGCCGCAACGCATAAGCCCGCCATAATGAGCAACCTGCATAGCGCCGCTTGCAGCGCGCCTTTCCATTCTCCCCCGGCAAAATCCAAACCATATCCCACCACAAAAAGCATGAGCACCCCCGTCGGCGCGCCAACATAAGAAAGCGCCGCATCGATGGCCGGCCCTGCCGCTGAAGACAGCAACAGCTTTCCAAGGCCTGTCGCTCCTACAATCACGCCCGCCACAATCGCCAGAAAAATGGGAGAGCGCACCATGGATACCATTGTTGCGCGTGCGGATATTCCTTTGCGCATATTGAGCAATGCCATATACAGCGTAAATACAAATAATACCTGTCCAAGATCCACCGTCGCGAAACTCGCAAGCTGTGCGTCTGAAAACAACATGGCATAGAGTCCGTACCCCATCATCCCCGCTTCAAATCCGCAGGTCAGGAAGGGCAGCAGCTCTCTTTTCACTGAAAAGAGCTTGGTTGCCAATTTTCCCAGCAAAAACCCAGCGGCACAGCACAAAAACAACACGACGGCAATCACGATATTTTCCGTTCCGAAATCCGCGTCATAAAATGCGCCGAACAAAACGGCAGGCAATGCAAAATTCATAACCAGCGCTTTAAGTCCGTCGATCCCTCCGGCAGTCAGCACCTTTTTACGCCGGGCGATGAACCCCAGAAAAAGCGCTGCCACAATCGGCAATATGATGACAAGAATATCAAAAAAATTTTGCATTTCCGCCCCCCTGTATTTTAATGCAAATCTATCATAAAACAGCTCAAAAAACAATATTCCCCCTGAAAAACTGCAAACAGGCAAAAAAAAGACAGCTTATACGCTGCCTTTTCTATTGTTTCTTCAGACTGCCTTTAGCGTTACCTCTATATTTCCCCGCGTTGCCTTGGAATAAGGGCAAACCATATGGGCTTTTTCCAGGAGCGCCTGTGTTTGCTCTTGCGCCAATCCCTCAATATGCCCTTCGATTTCAGCCCCGATATGAAATCCATTCTCATCCTGATATAGAGATACAATAATCGAAACCGTGCTTTGCCCCTCTGCTTTCTCCTGCTGCATTACCAGTTCCAGCGCACTGTTAAAGCAGGCGCTGTATCCGGCGGCAAAAAGCTGTTCGGGATTGGTCGTTCCCGGAGCTTTGCTGCCCGGAGGCGATATTTTGAGAGACAGCGATCCATCCGGAGCGGAAACCTCGCCCGCGCGCCCGCCTGTATTTGTCATTTTTGCAGAATAAATTTTTTTCATTTCATGTTACTTCCTTTCGGGTGTATTGCTACCATTTTTTCTATCTTCATTCTTTTTATAACCACCCTGCACAAAATGAAACAACTCAAGCTGTCTTGAGATGCAAAATTTTAACTTTTCCTATTATGCAAAAGACCGGTGCTTTTTTATATCCCTGTTCTGTCTCAATTTCCGGCCGTAATATCTACACCCAGATTTTTGATCTCGGCATCCAGATGCACATTGTAATCTTCCACAAAGCGCAGCATGTTGTCATATTCTTCTGCCGTTATCTGATCAAAAATAACTTTATCCCGCTGCCTGCATTCCTTTTGATGTTTTCCATAAAGTTTTTCAAGCGTTTTTCCCTGCTCTGTCAGTTTGAAATAGATTTCTTTCTTATTACCCTGTTTCCGATAGCTTTCAATCAAATTTTTCTCGATAAGCCGTTTTGTTAGTTTGCTGATTGCGCTTCTGGTCATAAAAAAAACTTCGGCAAGCTTTGTCACGTTGGCACTTGGATTTTTATCGATATATGCGATGCATCGCATTTCGGAATGATGGTATCCCTTCATGCATATTCTCATCGTGAAACTATCAAGCCAATTTTTCTTATTGCATATCTCCCAAAAACCTTCCATAACCTGTTCTTCTCTGTTCATGTCCATCCTCCTGCCCTTTATTCCCCTTATTTTTGGTTTACCCGTATTCTCTTCTAGCAATAGGAAGACGCCTTTATGAAAAGGCGTCTTCCATTCATGATAAAGTTTTGAGCGCTCCTGCCGTCACATCCGACAGATAGGTTTGCTTCAATATTTCCGTGATTTGTTTTTGTATATCCTTGAAAAATCCCGCTCCCGAATAGGGCTCCGCACTCTTTGCCGTCATTTCATAGTCCTGCTTCAAACACGGGCAAATGCACAATTCGCCCTCGATTCCATAAACAACATCATAAACCGTAATCTTCTCCAAATCCCGCGTAATCTTATAGCCCCCCCTGCATCCTTGAACAGAATCAACCAGTCCTACCTTTTTCAATTGGCGAATCAGCTTCATCAGATATAAATAGGTGATCCCCAATGTATCCGCAAGTTTTTCCGCTGTCAGTAATTCGTCTTCATTCTTCCCAAGATAGCTCACAATCCTTATTGCATACTCTGTTGATAATTGAAACTGCATTTTTTTACCTCTTTCTTTTATGTATGATTGAAACGTCATATAATACTTTCTGCATATGATATCAATTTCACCGTCGCAACATCGTTGCAAAACCGCCTGTTATTGTGTCCAGATCATTAATTTTTTTGCAAAAAAAAAGCCATATGCCCACGCACATGGTTTTTTCAAAAATTTTTCTTTATTGAATTGACTGCATCCTCGCCACCGTTGCTTCCGCCCAACTGTATTCGCTCATATATTCCCCAAAAAACAAGTCTTTTTCTCCATCCAGATATTCGTAATAATCACAGATAAATTTTGTGTTATCCGCCCTGCATTTGCCATACCCGGTTTCGATCAAATCGAGAATTCCCGCTTCCTTGAGTATTTGCCGCAGACGATAGAGTATCCCCCTGTAATAATTCTTTGCCGTGTCCTCATCATAGTTTTCAAATAAGGTAAACGCTATTTTATCCACGCTGACCCACGCCCCGCGATTGTGCACCAAAAACGCCAACAGCTCCTTGGATTTCTTATGCCGGAACCGGATCGGCTTTCCATCCACATACACGTCAAAATCCGGAAAACACTGTATCCTGATCTTGTGTTTCTCCTCCCGGCGACTGCGCAGCGGCTGATATTTGGTCTTATAACGATCGATGGCACGCAGAACCTGTTCTTTTGAATAAGGCTTCAGGATGTAATCAATCGCCTCCACATCCCACGCAAGACGGGCATATTCATGATACCCTGTCACAAACACAACAGCCGGCGGATCCGGCAGCTCAAGCAACGCATCCGCAAAATCAATTCCGCTCATTCCCGGCATTTCCACATCCAGAAAAACAATATCCGCAAAATTGCTTTTCAGGTACTCAAACGCCTCTTCCGGCTTCAAAAAGGTATTAATTTCCTTTTCGATTTCGATCTGCCCCAACAGTATTTCGAGCATGTGCAAGGCGCGTGGTTCATCATCGACAGCCACAATCTTCATTATCATTTCCCCCTGTTGTCCGGTATCCATATCTCAGCGCGCACACCCTCTCCCACACTGCTTGTCACAGTAAGCGTCGCGTCCTTCCAATATTTTAAACGCTTACGGATATTGGAAAGCGTATTTTGGTTGCCGCCCTCCATCACGCGCTGCGCGTCAAATCCTGCCCCGTTGTCTTCCACAATAATCGATATCCCATTCTTATCACGCCGGACAAAAAGCGATATTCTGCTATTCTGCTGATTTCGCCACGCGCCATGCTTTATCGCGTTTTCCACCAACGGCTCAACGGTAAATGGCGGGATATTAAAATCAGTGGTTTCAAACTCCGTTTCAAAAGAAAAACTCTCCGCATACCGCTCTTTTTGCAGCTCAACATAATTTTGAATAAAGTCAAATTCCTGCAAAAACGGAATTTCTTCCGGCTGTTTCAAAAAATCAATATTGGTACGCAAATAAGAGGAAAAATGGGCAATCATATCCGCAGCCTTTTGCGGGTCTGTATAGCATAGCTCCTGAATCGCCGTCAGTGAATTATATAAGAAATGCGGCTGCATCCGCTGTGCCATTGTGGCTGCTTCCATCGATATCACTTCTTTTTGCATCTTGATATTCCTGTCCATAGAATCATAAAGCTTTTGCTCGTTCCTCGATAAGATAATCGCATATAAAATCAAGAATATCACAAGGCAAATCGGCAGGACATAGGAAACATCAAACACAAAATATTCGTTCACATTCAGCGTGTCCACCATCACGCCAAAAAAAATGATCATCGTGCCGATTCCCATCATAAGTGCATAATCCATCTGCCGCCGGATTGCCCTTGCCATCACAACGACAGTGTACGCATATCCCGCCAGAGCCAGGCAAAGCAGGGGTATCTTGAAATAAAGGTAAAAAACAGGTCCCCAGAAAATACAGGATACCGCCGCCCCTGCCGCAAGGGAAATCACCAAAATGTCTCTCGCCTTTTTGTAAGCAGTTTCTCGTGCCATTGCGTCGGACATATACATGGCGCAAATCAGGCATGCGATGGCAAAACCTGAAATGATCGGCGTCAGTACCTCCAGGTTCGACTTTTCGATCAGGTCTCTGAATTGGGGCAGAATGGAAAGAACCCTCACCATATAACGCAATACCGTCATCAGGCTAAACAAAAACAGGTACTTATAATTTCTCTTTGTGTTCCCGGCAATTGAAATGACAAAAAATAAAACAGTCGCAAAAACCAATCCGGCAAACAGGCTGATTGTCACAAAATTATAAATAACTCTCCATGATCGAAAAAAATTGTATTGTTCGAGCTGCGGGGTCAGATAAAGTCCGCCCAGTCTATTGTCCTGCATTTCTACAACAAGCTCAATCTCAGGGCTTTGCGCGGTGAATTCACTTGCCTGGGCAAAAGCCGCCTTCTCGCCGTTGATAAACAGGGAATAATCTGAAAGAAGCCCCTGTACCATAAAAACCAAACGTTCCCCTACCGGCACATTGGTCAGCACGAGCCTGTAACTCGCTTTTTCGCCCAAAAAGTCCACCCCGCCTGTCGCAACGTCGTTCATCCACCTTCCGGGGACGCTGATCATTTCATGCGGCGTTTTTCTTTGCTGCCAATCCGTGACGATTAGCTGATCCGGATAAAATTCCCACTCTCCATTCAGATAAACATGCCCATACTCTTTGAGCCTTGCTTCTCCCAAATCGAGCGTTCCGCCCTTCACCTGCGCCTGTCCTGTAATTTCCTGATAATTCCGGCTTAACAGCAAAAGTCCCGCAAGACCTAACAACGTAATACATAGACAAATGATATAAATTGTAACATTTCTTTTGCCTTTTTTGTAACCCGCGCCCATCTTCGCGTTCCTTCCTTGCTTTGCTCTCATTTGATCATACAGTATAGATACCCTGTTGTGCAAGAAAGTTATCTTGAACTGGCAATAAAAAAATCGTTATCGCGCACACGATTGAAAAGAAGCTTGCTACGCTATTTTTCAATCGCACGGATAACGATTCACCGTAAAAATAAAGATTAAATTTCCTCGGGCCTGTCTGCCCCTGCGCTTAATCCACCGTGATTTCGCCGGTAACAGTTTGCGTATCGCCTGTGGACGCGGAAGGCGCAACCGATGCTCCTGCCTGTGGCTCGGTGATCTTTCTTGCAACCACCACAATCCTGCCGTTGTCCTGCGAATATTCGCAAGTGGAAAGTGTAATCAGCTCATCGCCGAATTCAGGCGTAATACCCGTCTCATAAAGCTCGAGTTCCTTGATGTTTTGGACAAAATGATCGTACTCCTCTTTTGTCTGCGCGTCGTAAAATTTATAAAACTTAAATACATCGTCGTCCTTGTTGTATATTTTCGAAAGGAACACTGCCGCGATTTCATACTTATCTGCGCTGTAAAGCGTGCTGAATTCGATCACAGGATGCTCCTTGTAAAACGCCTCCTTTTCATATTCCAAAAGCGTGTGGAACATTGTGCCGTTCTTCATGTTGTGCCCGTGGATCAGCAGATTATCGCCGCGCGGCTCGAGCGTACAGTTCGCGTCGACAAAAATACTCCCTTCCTTTGTCGGGTCTTCCTGCTTTTCAAAGGTGCGGTACAAGTAAAATTCAGGGTCTTGCGGCGTATACATCACCGGATAATCGATCTTCGTCCCCTCGATTTTGATCCAGCCCGCAAGATCGCCGTTTTGCTCATAAAGCTCCTTGAGCTGCGGCAGAATCTGCTTTTCCTGCGCGCTTGGCGTGGGAGCCGGCGTCTTGTCCGGCATAGTTTGGGTGGGTGTGGGCGCGGGCGTACTCACCGGCTCCGGCTGGCTGTTCATTGGAACGATCACAAGCGCCACAATCAGGATCACCGCCACAACCGCCGCCGCGGCAATCACAATCCATTTACGCTTTCCCGCAAAAAAATTCTGTTTTGCATTTCTGTTCTTTTCGTCTCTCATAAAAAGCTCTCCCTTATAGCAATTTGTCAAAAAGCCCTCTACAGCCATTCGAGCTCCCTTGCATATGCAAGCGACTGATCGTAAATTTTCTATGACCTTTCCACAGCGAAATCGCTGTAAAATACACAGAGCGGGAAAATTCCCGCTCTGTATCATTTAATTGGCGTAGTCAGGCACTAAATCACTATATCCGGATATCAACATATCCTGTCCAAACTTTACTTAGAAAATGCTTTCTTACAAGCAACTACGCCAATGGTTCCTGCTGCCGCGATTGCAACAACCGCCAGCACAAACAGGTCTGTCGTGGTGTCACCCGTCTTCGGAACGTCGTCAAGCTTGCTGTCTGTCGCTGTTGACGTCGGAGCCGTTGTCGGATTTGTAGTGGGCTTCGTTGTAGGATCCGTTGTCGGATTCGAGGTCGGATTCGACGTCGGGTTAGACGTCGGCTCTGTTGTCGGTTCCGTTGTGGGCTTCTGTGTCGGCTCTGTTGTAGGCTTCTGTGTCGGCTCCGTTGTAGGAGTCGAGGTAGCCGCTACTGTTCCCGATACGCTGACAGCATCCCCCGGATATGGATTATACTGTGCGTCGCTTATCTCAACATTCGAAAGAGAAAAGCTGATTTTGGAGTTTGCAGCAGCGTTCGCATTTACTTTATAAGTATAAGTTGCCGAAGCCCCGTCTGTCAGCAAAACGCTATCTGGTTCGCAGTCTTTATCACTTACGCTGACAAATGTAAGGTTACTGCTTACGCTGACGGTTGCCGTCATCGCTTTGTCCACACAGTTAACCGTAACGCTTACCGTGTCCCCCGCTTTAGGGTTCGGATTGCTGAACGCGCTCACGCCGGGCGCTACCGCAAACGCAGTTGTTGCGAATGCCGCCACCAACACCACCGCAAGAGCGATGGTCAGGATGATTCTTCCTTTTTTCATTCTCATTAATCCTCCAAAAATATTTTTCCGTTTGTTGTTGACGCGGTTTGCTTATTTGCCAAACAAAATGTCTTTTTCATAAGCGAAGTCGCCGATGTCAATTTTTCCGTTTCCATTCACATCGCCCGCCGCAAGGTATGCGCCTTCCAGCGTCAACTTCCCTCTCATCGCGTCTTTCACTGCCGCAACGTTTCCGATATGCACATATCCGGAACCCGTTACATCGCCTTTGATTACGATCACAAGGCTGTCTACTTCGTCACCGCTGGGTGAATTCAGCTTCACAATGCAGCCCGTGC
>CAZQDA010000097.1:0-9477 GCA_964592155.1 uncultured Christensenella sp.
ATTTTAACGCGCGAGGGTACGAAGGCTTTTTAGCCTTGCACCCCGCGCGTTTTTGCATATGGGAAATTCCCAGCCATTCAGGGAGGGGGAATCGGGCCTTTTGCACGCGGGCTTGGTTCTCCACCCATAAAAAGGTGGTTGGGAATTTTGAACCGAAAAGACATACTGTATACACAGCCGGAGAATACGCTGAGCGGAATGGGCTGCAAAAGAATGGAGTGCCTCACCTGTCCGCAACTGGTAGATGGCTTTGTTGACCTGTTTTTGGATTCTGTGGACGCGCTTTCCCTCTGCGACGCTTTGCGGGATGGTCGCGGCGCGGCGGGCGAATTGCTTGATATTTGCGAGGGTCTGGTGCGCGGCTCCGTCGGCGGGGAAGAGTGTCCCTATTATAAAAGAGCGCTGCCCCTGATTGAAAAGTTAAATATACTAAATGATAAGCAGAAAGAATGCGTCATCCTTTTTATGGAGCTTTCAGACTCCTTTCTGGAGGAAAAAAGCAGACAATATGAGGACGCGCTTTTGAAAGACCGGCTGGAAATTGATTGGCTCAGCCTGCAATACCAAAATCTAAAAAACAGTCTGGGCAAAGAAGAAGCGGAGAATCTCTATCGAAACCTGTGTGAAATGTTCGTTGCTTTTCCTGTGATGCAAACATATCGTCAGGGCTATTATGAATATGTGGCCCGCCGCTTGCGCCCAACGAATAAGCAAGCAGAAGAATAAATCCGTTATGAAGGATGCGGAACGCTCGCAAAATAGAAAGTTCCGAAATTTAATTAGGTACCTAAAAATATTTATTGACAATCAAAAACAAAAGAGTTATCATAATATCAAGGTACCTAAATAAAATATTCGGAGGATATAGATATGGAAATGAATGATATGCTGGAAGGATTGATGGGCAGGGCAAGTCAGTTTGCCCACCTGATGCGCAGGATGATGCACTTTTATCATAAGGGAAGCGAAGGCCCGATGATGCATCCGGGTCAGGGAGGCTTGCTGATGCTGATTTTGAAAAAGGAACCGGTTGCCCAAAAGGAACTGGTGGAGATTCTGGATATCCGCCCCTCATCTTTAAGTGAATTACTCAAAAAGCTTGAGGCCAAGGGACTCATTGCCCGCACGCCGGACGAACAGGATAAACGTAATGTGGTTGTCGCGCTCACGCCGCAAGGCAGGAAGCTTGCAGAGCAGACGGCGGATAGCAGGGAAGATCTTCAGGCAAGACTGTTTGCGGCTCTTTCTGAGGACGAGCTGAAGCAGTTTGACGCGTTGCTTGCAAAGTTGGCCGGTTCCTGGCAAAAAACGCTGGAGGAAGCCGGTGAGGATGAGCTCCCATGCCCGCCGCACCGTGGACACGGTCCGCATGCAGGAATGGCACCGGATTTTCGTGGCCGCCAAAGGGAATGGCAGAGATGTGATTTCCAACAGCGCATGGAAAGAGCGAAAGGCTGGAACTGGTGAAATCAAAAAAAGGCTTTGGCAGATGCCAAAGCCTTTTGCATATTCTTACAGCTGTTTGTTTTTTATGTTTGATAAATGCTCGATAATCGTAAGATAGGTTTCCACGCCCTTTTCCACATGCGCGCGCAGATTGGAAAGCGTGAAGTCGAGATCTCGGTTTTTCAGCCCCAGCAAAATATTATCGTGGAATGTGAATGTTTTGCGCAGGTTGTGCAGTTGCTGTTGCATAATATAGGTGCGGTTCATTTCCATAATGCTTCTGCTCAGGTTGTTTGTGATCTTCCACACATGAATATATACTTTAAAATTCGCCTGCATGATAATCGCGCGGTGAAAATCGCCGTCCAGCTCGGTGAACACGCCCTCATTGTTCAGCTCCAATTGAATACGCGATTGGTCAAGGATATGTTCCATTTTCTTAATCCATGCCCAATATTCCTTATCTGCCGGTTTGGAAAGAATCTTTTTGATGGATTCCGACTCGATAAAATAGCGCAAATCATAATAACCGCCGATGTCTGAGGGGGTAAACCCTGTGGCAATGGAGCGGCCGTTTGAGGGGGTCATCACTAGCCCCTCCATCTCAAGTATGCGGAGCGCCTCGCGGATGGGGCCGCGGCTCACACCAAAACGGGTTGCAAGCGCGGTCTCATTAAAATGATCGCCCTCGTGGATTTCGTTTCCCAAAATCTCCTGACGGAGAATATCTGAAATCCTCTGGGCAAGATTTGTTTTTAAATTCGTTGTCATACCCTAGACCCAATCATTGGAATTTTTTACTTATTTGTTTCATTGTAGTCTATTAGATGTAAATTGTCAACAAAATACAGCGGTATCCTGCATTAAGGATACGGAGCATGCGTTATATCTCTTCTTAATAGCCATGCAAAGCCATTTATGGCAAGCGATGCGTCAAATGCACATTCCTGCCGCCAATTGCCGGTCAAAAGCCCTCGTGGAAAGTAAAGCAACAGTTTATGGAAAACCAAGCAATCTTTGTGAAAAATAAAACTTTCGAAATAGGCTTGCTTTTTGGAAAATGGCAAAGTATAATTATTGTTAACAATAAACAGTAACCAATTCGAACTCCAAAAAACTCTATGAAAATTGAAAAGTTTAAAAATACCAAAGAAATGACGGAATATCGTCACCTGCACTCAAAAAGTGTTGACAGTTAACACAAGGTGGGCGACGAAAATCCAATGAGGTTAGTTAGCGATATAAGGAATCATATCTAAAATAATAAAACGAAACAGGAAATGGCAAACAAAATAAATTGAAAAAGGGTGGGAAATCAATTATGAAGTATGCTTGGACTTGGAACATCAAACCGGAATGTCTCGACGAATATGTGGAAATGCACGCGAATCCGTGGCCGGAAATCATGAAGGCGCATCACGACGCGGGCTTCCGTAACTATTCGATCTTCCAAAACGGCTGCCAGTTCATTTATGTGTTCGAAAGCGATGATGCGCAGGCTTCCTTTGACTATGTCAACAACAATGAAGACTGCCAGCGCTGGAACGCAATCACAACCAAAATGATCGACACCGATTTTGACGGAGCGATCGACAGCGGAATCCATTACCTCAAAGAGGCGTTCTATCTGGAATAATTCCGCGCAAATCAATTATTTTCTTGGTTCACAATCAAATTACCTGACAGCGGATTGTCTATGATCTGCGCGCCGTTTTAAGCGCGGCAAATTATTTTGGTTCTCGAAGAGAGGTGTTTTGTTGTTGTTGTATTTTTCAATTAAATGAGTTGGAGTTCATTAATTGAAGATGGAGGATTCACATGAAATTACTAAAAGACAAAACAGCAATTGTAACAGGAGGAGCGGGCGGAATTGGAGCCGCCTGTGCAAAAAAATTCGCACAGGAAGGCGCGTCGTTCATCCTGATTGCAGACCTCAACGAGCAGGAGGCGTGCGCGCGGGCGGATGAAATCACAAAAGAATTCGGAACCCGGTGCGTTGCCGTCAAAACCAATGTGGTAAATGAACAGGAAGTTTTGAGGGTGTTTGAGGAATTCAGAAAAAGAGAGAACAGGCTCGATATTCTTTTAAACTGCGCGGGCATCGGACGTATCATCGATATGGACGACATCACCACGCAAAGCTGGGATCTTACCATGAACGTCAATCTGCGCGCGGCATTCCTGTTTGCGCGTGAGGCGCTCAAAATGATGAAGGAACAGGAGTATGGCAGAATCATCAATATGGCGTCGCAGGCCGGAAAATCCGGCGGGCTCACCATTGGAATCGATTATGCGGCCTCCAAGGGAGGACTGTTAAACCTCACAAAATCTCTTGCAAAAGCAGGGGCGGAACACAACATCACGGTCAACAGCATCGCACCGGGACTCATCGCCACAGAGATGACTACCGAGTTTGGATATGATCCGCAGACAGTCCCGCTAAAAAGAATCGGTACGCCCGAAGAAGTTGCGGATGCAACACTGTTCACGGCGTCAGACTTATCAAGATATGTCACGGGCGCGTGTATTGACGTAAACGGCGGCATATCCATGTGGTAAAAAAAGGAATAAAAGGGAAAAGGAGAAAAAGCGATGGCAGAAGCAACCAATCCGATCATAAGCGCAAAAAACATAGTAAAGTCGTTTTCAGGCGTCGTTGTGCTTAAGGATGTTGATTTCAACATCTATCCGGGCGAAGTGCATGCCCTGATCGGTGAAAACGGAGCGGGAAAGTCCACGCTGATGAAGGTGATCAGCGGGGTATATACGCCCACATCCGGAGAACTCAGCATCGAGGGTCAGCCCGTTTCATTTAAAACGCCCCATGACGCGCGCGAGGCCGGTGTGGCGCTCATTCATCAAGAGCCGCTCACCTTCCAGGACTTAAACGTCACGGAAAACATTTATTTAGGGCATACGCGCGGCGAAGGAAAGCTGACGATTAACTGGAAAGAAAAATATAAAGAGGCGGACGAGCTGTTAAAGTCTCTTGACGTCAATATGGGGCCGAAAGACCCTGTGCGTGGCATGACGATTGCGGATCAGCAGATGATAGAAATCACGGCGGCGCTCTCGCAGAATGCCAAAGTGATCATCATGGACGAGCCCACCGCGGCGCTTTCGCACGGTGAAGTAAAGACGCTGTTTGAGATCGTAGAGCGGTTAAAGCAGCAGGGCAAGGGCATTGTGTTCATTGGGCACCGTCTGGAAGAAATCATGGAAATCAGTGACCGCATCACTGTCCTGCGAGATGGTGAAATGGTAGGCGAGTGTTTTAAAAAGGATGTCGATCAGGATAAGCTCGTGCAGATGATGGTCGGACGTACGTTCAAAGAATTGATTGTGAAAGAGGAAACGGAAATCGGCGATGTGCTGCTCGAGGCAGATCACCTGACGCTTCCGGGCAAATATAATGATGTGAGCATCACCGTGCGCCGCGGCGAAATTGTGGGCATGGCGGGGCTGGTGGGCGCGGGCCGCAGCGAGGTTGCCTCGGCAATCTTCGGGACAGAGCCTGCCGCACAGGGCACAATCAAAATAGGCGGCGAGCAGGTGGAGATCAAAAGCGCGATTGACGCAATGAACAAGGGCATCGCGATGGTTTCGGAAGACCGTGCGCAGACAGGGCTTATCCTGCCGTTTAGCATCAAGCGGAATATGACCTTTGCCATTTTGAAAAAAATCAGCAAGGGTTCGTTCGTCAATACAAAAGAAGAAGATAAACTGGTCAGCGAATATTCAGATTACCTGCGGGTCAAGATGCGCGATGCAGACCAGCCGGTTTCAGAACTCTCCGGCGGAAACCAGCAAAAGGTGGTTATTGCCAAATGGCTGCTGACCGAGCCGGATATCCTGATCCTCGATGAACCCACAAGGGGCATCGATGTGGGCGCAAAGGCAGAAGTATATAAGTTGATCGGCGAGCTTGCAAAGCAGGGCAAGGCGATCCTCATGATCTCATCGGAAATGCAGGAAATTTTGCAGCTTTCCGACAGGGTTTACGTGATGTGCGAAGGACATGTGACAGCGGAAATGGATCGTCATGATCTTGACAGCGCGGCAATCATGACGGCTGCGTCAACACGCAAACACATTCGGAAGGAGGCGGCGCAATGAACGACACAATCAAGAAAAAACGCAATTTCCCAATCGGAGCCAAGGAGCGGGTCACACTGATCATTATTATCGCCCTGTTTGTGGCTTCCGGAATTGCAAAGCCGGATTTGTTCTCCGAACGCTTTGCGGAAGTTGTTAACAGCGTGCTTTTGTGGATGCCGCTCATTCTGGTGGCATCGATGGGCATGATGATGATCATCATCACGCGCAACATTGATCTTTCCATCGGGGCGATCGTGGCGGTGTCGGCAATGGTTGCGGGAATTTTGTTCCGTGATTTCAATATTCCGATCTGGCTGGGGTTCCTCGTCTCCATGGGCGTGGGCGCGCTGTGCGGCGCGTTTAACGGCTTCTTGATCTCTTATCTCAAGATACCGGCGATTATTGTAACGCTGGGTACGATGAATGCTTTCCGCGGCCTTACCTTTATCTTTGCGGACGGCAAACAGATCACAGGCTATGAACTTCCCAAAGGGCTTTCGTCCTTTGTGACGGAAGGGCTCAAAATAGAAAGCCTCGTTATCCCATGGATTGTATGGATTGCGGTGGGCATTGCGGTTCTGTTCTACTTCATCCTCAAAAAGACACATTTTGGACGCGAAGTATACGCGGTTGGCTCCAACTTTCAGGCGGCCCATCTGCGCGGCATCAACTGCAAAAAAGTGGTGTTTCAGATTTTCCTGATCACAGGCATCCTGTGCGGAATCGCGGGCATGATGTATGCGGCGAGGTATGGGTATGTCAATCCGTCCAACACGGGCGACGGGTTTGAGTTTGTGGTGATTTCAGCCACCATCATCGGAGGCGTCAGCGTTTCCGGCGGATCAGGGACAGTGTTTGGAACCTTTCTGGGGTGCATCCTGCTGGGCACGGTCAACACCATGATTGCTTTGGTGGGCATACCCGGTGCGGTACAAACCTTCTGTTATGGCCTTATTATTGTCATCGCACTGCTTGCTGACCGGATCGTTCAGGTTTCTCAGGAAAAGAAGGCGATGAAACTGGAAAAGGAGGTGGCGCAGTCATGAAAGCAACCAACACGCAAACCCTGCGACCCATGAAATTACAGGTGGCGGTAAAAAGCCGCGAAATGTTTACCTTTATACTTTTGATTGCGGTTATCGTTGTGTGCATGGCGCTGTCGCCAAGCTTCCGCGATATGGCTTATGTCCTGAAATCGGCAACTAAATATATGGAGCTTGGCCTCGTGGCGCTCACCATGACGCTCATCATCATAGCGGGGCAGATTGACCTTTCTGTCGCGTCGCTCATGGCGTGCGTGGCGACTTTCACCGCAATGATGTTCCATGCGGGCATGGATATGGGTCTTGCCTGTGTGATCGGCCTTGCCATCGCGTTTGGTTTTGGAACGTTTAACGGGATTCTCATCGCTTACGTAAAGCTTCCCGCGATGATCGTGACCATCGGCACGATGTCGCTCTTCCGCGGCCTGTCGCAAATATTCATCGGCGACGCGAGCCTTGGAAAATTTCCGGAATGGTTCAACAGCATCGAGAAGATTCCGGTATTTAATGCCGGAAACGCGGTGTTTGGGGTAACGCTGCTGCTCTTTATCATTATGGCGGTTGTGTTCTTCTTTGTTCTGCATAAAACTTCGCTGGGCAGGAAGATTTTCGCCATCGGCACCAACGAACGCGCCGCAATTTATTCCGGCGTGAATACAAAAAAAATCAAATGCCTGCTGTTCAGCTTTTCAGGGCTCATGGCAGGGCTTGCGGGCATCCTCACCATGTCACGCCTGCTGCTGGTGCGCTATGATATGGCGACCGGCGGAGAGCTCGATATCGTTACCATGGTGTTGCTGGGCGGCGCGGACATCAACGGAGGAAAGGGGAGTATCCTTGGAACTTTCCTTGCGGTCATCATCGTGCTGCTTTTAAAAACCGGCCTTATTGTGGCCAAGGTCAAGGCACAGGATCAGATGTTCATCATGGGCGTTTTGCTCCTGCTGTCCATCGTGATTCCCAACATCGGCCAATTGATCAAAAACCGGAAAGACGCGTAAAGCTCTCTTAACGTGAAATTTGATTTCGGCGCAAAAGCGCCGGGAAAATAGGAAAGAAAATAAGGTAAAATTAGGAGGAGAAAAATGAAAAAGAAAATCACAGTAATTGCATGTTTGTTGTTGGTTGCATTGTTTGCCTTTGCGGCATGCGGCGCACCCGCTCCTGCGGCTTCCGAATCAAAAGCTGCTACCGAATCAAAAGCGCCTGAGGCCTCTACGGAAGCCACGGCTGCTTCCGATGCTCCCGCTGCTGCGGGCGGAGAACCGGTTAACATCGTGTTCATCCCTAAAAATCAGGGAAATCCGTACTTTGAGTCCATCGTTCTCGGTTTCAAGCGTACGGCTGAAAAGCTCGGCGCGGACAAGGTTGTTTTTGAAACAACGGGTCCTGCGACGGCAGATGCGACTTCCCAGATTGAATATGTGGAAGCGGCAGTGCAGAACGGCGCGGACGTGATCTTTATCGCTGCAAATTCCAATGACGCGCTCAACGGCACGTTTGACGATGCGCGCGCGGCGGGAACAAAAATTGTGATCATCAATCAGGATATTCCGGGCAGCGAAGCTAACCGCGACGCGGCGATCATGCCGGTTGACTTCACAAAAACAGGCACGGTTCTTCTTGACACGCTGGGCAGCATGATCGACTTCAAAGGCGATTTCGCAATCCTGTCCGCTACCACGGACGCTCCCGACCAGAACACCTGGATTGCGGACATGGAAAACCTGCTCAAGACAAATGATAAGTACAAAGATATGAAGCTCGTGGAAGTGGTGTACGGAGACGACCAGCCGGAAAAATCCACGACAGAAATGGAAGCGCTGCTTGCAAAGTATCCTGACCTTAAGGGCGTAATCGCTCCGACAACGGTTGGCGTTGCTGCGGCTGCAAAAGTAGTTCAGACAAAAGGCGTTGCAGATAAAGTAAAACTGACAGGCCTTGGTCTTCCTTCCGAAATGGCTGAATTCGTTCTGGATGGCACAGTAGAGAAGTTCGCTCTGTGGAATCCTCCGATGGAAGGCGATATCGGCGTTTACATGGCGGTAGCTTTGAAAGACGGTTCGCTCACAATCGAGCCGGGCGCAACGTTTGAAGCTGGGGATTATGGCACGTTCACATTCACAGACAACGGCCAGATCATTTCTCTGCCCGAACCGATGGTGTTCGACAAGACCAACATCGAAGAGTTTGCGGCACAGTTCTAAAAAACAATGAGGATAGCGCCCCCTTTTTGGGGGCGCCATCTAAAAAACACGGCGCTCGCCAGTGAAAGTGATTTTGGGAGGATACCAATGAGAGGCTTAAAAGGAAAGGCGGCAATTGTCACGGGTGGTTCGAGGGGAATCGGACGCGCTTGTGTACAAAGACTGCTGGAAGAGGAAGTAAGCGTGCTGTTTTGCGGCAGGAATGCGCAGGTTGGAGAAAATACGCTCAAAGAACTGAAAGAAGAATTTCAAAACGTTGATTTTATGGCGGGAGACATGAAAGACCCCGCATTCTGCAAGGCTTTGGTTGCGGCGGCAATCGAAAAATTCGGAAGGCTCGATTATCTTGTAAATAACGCGTTCCCGTTTACGGCGAAGGGCATGAATGCCACACGCGAGGATTGGCTGCACACCTTTGAAGCAGGCCCTATGTCCTATGCGACGATGATTCAGGAATTTGTGCGCCAGCGCGGCGGAGAAAGCGGTTCTATAGTAAACATGTCAAGTATTTCAGGGCATATCGCCCAGCCTGACCGCTGGACGTATAATGCGGCGAAAGGCGCCGTAAAGCAACTCACCCGCTGTGCGGCGCTTGACCTTTCGCCCGGGGTTCGCGTCAATTGCCTGAGCCCCGGATGGGTGTGGACGGACGAAGTGAAAAAAGCCGCGCCGGATGGCAATAA
>CAZQDA010000098.1:0-2871 GCA_964592155.1 uncultured Christensenella sp.
TCAGGAGCAGATCAAAGCTGTGCTTGCGCAGGCTGCAAAGCGAATTTCGCAGGCGCTTGAACAATAAGCCGGGCAAGGGTTTGACACACGCCCTGTTATGCAATATAATGTAAAAATACTGGAATCGTTTCGGCACAGAACCGACAAACGTCCCTTTTGGTGGCCCACAAAGCGAGCGGGAGAGGGTGCAAGCCCCGCGGCAACGCCAATCCGGATTATCACGTGTTCGCCTATGCGCCGCGTGTTTCGCACGTTACAGCGAAAAAGAGTGCTTTCCCTTTTCGTGAGGGGAAGAATTCAGGTGGTACCGCGAGTTTTCGTCCTGATCCTTGGATCAGGACGTTTTTTTATGGATACGCAAAGTATGATGGGCGCGCAGCCCTCGTTAATAAGGAGTTTACCATGTATAAAAAAGTTTCAACCGATCTGAAATTTAACGAACGCGAGCTGGAAGTATTAGATTTCTGGCACGAAAACAAAATATTCGAAAAGAGCATAGCGGAAAGCGCGGGAAAGCCTGCCTTCACCTTCTATGACGGTCCGCCCACGGCTAACGGAAAGCCGCATATCGGACATATCCTAACGCGCTGCATCAAGGATTTGATCCCTCGCTATAAAACCATGCAGGGCTATAACGTCTTGCGCAAAGCGGGCTGGGATACGCACGGCCTGCCGGTGGAGCTTGAAGTGGAAAAAATGCTCGGCCTCGACGGAAAAGAGCAAATCGAGGAATACGGCGTGGAGCCGTTTATCCAGAAATGCAAGGAATCCGTATGGAAATATAAAGGCGAGTGGGAGAAGATGTCAGACCGCGTCGGATTCTGGGCAGATATGGAAGATCCGTATATCACCTACGAGAACGACTATATTGAGTCGGTATGGTGGTCATTAAAAGAGATCCATAAAAAAGACCTGCTCTACAAAGGACATAAAATCGTGCCCTATTGCCCGCGCTGCGGAACGGCGCTTTCCTCGCACGAGGTGGCGCAGGGGTATAAGGACGTGAAGGAAACGTCCATCTTTGTGCGTTTCAAGGTCAAGGGCGAAGACGCATATTTTCTTGCCTGGACGACGACTCCCTGGACGCTGCCCTCCAATGTGGCGCTGTGCGTAAATCCGAATGAGGAATATGTGCTCGCGCAGGATAAAAACGGCGATCAGTATTATCTTGCCAAAGCGCTGTGTGAGCAGCTCTTGGGCGAGGACGCGCATATCGTCAATAAATATATGGGCAAAGAGCTTGAATATAAGGAATATGAACCGCTCTTTGATTTTGCAAAGCCGGATAAAAAAGCGTGGTATATCACCTGTGATACATTTGTCACCCTGACGGATGGCAGCGGTATCGTGCACATGGCGCCCGCGTTCGGTGAAGACGACGCGAACGTCGGACGTAAATATGATCTGCCCTTTGTCCAGCTTGTAAAGCCGGACGGCACGCTTTCAGAAGAGACCAAATGGCCGGGCGTGTTTGTCAAAAAAGCGGACAAGATGATTATTGAAGATTTGCGGGAACGCGGATTATTATTTGCGGAACTGCCATACGAGCACAGCTATCCGTTCTGCTGGCGCTGTGATACGCCGCTCATCTATTACGCGCGCTCCACATGGTTTATCAAAATGACGGAGCTTAGGGATAATCTCCTGAAAAACAATGCCAGCGTCAACTGGCTGCCGGAAAACATCCGCGACGGGCGTATGGGCAACTTCCTGGAAAACGTGATCGACTGGGGCATTTCCCGTGAGCGTTATTGGGGAACGCCGCTGCCGGTTTGGGTGTGTGATTGCGGGCAAATCCATGTAGTAGGCTCGCGTGCCGAGCTGCGCGAAATGGCGGAGCAGGAGGTGGGCGAGGATATCGAGCTGCACAAGCCTTTCCTTGATCCCATCACGCTTAAGTGTCCAACCTGCGGCGGCAGTATGCACCGCGTACCGGAAGTGATCGACTGCTGGTATGACAGCGGGAGCATGCCCTTTGCGCAGTGGCATTATCCCTTTGAACATAAGGAAGAATTTGAAAGCCATTTTCCGGCGAACTTTATCAGCGAGGCTGTGGACCAGACGCGCGGATGGTTCTATACGCTGCTTGCCATCGGTACGCTGATTTTTGATAAAGCGCCCTTTGAAAACTGCATCGTGCTTGGGCATGTGCAGGATAAGGACGGACAAAAAATGAGCAAGCATAAAGGAAATGTCGTCGATCCGTGGAGCGTTCTTGACAAGCAGGGCGCGGACGCGGTGCGGTGGTATTTCTATTCGGCGAGCGCGCCGTGGCTGCCCTCGCGTTTTTATGACGATGCGGTCAGCGAAATGCAGCGCAAATTTATGGGTACGCTGTGGAATACCTACGCGTTCTATATCCTCTATGCGGATATTGACGGGTTCGATCCCACCAAATATCAGTTGGAACCAAAGAATATTATGGATAAATGGGTGCTTTCGCGCCTGAATTCCCTGATCAAAGCAGTGTCGGACGGGCTTGACCATTACCGCATCGTGGAGCCTGCCCGCGAACTAAACAAGTTCGTGGACGAGCTTTCCAACTGGTATGTGCGCCGCTGCCGAGACCGTTTCTGGGGAAGCGGCATGGAGCAGGATAAAATCGACGCCTACATGACTCTTTATACCGTGCTGGAGACAACGGCGCGGGTGCTTGCGCCCTTCACGCCTTTCCTGTCGGAGAGCATTTACCAGAATCTGGTGCGCAGCGCAGACAAAAACGCGCCGCTTTCCGTACACCTTTGCAGCTATCCCAAGGCAGATGCGGCCCTCATGGACGCGCAGCTTGAAAAGGATATGGACGCAGTGCTGAATGTGGTGAATCTGGGACGCGCGTGCCGCAATACGGCCAACATCAAAAACCGCCAGCCG
>CAZQDA010000098.1:2971-9399 GCA_964592155.1 uncultured Christensenella sp.
CCTATGAATTTTGCGTGAACAAAGAGCCGGTTTCACTGATGGAAGAGGATATTCTCGTGGAGCCTGCACAGCGCGAAGGTTTTGTGGCGGAGACGGGCGGAGACTTTGCAGTGATTATCGATACCGCGCTTACGCCGGAGTTGATCGAAGAAGGCAATGTGCGCGAGCTGATTTCAAAGATACAGACCATGCGCAAGGAGGCGGGGTTTGAGGTAACGGATAAAATTGAGCTTTCCGCAAAGGATAACGATAAAATTCTGGAAATTATGCAAAACAATGAGGACCAGATCGAAAAAGAGGTTCTCGCGCAAGGCATAAGCTACGGAACCGTGGATGGCTACGAAAAGGAATGGAGCATCAACGGCGAAAAAGTGGTGCTCGGAGTAAAACGGCTTTGAGCAATGCGTAACAGGATATTTTGCAATCAGATATGTTAGAGAGTAAAAAAAGCGGAGAGGGGCGACAGTCCCTTTCCGCTTTTTTGATGCCTCATGAACGCTTGCTGTCCTACGGCGCACCTGCTTAAAACATTGTGCGAATGCTGTGCGGGACGAAGCGAAGAACAACAAAGTCCGGTGCTGTGGGTCCCTCAGGGTGGAATTCCGCCATCCAGTCTTCCCATTTCTCAGCCTTGATTTGCGCCTCGTCAGAGACTTCGCCGCTGCATTCCAGCACCACATAGCCCATGCCGTTTGTAATGGCGATCTCCGCCTTGTTGCAGGCCGACAGGTTGAGGGCTTTCTGGCTTTGCCGGTGGCACTGCATATACAGCTCATTCAGGCCTGAGCCTGCGAGCAGGTTGATAACGGTCAGGCGGACGCTTTCGCCCTGCCTGGTTCCGAGCGTGACGGTATAAGATTTTTCCATGCCGTCAGCCGTAATAACAGGAATCCCTTTGCGAATGAAAGCCTCTGTTTCCTGTGCCATTTCCTGTGGCAATTCGTTGATTGCTCCCATGTAATAGATGTTCATTTAGTAACCTCCAAATAGTTAAGATAGTTTTATTGTAGCATTAAAACCACGACAGCTATATGTCGTGGTTTTGTGATATACTAAAAATAATTCAGGGAGGTGTGGATATGAAGATTGACCGATTGATTTCAATTATTATGATTTTACTGGAACGGAAAAAGGCGAGTCTTGCAGAGCTTTCGGATATCTGCGAGGTAACGCCGCGCACAATTCAGCGGGATTTGGACGCCATTAATCAGGCGGGGATCCCTATTGTTTCCTATCCGGGCGTTCGTGGCGGCGTTGGTATTATGGAAAATTACAAGCTGGAAAAGCGGCTGTTTTCCACTTCCGATATCACTGCGCTGCTTATGGGCCTGGGGAGCATCCGATCTTCCCTGACAGGGGACGCGGTTGTGAGTGCGTTGGCAAAGGTAAAAGGTATAATACCGGAGGAGCAGCGCGCGCAAATTGAGTGGCGGGCAAGGCAGATTACGATTGACACAACACCCTGGCTGGGCGCGAACAGCCAGGATGATTTGATCGCTATGATTCAAACTGCGATGGATTATCACCAGCTCTTGCGGTTTGAGTACACAGACCGGAGAATGAACAAATCCGTGCGCACGGTGGAGCCTCACCGGCTCGTGCTGAAAGGCATGAGGTGGTATCTGGACGCATGGTGCATGGAGCGTGAAGATTTTCGCCTGTTTAAATTGACGCGTATGAATGCAACCGAAATACTGGATACTTCCTTTGAACCAAGGGCGCATCCATCCGGCGGACAGGTGGAGCCGCGGTTTCATGACGCGGATTTGCAGATTGCCACGCTCAGGGTGAGAGAAGCGGCGCTTGACAGTCTTTCCGATCTTGTCGATATCAATGAAGTTGAAAAAGACGGGGAAGGCGCATGGCTAGTTTCGGTTCCGGTTCCGGTGAACGATCACGGATGCAAGTTTCTGCTTGGTATGGGCGTTGACTGCGAATGCCTTACGCCGCCGGAGTTGCGGCATCAATTACAGGAATATTTGCGGCAGATTTCAGATATCTATGTATAAAAAATTCCGTTTTTTACAGGCGGATGGGTTATTGCTGCAAGGTGAAAACAGCCTGTCCATAACATTAATGTTGCGAACATTTAAGCGAAAAAGGAAACTCGTAGAGGAGTAGTTTTTGACTTTTCTTTCAATTTGTGATATGTATAGAATACTTGACTTGTATACAATTCAGGCGAGTTGATACGTTCGGAGGAACCTATGATCTATCTGGCTCTAAGGCTGCTGGAAGAAGGAATGATCGTCGCAAAAGACGTAGACACGCATTCCGTCAATCATATGGGAATTCCCTTGGTACGCAAGGGGGTTAGTTTAACGACCCAAATGTTGCGTAAATTAAAGATTCACGGCGTTTCCGGCATTTATGTAGAGCAGGAGGGAACGGAAGATATTATTGCGCCGGACCCGATTGACAACAGTCTGAAAAACAGGACGCTCAAAGAAATCAAAACAGTATTCGAAGAATTCAACAGCTCCAGCGGAAGAACAGGAGCAAAAGCGGTGGCAGCCATTGCGGATATTTCGCAGAGCTTAATTGAAAGCGTCCTCAGCCAGCCGGATATGCTGGTTAGCCTGGTGGAGCTGAAAAGCCATGACGATTATACGTATGTCCACTCCCTTTGCGTTGCGCTATTGTCTGTTGCAACAGGGATTGCAATGGGCTACCCGTCTTCAAAGCTTCAGGAATTATCAACCTCAGCGCTGATGCATGATATTGGAAAAATCAGGATTCCGGTGGCGATTATTAACAAGCCGGGCAGGCTGAGCCCCGCGGAATTTGAAATCGTTAAGCAGCATCCGGTGATGGGCAGGGCTATTTTAGAGGAAAAGGAACATATTGTTCCCTATGCTGTGTTGGCAGGCGTCAGGAGTCACCACGAAAAGTACGACGGCACAGGCTATCCCATGGGAAGAGAAAAAAATACGATTCATCCTTATGCTAGGATCATTGCCATTGCGGATGTATATGACGCGCTCACGTCAGACAGACCCTACAGGAGCGCAGGCTCGCCATGTGAAGCGGTAGAGTATATTATGGCAGGCGTGGGAAGCCACTTTGATTATGAGATGGTGAACGCGTTTCTCAAAAAAATTGTTGCGTTCCCCATAGGCAGCAAGATTAGGCTCAGCGACGGGCGGTTTGCGGTTGTTGTCAGGAACAATCCCGCTAATGTTATGCGTCCCATGATCAAGATTTTTGATGAAAACGATGCATTGTCCGGCGAGGCTGACTTGTTTGGAGACAGAAGATATCACAACGTTACGATATTGGGAATGGCCTGATTTTTTCTTGTGATGGTCGCAAAACATCGTATTTAAGGCCTGAAAAGATGTGCGCGGCGGCAATTCGTATGTTATCATCATAGTAACATAAATTATGAGGTAATAATATGGATGAAATAATCGGAGGGGCCGTATACTATATTTGTTCTGCGTTCTTTATGTGCATTTTGTTAAAGATTGACGTATCCGACAAGAAAAGACTACTGTTATCCATCGTTATATTTATTGTTGGATTTGTTTTGGTTATCGCGCTGTGTAAGGCGATTGGCATTGACGCGGTGCTCAGCCTGCTGCCAATTACCATCCTGCTGCCGCTTTATCTTGTTTTTTGGCTGATTTCGGTGCATAAGGGGCTTAAGCTGTTATTTGTTCTGTTGACATCATCCATCCTGATGCTGCTGCCGCTCCTTTTAGGAGTGACTGCCTCAGTAGTCATTGACAATGAGGTGTTAATGACCATTGTGGCATTGGCGGTTATTGTCGGATCGATTGTGCTGCTGATCAAATTTTTTCGTCCGCAGTTTCTTTTTATCCTGCAGTCGGTTGAGTCAAAAGCATATTGGCTGTCCATTTCCGTGATCCCTATTTTATATAATGTGGCGGTGTACCTGCTTGGCCTGTATAATGCTGAAAACGGGCGGGAAACGCCGCTCTTTTTCCAGTTGATTTTGATGGGAATCACGCTTGCTGCGTATATATTGATTGTTTTTACATTTACCCAAACCAGAAAAAGGGTTGAAATGGAATACGACAGGAATTTGACGGAGTTACAAACCAAAGCCGCGATGGAAAACATGGAGCGGATGCAAGAGCTGCAAAGCCAGACGGCAATCTATAAACATGACATGAAGCATCATATCAGAATGTTGGGCGCTTATTTAGAGCAGCGGGAATATGCCGCGATGGAACGTTACTTAAATTCCATCGAAAATGAATTAGAGGCAATCAGTCTGACGGACTATTGTAAGAACCGCACAGTTAATCTGCTTTTGTCCACGTATGCGAAAAAAGCGGAGACAGCAAATGTCGAGTTGGTCATAAAGGCGGATATTCCCCCAAAGCTTAATGTGAGTGAAAAAGATATCTGCGTCGTGCTGTCAAATGCGCTGTCAAATGCGCTGAACGCCGTTTGTGAAGTGGAAAAAATGGAAGACAGAAAAATACTGTTTGAATGCAACACAAAAAACAACAGGCTTGCATTCATGATAGAAAATCATTACTCCGGCGAGATATATATGAAGCGTGGATTGCCCCAAAGCAAAAAGGCGAACCACGGATGGGGAACGCAAAGCATCGTGGCGATCACGAAAAAATATGAAGGGCTATACTCATTCGAAGCAAAGGACGGACTATTTTCTTTTAAACTGATCATATGATGGGCGAAAAAATTATTTTGATCCGATACAGTAGTTTATAAACTTTTCTTTGATTTGCGTATAAACGGCTTTGGGCACTGGTATTTTTATCTGATCCAGCATACATATTTCGCTGGAGCAGATGGTATCAATATAGTCCATATTCACAATGTAGGAGCGATGAGGCTTTATAAAGCGCGCATCCTTGAGCAAGATGGCCTCCATCGAACCGATGGTGCCGATTGTTTCAAAAACAGAGCCGTCTGTCATATAAAAGTAAAGACGCTTCTGGATCACTTCAATATACCTGATTTTTTTGAATTGTATTTTTGAAAGACCGGTTGAACGGCTTAACACAAGGCATTGTTGCAGATGGTTTAGCGATTCGCTGATCACTTCGTCAAGCAAAGAAAACAGCCGCTCTTTTGTGACCGGTTTCAGAAGATAATCATGTGCTTTCACCGAATATGCGTCAAGGGCAAAATCCTTTGTTACAGTCAGAAAAATAATAATGGAGCCGTACCCAATTTGTCGCAGTTCCTTTGCCGTATCAATCCCGTTGATTCCGGGCATCAGGATATCAAAAAAAATAATATCAAAATCTGCGCCCCGCTCAACAGCTTCAATCAGTTGATCGCCGGAAAAAAAGGGAAAATATTTCAGCTCGCAAGAAGCGGCAGCGCTGTATTGATCAATCAAAGCCATAAAAAAAGAAAGGTCTGTCGGGCTGTCTTCGCAAACTGCTATTTTAATCATTTATTATTCCTCGATTCTCTGCATGGTCTGCAAATTAATTATATCATACTTTAAAATGGCACCCAACCGTTTAAGGACATTTTGCAGCCGTTTCGCGCATCGAAAATCGATAAGATAAACCGTCCGTAGTATACTTTTATCATAGTAAAAGGGGAAGGAGGAACAATGAAATGACAGCTTTGATTTTAGGATTGATTGCCGCTGTATGCACGGGGCTTTCCTACATTCCCGCGGTGAGCTTTTTGTCGATTATAGGACTTGTTTTTGCGATTATTGCGTGGATTGCGGGCGCTAAGATGGTAAGGGCAAATCGCAAGGATACAAAAGCAAAAATCGGCAAGATCATCGGTATTATTATCACAATATGGTCGATTGTTGCTGTAGTGATGATGATGGTACTGATGGCAGGGCTCGTCGCGATGGCGATGGGTTGACCAAAACATAATTTTACAGGAGAATAAAATAAATGAAAAGAAAGATAAAGCTGGTTTTGCTTCTGATATTATGCCTTCTTTTAAGCGGCCTATTGCTTGCATGCGCCAACCCAAGCTCTGGCTCTGCGGCATCCGGAAGCGAGGTGGCCGAACAAAATGGAGCAGCCTCAGTCGCAGGAAAATGGAATATAGCCAGTGTGACAAATGAGAGCGGAACCATGACAGGAGAAGAACTTGAAGCGGAAAGCGGCGAAGTCTATTATGAATTTCAGGATGGTGGAAAATTTGTTGCCGGCGCAGCGGGGCAGGAAGTTCTGGGATCATGGGAGCAAAACGGCGCCGAAGTAAAGGTTGAGTCAAACGGAGAGTCTTTTACAGGGATTGTGGACGGCGATCAGCTTACCATTGAGGCAAATAATGCTACCACGGTATTTACCAGGGAATAAAAAATCGCAGCCGTAAAAAAGAACGGTATTTTACAATGTTGTAAAATACCGTTCTTTTTTGTTTTAGAATATGCGCCTACCTGCCGTCGCTTTGCTTGGGCTCTCCGTTCCATGAGGTCAGTCCGCCGTCCACGCTCAAAAGCTGGC
>CAZQDA010000099.1:0-2723 GCA_964592155.1 uncultured Christensenella sp.
TCACGCCGATCGCGATCGAAGAAGGACTGAGATTCGCAATCCGTGAAGGCGGCAGGACGGTAGGCGCTGGAGTGGTATCCGGAGTCATCGAATAAACCGCAGAGATAGCAGAAGAGACAAAAGGAGCCATATGCATTGCATATGGCTCCTTTTTTGCGGGAAGTCGCAGGGTGCGAATAGAATTCATTCGTATTTTTCCTGATCCATGATATAATGGTAACAGTGGAAACCGTGAGAGGCTCACGCGTGTCTGCCATCTGCGTCTTTTGCGGATATTTCATTTTTATAGCAATTTGTCAAAAGGCCGTATGCTAACTTTTGGTATCAATTGCAGATGCAAGCGATGTATCGCAAATTTTTACATAATCAGCAGTCAGTTAAATCGCGGTGAGTGGAGCAACCAATGAAATTTTCCTTTTTTGATCAAGATCATCTCAAATTATTTTTATGGTTTTTTTGTGCGATTTTTTATTTTGAATCTTTTGTGCGCCTGCTGCAAGGCGTTCCCTATTTTGGCGAGGGGCTTTTTTTCATTGCCATGTTCGGCGCGGCGCTGGCGGCGCTGTGCACCGCGCTCTGTTGCCTGCTGCCGCCCAAAGGCGGATTTGTTTTGGCGGTGATTTTTTTCTTTGTGCTGAGTGCGGTTTATGTGGTTCAGGTGTTTTACTTTTTCATGTTCAGCACCTATCTCACCGTTTTTTCCATGATCAACGGAATGGCTGCGCTGGGATTCGGCGGAAACATTTGGGCGACGCTTGCGCAAAAATGGCCTTATGTTCTTGCGATGTTTTTGCCGCTTGTATTGTTTCTCGTTTTCGGACGGAAAATTTGGCACGCGCGCAACCTGCGCAGTGCGCTGCTCACGCTTGTTATTGCCATTGCGCTTCATTTTGGCGCGCTGGGGCTGCTGCCCGCCTTTGGCACAGGGTATTTTACTCCGTATGACTATTATACAGGCAATGCGGCTCTCAACCAGTCGGTGAACAAGCTCGGGCTTTATACCACATTCCGTTTGGGGATGCAGCGGTATTTATTTGGGGAAGACAGCACGAAACTGCCCTTTGCTCCTGAGCCCTCCGCGCCGCCTGAACTATCCGCCACTCCGTCGCCCGTGCCGCCGGCTTTGGCAGAGGGTTCCGCCCCTGCGGATGCGCCAAAGGAATATGGTTATAACGTTTTGGATATCGATTTTGACCAATTGATCAGCGCCGCGCCAGATGATGAAACGCGCGCTATGCATGAATACTTTGCGAGTGTTCCGCCCACGCGGCAAAATGAATATACAGGGATGTTTGAGGGATATAACCTGATTACGGTCACTGCGGAATCGCTTGCGCCTTATGCAATCGATGAAACGCTAACCCCCACGCTTTACAAAATGTATCAGGAGGGATTTCGGTTTACAAATTTTTACGCGCCCGAATGGGAGGTCAGCACTTCGGACGGGGAATATGTCAACTGCCTGGGTCTTATTCCCAAGCCGGGCGTGTGGAGCATGTATCTTTCCGGAAAGCATGAAAATGCGCTGCCGTTTGCGCTGGGAAGGCAGTTTGAAGCGCTTGGTTATCAAACGTATGCTTATCATAACAACAGTTATACGTACTATAACCGCGACCTTTCGCATCCTAATATGGGTTATACCTATAAAGCGCTCGGCAACGGGCTGGAGGTGGATCAGACGTGGCCGGAATCGGATTTGCAGATGGTCGATCTCTCTACGACGGACTATTTGAACGGAAATCCGTTTCACGTCTATTACCTGACTGTGAGCGGACACATGGCGTATAATTTTGACGGAAACGATATGGCTCGCAAAAACAGGGAGCTGGTGAAAGATTTGCCGCTGTCTGACGAGGCGAAAGCCTATCTCGCGTGCAATATTGAGCTTGACCGCGCAATGGAGCTGCTGCTCAAGCGCCTTGAAGAAGCGGGCGTTGCGGAAAAAACAGTGATTGCCCTAAGCCCCGACCATCCGCCGTATGGGCTTGAAAAAGGAACGGTCAGCGAGCTTTTGGGACACGAAGTGGATCCGGATTTTGAATATAACCGGAACGTATTTTTGCTGTATAACCCGGGTATGAAGCCGCAGACAGTGGAAAAACCCTGCTGCTCGCTTGATATTCTGCCTACGCTGTCAAATCTGTTTGGCCTGCCGTATGATTCGCGTCTGCTGATGGGACGGGATATTTTTTCCGACGCAGAGCCGCTGGTCATCCTCGATAACCGCAGCTTTGTGACCGATCAGGTGATGTTTAATTCGGATACAGGAGAAATCACGCCTGTGAACGGACAGGAAGTAACGCCGGAATCTGTGGCCGCAATACAGCAAATGGTTGCGGATAAATTCAAATGGTCGCCTGAGATTCTGGATCAGGATTATTATCGTCTGGTGCTGGGCGGGAAAGCAGGTTAGAAAGGCGCATGGAAAAAAGCAAAGTGGGCTTGTCAATACGATATACATCAGGTATAATATAAAAGTTGCGAAATCCGCCTCATGCAATGCACGAAGGCGATTTATTATTTTTTAAGAAAAAAGGAGAATGACATGAAAAAAATTTGTATGGTAGTTGTGGCGGTTATGCTTTGCGCCGCTGTATTCGCAGGTTGTGCGCCGGCAGCTCCGGCTGCATCCGCAAGCGAAGGCGCTTCGGCGACTGACTACATTGCGTGGACGAAAGCTGAATGGGATGCCGCTTCAGACGAACAGAAGCTGGAAGCTTCTT
>CAZQDA010000099.1:2823-9332 GCA_964592155.1 uncultured Christensenella sp.
TGGACGAAAGCTGAATGGGATGCCGCTTCAGACGAACAGAAGCTGGAAGCTTCTTACGTGGTGATTGGCGAAATGAGCGATACCATGTTTGGCGGAGTCGACATGAAAGCCCTGATTGAAAAGGCAAGAACAGATGAAAAGGCAAAGGCTGAAATGGACACGGCCGCAACGAAGATGTTTGAAAGCATTGATGGATTTTTTGCCGAAGAGCCGGACAAGACACTTAAGGATATGATTGACATGATGAATGAATTGCTCGGGTCGCAAGAATAGTTTTTCATATAAAACAGGCTTTCGTGGGAAAAAATCCAGGAAAGCCTGTTTTTTTGCATAAAATAGTTCACGAAAAATAAACGATATACCCCTGCACAAAAATGTAAATGATAATGAAGGGCAGGACATATTTGCAATACCAGCGGGTTTTGGATGGGAAAGCAAGCCCCTGACCTGTGTTGGCCTCTGCAAGAAAGCTGTTCCAGCCCCAGCCGTATTTGACGGTGCAGAACAATAAATAGACCAGCGAACCCAACGGAAGCAGATTGTTGCTGACAATGAAGTCTTCCAGATCGAGCACATTGGTGCCCGCGCCCAGCGGCGCAAAGCCGGAAAGCACATTGAAACCGAGCACGCAGGGAAGCGCAAGGCCGATCATGAGAAAAACATTGATCAGCGCTGATTTTTTGCGTGACCAGCCAAATAGATCCATGCCAAAGGAAAGAATGTTTTCAAAGACCGCGATAACCGTGGAAAACGCGGCAAAGGTCATAAAGATATAGAAAAAGGAGCCCCAGATTTGTCCGCCCGGCATGGAGTTGAAGATGTTTGGCAATGTGACAAAAATGAGTCCCGGCCCTTCTCCCGGGTTCACGCCAAACGCAAAGCACGCGGGAAACACAATCAGGCCGGAAAGCAGGGCGACGGATGTATCGAGCGCGGTGATGCTCAGAGATTCACCAAAGAGCCGCCGGTCACGGCTGACATAGCTGCCGAAGATTGCCATGCTGCCAATGCCCACGCTAAGCGTGAAAAAGGCCTGGCCCATCGCCGCAAAAACGACCTCTCCAAATCCGTTCAGGCCGTTTTCCCAGAGGACCGAAAAATCAGGCTTCAAATAAAACTCGATTCCGGCCTGCGCGCCGGGGAGGGTAACGGAGCGAATGACAAGTATAATCATGACTGCAAGAAGGCTGGTCATCATGAATTTAGAGGTTTTTTCCACGCCCTTGCGCAATCCGATGGCGCACACGAGGAAACCAATGACGGTAATCAGCACCATCCAGCCGATCTGCGGGAGCGGATTTGCCTGCACTGCCGCAAATTCCTGCGCGATACCGTCCGCGGAAAGCCCATTGAAATCGCCTGCGATTGTTTTAAACAGATAGGCAATCATCCAGCCTGCGATGGTGGTGTAGAACATCATGAGCAGATAGTTGCCCGCAACCGCGATATAACCATGAAAATGCCACTTGCTTCCCTTGGGCTCGAGCTCCTGAAAGGAACGGGCCACGCTTTTTTGGCTGGCACGGCCCACGGAAAATTCCATGACCATAATGGGCAGGCCGAGAATGACGAGAAAGATCAAATAAATAATGATAAAGGATGCGCCGCCATATTTTCCCACGACATACGGAAACCGCCATACATTTCCAAGGCCGATGGCGCATCCGGCAGAAATCAAAATAAATCCAAGGCGTGAGCCGAATGTTTCACGTTGCTTCAATCAAATGTCCCCCAAAAAAATAGATTATCCAAGCGCCACATCGAGAATCATCATCAGGATGAAACCCGCCATGACCCCCGCCGTGCCGGAATGGGAATGCTCGCCCAGATGTGCCTCCGGAATCAGTTCCTCCACCACCACATAGATCATCGCGCCTGCGGCAAAAGCAAGCAGCCAGGGCATGAGCCCTGTAATGGAGCCGATTAGTAAAACGCCCAAAACGGCGGCAATGGGTTCCACCGCGCCGGACATGGCGCCCCAAAGGAATGCTTTTCCCTTGCTGAGGCCCTCCTGCCGGAGCGGGAGCGAAATCGCCGCGCCCTCAGGGATGTTTTGCAGCGCCATGCCAATCGCAAGGGCAATCGCAGAGGCCAGCGTTACCACATTGCTTTCGCCCCCCTGCGCGCCGCCCGCGCCCGCCGCTACCGCAAACGCAAGACCAACGGCAAGCCCCTCAGGAATATTGTGCAGCGTGACGGCGAACACCAGCATGGTGCGCTTGCCCAATTTGGAATGAAGCCCCTCCGGCACATCGCTGCCCGGATGCTGGTGGGGGAGCAGATGGTCGAGCGCAAATAAAAACAGCCCGCCGAGCGCAAAGCCGCCCGCGGCGGGAATCCATCCTGTAATGCCCTGCTCTTCCGCCATTTCGATTGCGGGGATGAGCAAAGACCATACTGCCGCGGCGATCATAATGCCTGCGGCAAACCCCAGAAAGATACGTTGAATTTTTTGGTTGATTTCTCCGCGGAAAAAGAAAACAGAAGCCGCGCCGGATGTTGTCGCAGCGAACATCAGACCGGAACCTGCGAGCGCAAGCAAAATCGGATTGAGTTCATTCATAAGTCTAGCCCCCCAAAATTGTTCTACAGCGGTTTCGCTTCACACAGGTTATGCAAAACTCATGATAAACCGTTTGCATGTGCAACTGATGCCAAACGCTTGTAGCCGGCTTTTTGACAAATTGCCATAATCATAGATAAGCAAAAATGATACGCACAAAACAAGTTTCACGACAATGTGGCAAGAAACGGGTCTTGCTGTCCGTTGGAAAGCAATTCTGTTATTTGTCCATTGGAAGATCGAGCGTGGTGTTGATGATGGCTTTGGATTTTTTGTCCGCGCTGCGATATGCGTCAACCAGAGCTTTATAAGGGAGTAAAGAATTTGCTTCGCGGTTTGCTTTATGCGCTTCGTCTTCTTTACCACGCAATAGATAATCGCAGGACACATCAAAATGGTTTGCGATCTTGATAATGATTTCACCGCCGATATTTGAGGTGGGCTCATTTTTCCATAAGCTAAAATTACTTTTGGATATACCTAACTTACCTGCAAGTTCGTAAGGGGTGATATGATTATCGCTCAGTAATTTTAGTATTCGCTCTGAAGCTTCCATAAAAAACCCCTTATAGATGAAAATAATATCAAAAACTATTGACTAGGTCAAAATATTGTACTATACTAAATTTAATGAAAAGCGGCCGTTGCGCCTTTGCGGGCAGGACGGACAGCTTTCGCACAGGTGAGCGGATCACAGACGACCAATCCAACATCCGCTTACTTGTATTCTCATACTTTAACATACCACGCTCTCTTTTTCAAGATTTTGACCCATGGAAAGGCGAGGAAACAATGAACAGGAAAAACTGCGCGACATGCGAAAACAAAAAAGATAAAAAGTATTGCCTTGCATGTGCGGTTGCGCACAACGCCTATAACCGCCTTTGTCCTGTTTTGACAGGACACCATCTGGATGAATTCGAGATGCTGGTGGGCGGATTTGAAACCATGCTGGGACGCGTATACGAGATGGGTTTTATTGACGGGCTTGTGGGACGTGAAGAAATGAGAGAGCTTTGGCGGCGCAATCTGGAATATGGCGGGCAGGGGGATAAGAACGCAGGACAATAAAAAGCGGTGCATTCGCACCGCTTTTTTTCCGCCTTTTTCCGGTCAGGCTCCATATCGCATGGTGTGGAAGGAAAAGACCTCCGAAATATACGCCGGAATACCGAAGCGATCCAGTATTTCAGTGAAACGTTCACACACATCCGTATCCGCATCGCGCTGCGTGACGCTAATCACGAGTTCATCGCGATAAGACACCACTGCGAGCGTGAATGGATTGAGCGCTGTGGGCAGGCAGGGATAAAAGTCCTTGACATATGGCTCCATCGATTCCGGCAGGGACAGCTTGCCCATGTTTGTGATGATGTATGTGGACTGGCCAAGCGTCTGCTCGATGGATTTGCCCAAGATATCGCACTTTTCTTCGATGGACATGTCCGCGTCCAGCAGCTTATGCGTATCCTTGGCGTTTTTGACCGCGTCGTGCGCAAGCTCGTGCGCCTGTGTCTGGAAATCAAGCAGCCCTTTTTCGATATTCAGGATTTGCTCGATGGTGAGTTCTGAAATCTTTTTATCAAAGGGGATACCCGCGCAGGAAATAAAATTGCGCGTTGTGCGGCTGGGAAAATAGGGTCGCATATTGACAGGGATAGCGGCAATGATAGGCGTTTCATACTCCGTATCCATACAATATTTTTCATAAATCGCCGCAGAAAACAAAGGGCAGATAAAAGTGACAGGGCTTGCCTGATATTCCTTTGTGATTCCGTGCAGTTTGGAAAAGGGCAGGCGTATTTGCACCACCGTATCCTCCGGATCGTCCTGTGTGGTGATTCCCGGCACGCGAAAGGCGGGAAAGCGGGGATATTCGCCGCGGCTTTCCACAGACAGGTTTAAGACCGCGTCCGCCGCTTCTTCCGGATGGAATTGCGTCTGGTGGTCGAGGATGCTCCCGTTGTTTTCCACGGGAAGTCCCGCGAGCTGCATATAATAGTAAAGAACTGTTTTTAAAAACACGATGAATCCCAGCCCGTCCGCCAGAGCGTGAAACCAGTTGGCATGCAGCGTATTCTGCGTGTAGGTGATGCAGAAGAGATAACCGTTGGTATCTTCCGTACCTATTGCGCGCACTGTGCCGTCTTCGGCAAAGACGGGAGCAGGGAGGTCGATGGGAATCAGAAAATAGTGTTTTTTACTCTGGGCGACGCTCACCGCCATTTGCGGAAAGCGTTCCAGCGCTTTGTCCGTGGCCTGCCGGAGCAGCGACCCGTCTATTTTCTGCGTGAGTTTTACTGTGAAACGCGGCACGCATCCACACGAAAGGTGTGTTCCATAAAAATAGGTTTTTCCATTTGCATCGAGGGTGAGTGCGGGATTGGTTTGTGCCTGCATGAAAAAATCTCCTTTGCAATAAAATATCGTATTGGTATGGTAATGATTTCATTGTAACATCATGCGAATGGCGGCACAATGAAAATGACTCGGGAAACGTGAATTTTAATATAAACGGAATAAAAAACGGGCGAGCGTCTTTTTGCCGCTTGCCCGTTTTTCTGTTGTGTGCGTTTAGTGATGTCCGTGGCACTCTTTGGAGTGTGCGTGCTGGCAGCAGGTGTGATCGTCGGAAACGAGCGCACCGTCCACAAACGCCTGCGCGGCATCCTGTGCCAATCCCTGCGCGCCGGTTATGATCCGTATGCCTTTTTCGTCAAACTTTTCACGCGCGCCCGCACCCATGCCGCCGGCAATGATGACGTTTACGCCGCGGTCATTCAAAAATTCGATCAGGTTGTGGTCGTGTCCCGGGCTTTCGATTGCCTCGCTGCCCGTAATTTTGCCGTTCTCCGCTGTAAAGATGTTGAAATTGGAACAATGTCCAAAATGTCCGGATACATTCTTTTCTTCACTTGCTACTGCTATTTTCATTTTTACTCTCCTTTTTTATCACGTTATCTCTATTACTTTAAACCAATTGAAAGGGAAAATCACGGATTGCCGGATTTTTCCATTTTGCGATTGTGCTGTAATGGAAAAGAAAAATAAAAGGAAAGCGGCGTGAATGGAAAAACGACCGCGGGACTAGTGTGAGGCGTTTTTGGTCGCGTGTTCCGGTTTTTTATGATGGTGGGCTTGCAAAATGCCTGACGGCAGCGCAAGGCGGGGGAGCAGACTTCGGAATAAGTTACTATATATTGTAGTTGATTTTGCTTGCGGCCACTATTTTTCTCTATTTTCAAAAAAAAGAAAAATACTTGAAAAAAAGGCTTGAAATCAAGGGTTTGGTGTTGTATAATTTAGTACGTTGCGCTATATGCGTAGTTTTTGGGATGACGCGAGAGGTTACCGGAAGCCACCGGATAGTTCCCGCCGACAATCGCCCGGACAATGATCCGGACGCTCCAAAAAGGGCAGAGGCACTTAAGAAAAGAGGCCTGCTGCCCAAAAAAAGAAATGCGACACACACGGCTATGTGTGTCAGCAAAGACAGCGAAAGCTGCAAGTAAAAGGAGGAGTAAACAAATGGCAAGCCAAAGAATTAGAATCAAGCTGAAAGCTTACGACCACAATCTGATCGACCAGAGCGCTCAGAGAATCGTGGATACGGCGAAACGTACAGGCGCTAAGATTTCAGGCCCTGTGCCGCTTCCCACGCAGAAGGAGATCATCACCATCCTGCGTGCGACGCACAAATACAAGGATTCCAGAGAACAATTCGAAATCAAAACACACAAACGCTTGATCGACATACTCGAAGCAAACGCTAAAACGACAGATGCGCTGATGCGCCTTGATCTGCCTGCCGGCGTGGACATCGAAATTAAACTGTAAAAAGATTCAGGCTGGATGGGAGATTCGCAGGGCAAGGAGGGCGCGCACAAGGAAGTGCGTAACCGACACAGGCATGCGGAGCTTCGGACAGACTGACGATAAGACGGAG
>CAZQDA010000100.1:0-9297 GCA_964592155.1 uncultured Christensenella sp.
TGCTTGGGCTCTCCGTTCCATGAGGTCAGTCCGCCGTCCACGCTCAAAAGCTGGCCTGTGATATAGGAAGATTTTTCCGAAGCAAGGAAAATAGCCGCATCTGCGACTTCCTCAGGATTCCCAATTCTGCCCATTGGGTTGCTTGCGTCAAACATATCGAATACTTCCTGAGAATTTCCGCTTACAAACATTTCCGTACGGGTTGCGCTGGGGCAAATGGCATTGACGCGCACGCCATCGCGCCCATAGTCAATGGCCATGCTCTTTGTCATGCTTGTAATCGCCGCTTTTGCCATGGCGTAAACCGTCATGTTGTAGGCGCCGTTTCGCGCAGCGCTTGAGGCAATGTTGATGATGTTTCCATTTTTTTGTTCCAGCATGTCAGGCAAGAATGCTTTTGTTACAAGAAATACGCCGCGCACATTGATGGACATCTGTTTGTCAAAATCCGCAATCGTCGTTTTGTGAACCGTACCGCCAATAAAAATTGCCGCATTGTTGACCAGTACATCGCATCCGCCAATCGTCTTTTTTGTATAATCATAGAGCGCGGCAACGTCCGCCTGTTCGGAACAGTCGCAATTCAGGTAAAACAGTTTGTCGGAATTTGCTTCGCTCAGAAACTTTTGTGCGGGCTCAGGGCGGCGCGAGGTGATGACGACCCTATCGCCCTCCGCCAAAAAGGCCTCCGCAATGGCTCTGCCAATCCCCTGGCTTCCGCCTGTTACAACAATATTCTTATTCATAGATAATCCCTCCCGTTGAGTGTTTTAAAAAAGCATCAAAAAAAATCGATGCACATTGTGCGATTATGTGAATTGCTTTCTTTCATCATAGTTTTGCAAAGGCTTTCTGTCAAGCGTTTCACAGATAAAACTGCGTTGGGGGGAAGAATTTTTATTGCCTGTGCGATTTATTTTACGCTGTCGCGTACTGCCCGTAAATTCCGCATAAAGTGGGACCAAAAAGCTCGAAATGAACAAAAATACAATAAATTTGTTATTTTATAACATTTTATGAAAAAAGAATGATTGTTTTTATTGAAATAGCAAATAGAATCCGTTATAATAAAATTGTCGAATTTAGGATGGGGAGAGTTGTTTTTTTCCGGACATCCAAACTTTTATCAAATTCACAGGAGGGTTCTATTTTTATGAGTAAAGTTGATAAGCTCGCAATAAACGCAATCCGTGTTTTATCAGCGGAAGCAATCCAGAAGGCAAACAGCGGTCATCCGGGCCTGCCGCTGGGCAGCGCGCCGATGGCATATACGCTGTGGTCCAAATATTTAAAGCACAATCCCAAAAATCCCAAGTGGGATAACCGCGACCGCTTCATTTTGAGCGCGGGTCATGCTTCTATGCTGGAATACTCCCTGCTGCATATGTTTGGATATAAAGTGGGCATGGAAGACATCAAAAACTTCAGGCAGTGGGATTCCATCACGCCCGGCCATCCGGAGCACGGCCTCACGGACGGCGTGGAAGCAACCTCCGGCCCTCTCGGACAGGGCATTGCGATGTCCGTTGGTTTTGCCATGGCGGAAGCACATCTCGCGGCGCAGTTCAATAAGCCGGGCTATCATGTGGTAGACCACTACACCTACGCTCTTACAGGCGACGGATGTTTGCAGGAAGGCATATCCGGCGAAGCAAGCTCGCTTGCGGGAACGCTCAAGCTGGGTAAGCTCATCGTTCTTTACGATAAGAACGACATTACCATTGAAGGGAATATCGATATCGCTTTCACAGAAGACGTGAAAAAACGCTATAAAGCTTACGGCTGGCAGGTTCTTGAAGTGGAAGACGGCAATGAAGATTTAAAAGCCATCGAGCAGGCGATTGAAGAAGCAAAGGCGGAGAAAGAAAAACCGTCGCTTATCATCGTAAAAACACAAATCGCGTACGGCTGCCCTGCAAAGCAGGGAAGCGCTTCCAGCCACGGTTCCCCGCTCGGGCAGGAAAACATCGACGCAATGAAGAAAAACCTCGGCTGGGAACATGCGGAATCGTTCTATATGCCGGAAGAAGTGAAAAAGCACATTGCGGAGCTGCAGGAAGTTTATTCCGCGGAAGAAGCTCAGTGGAACGAGCTGTTTGCAAAATACAGCAAAGAGTTCCCGGAGCTTGCAAAGCAGTATAAGGAATACGCAAGCCCTGTTTCGGAGTCCATTTTCGACGATGAATTTTACAAGTTTGAAGATAAACCGATGGCCACAAGGGATACATCCAATGTGATCATCAACCGCCTTGCGGCAAAACTGCCGAACCTCATGGGCGGCAGCGCGGATCTCGGCCCGGCGAACAAATCCCAGATGAAGGACAGGGAGTTCTTCTCGGCGGAAGACCGCAAAGGTACAAACATCCACTTTGGCATCAGGGAATTTGCCATGGCTGCAATCTGCAACGGTATGGCGCTGCACGGCGGAGTGATCCCCTATTGCGCGACATTCCTTGTGTTCAGCGATTACATGAAGAGTGCGATCCGCATGTCTGCGCTTATGGAATTGCCGGTAACTTACGTTCTCTCGCATGATTCCATCGGCGTGGGAGAAGACGGCGCAACCCACGAGCCCATCGAGCATCTGGCTGCGCTGCGCGCAACACCGGGCGTTTACACATGGAGACCGGCTGACGGGCATGAAACAGCCGCGGCTTACGAGTTTGCGATGACAAAGAATGCTCCCTCGGCAATTGCGCTTTCCCGCCAGAATCTGCCGCTGTTTAAAGAAACAGGCAAAGATGCGCTTCGCGGCGGCTATATTTTAAAGGATGGCGGAAACGCGCCGGACGTTATTTTGATGGCAACGGGCAGCGAGGTTGAGCTGTGCATGAACGCTGCGGAAGAACTCAAAAAAGAAAATATTTCCGCGCGTGTGATCTCCATGCCTTGCGTAGAGCTGTTTGACGAGCAGGACGCTGCCTATAAAGAGAGTGTTCTTCCGAAAAATATCCGCACAAGAGTGGCTGTGGAAGCGGCGACCTCCTATGGCTGGGCAAAATATGTCGGCCTTGACGGCGGTTATGTGACGGTTGACCACTTCGGCGCTTCGGCTCCGGCTGGTGTGCTGTTTGAGAAATTCGGCTTTACAACAGATGCTGTCGTTGCAAAGGCAAAAGAGGTTCTCGGAAAATAAATACAGCTCCAAAACGCCTTCGGTTTTTTAGCCGGAGGCGTTTTTTGTTTGAACATGCGGCAAGTCATTTATATATGTAGTATTCGGACATAAAATCTGAGAAAGGATGGTGCCTTTTTATGGCGACATCAGTAAAAGCGGTAGTCAAAAAGCTGCCGGAAGGCCTTCGCGTGGAGGGGGAGTCGGGCGGTTTTCGCGTTGTATTTGACGAGCCGGTATCCTCCGGCGGCGACGGCAGCGCTATGACGCCCATGCAAATGCTTCTTTGCGCGTTTGGTGCATGCCAAACGCTTGTGGCAACGGCATTTGCAAAAGCGCATGGGGTCAATCTAAAACATTATTATGTGGAAGTGGAGGGGTTGATCGATGCTAATACCCAGCCGCAAAGAAGAGGATTTCAGCAGATTCACTATGTGATGCACTTTGAAACGGACACGGATAGGGAAACTGTAGAAAAATTTGCCGACTTTATCGACCACCGCTGTCCGGTGGGAGATACGCTGCTCAACGGAGCGCGCCTTGTGCGCTCAGGCATTGTGATTGAATGACGCAGAACCCAAAAACAGGACGGATTCTTCCGCCCTGTTTTTAGATTGCCACGCCCAGCACTTCTTTGATCAGCATGGGAATGGTATAGCTCAAGTTCAGCAAAAAGGCTTTTTCCGGCTGCAGTCTGATAATCTCACCCGCATAAAATAATTTCTGAAATTCCTGCTTGATCGCGCCGATCGATTTGCCTTTGCGGTATCCGTGTGTCACACGCCGCATCATTTCTTCGTGCCAGTAAAGGGAATCCTGCAAAAACTGCCGCGCGTCCCGCCCCTTTATGACTCCCAAGTGTGGGATCAATATCTGCTCAGGGGCGCAGGCAATTGCCTTGCGCAGCGAATCCATCGTCATTTGATAGCCGACCATATAACAGGGCATCACAATCCCGTTCACAGGCATGCCCAGCGTTTCGCTCGCAATCAGAAGCTTCTCCTGCCCGCAATCAAACGAAATAGAGCATTTGGTGTGCCCGGGTGTTTCGAGCGTGCGCAGCTTAACAGCGCCAAGATCAATCACCGAGCCTTCGGATAACATGAGATCAATGCCCAGCTCCTCCGTGCGGTCAAGATGATCGTGAACGCCGCAAAGCGCCGCCGCGTTGTCGTTCATTTCGCGGATCACTGCCCGCGCGGAAGGCTTTTCCAATATCTTTGCGGCATAAATACTGCCCGCGATCACTACGTCTTTCCATTCGGCGCGCAGATAAGCGCTGCCTGAGGCGTGATCATAGTGGGAATGTGTGAGCAGGACATAATCGAGCGGCTTTCCCCCAAGACGGGTTTTAAGATTCTTTATCATATCCGGCGCGCTGAACGAAAATCCGGAATCGATGAGCGCATTTTTTTCTTCCGTCTCCAGCAGAAACGCCTCTCCCCCGGCGGCTCCGCCCACGTTTGTCACTGTAATCATTGCCTGCCTCTTTTCCTGACTATAAAAATTCACTTTTCCCATTGTAATACATTTTTCGCGTGCTGTCAGCAGGCTATTGTACTTATCATGAAAATGATGTATATTTAGTGTGATTCATTCAAAAATCATACAAAAAGGAACGAAAAAATGACAGGACAAAAGACAAAATTACCCGGAAGTTTTTCCAATTTTCCGGTGAACGCAAGCGATGAAGAACTGATTACATTTGACGTTGTCGTCAAGATCGGCTCCATGGCGCTCATCCGCAAGGAAGACAACGACATTGACTATAATATTTTTTCGCGGCTTGCCGCGGGACTAAAGCCCGGATACATCCTTGTTTCCTCCGGCGCGACGGAAATCGGCAGGATCGATTACATGAAGCGCAACGGCGGCAGGGAGCTAAAGGGCAATTTGGCGGCAATCAAGACGGCGTACTCTGCGCAGGGCCAGCCGATTTTGATGGAGTTATACCGCCAGTTTATCAATCCCAAATATTCTGTGCGGCAGGTGCTGGTGGAGCATAGCCATTTTAACGATGAACGTAAGGTAAACCACATCCGCAACCTGCTGTTTTCCGCGGCAAACCAGAATGCGGTTCCGATTGTGAACTATAACGACGCCGTATCAGATACGGAAAACATGCGTCTTGAGCTTTTAGACCTTAAACGCAAGACAGAAAATGTGGTGGAGTGCGTGGATAACGACGAAACAGCGGCGGTCATCGCGCAGCTTGTGAATGCAAAAATACTCGTGTTGCTCACAAGTGTGGAGGGAATTTATGCGGACGCGTCCGATCCATCCACACTGATTGAAGAAGTGACGGGCCATTCATATGAAGAGGTGGAAGCCAAGATCGATCAAATGATGGAAAGCTGCAATGGCGCGTCGCGTCAGGGTGCAAACGGCGCGAAGGCCAAGCTGCAGTTTGCCAAAGACCCGCTGAAAAACGGCACGACGGTGATCATTGCGCACGCGCGGCATAAGCTGTCAGATATTATGGACGGGAAAGTAAAATGTACATTATTAACAATTAAATAAGGTGGGGAAAAAATATGGATCATGAGGTATTGTATGACGCGATTTTTCACAGGAGATCGGTGCGCAAGTATGACAACGCCCCTCTCACAGAGGAGGCGCTCGCGCAGCTTCAGGAGTTTATCGGCGCATTGACGCCCTTAAAGCCGGAAATCAAAACAGAAATTAAGCTGCTGCGGCAGGGGGAAATCAAAACAAACGCGCCGCATGCGGTTTGCCTGTATTCCGAAGAGAAGGAAGGCCATCTGATGAACGCAGGATTCCTGATGGAGCAGATTGACCTTTACCTGTCTTCCAAAAATATCGGCGCCTGCTGGCTGGGGCTGACCAAGCCGGATAAAAATAAGGTTTCTGCGCCGGCGGGGATGAGCTGGGCTGCGACGCTGTGTTTTGGTACGCCCGCACAGCCCATGCACAGGGAGGAGATTTCCCAGTTTAACCGCAAAAGGTTAAATGAGATATCGGATATTACGGATTTGTTTCACATTCTGGAGGCAGTGCGGATTGCGCCGTCTTCCCAGAATATGCAGCCGTGGTATTATGGCGGCACGGCGGAAAATATCATTGTCAGCCGTAAAAAAAATCTGCTGTTTGGCAAGATGAATCAAATTGATATTGGCATCAGCCTGTGCTGTTTTTACCTTTCGGCCAAACATCAGGGAAAGGAAATGGAATTTTCCTTTGAGCCGGCGACTGTTCCTGAAAAACAGATTTTTATGGCGAATATCAAAATAGTTTAATGGAGAAAAAGATGCAGTTTCAGCAGGAATTAAAAGAGTATTTGAAAACAAAACGGGCGTTCAGCACGCATTGCCACCATCTGTCTGACGAAGCCTACGCGGGTATGACGCTTTCACGCATTCTGGAAAAAAGCTATTGCGGCTGGATGGATACGCCGCCCCAAAATGCCAAGGAGGCGGAGGCGTATATCCGGAAAAACGGATGCAACAGCTATTTTCGCTGGATGTTTGCCGCTTTGGAGGAGCTTTACGGGCTGCCCTTTCTGGCGGTCAATTTTGACGAGCTTTCGCAGCGCGTTTTAAAAGCGCACGAAGATCCGGCATGGCAAATGCGCCTGATGAAGGAAAACTGCGGATACGATAAGATTATGCTGGATTATTACGACCATCCGGGCAGCGACCTTGGATATCCGGAGCTGTTTGTGCCGGTGCTGCGCTGCAATATGTTTGCGGTATGCAACGCGCGCGGCATGTACGACCACAATGGAAATAACGCGTTTGAATTTTTGGGCAGGGAATTTGACGATCTGGAGGAATACCTTGCGGAGATTGGAAAACGCATGTCGCGGCACAAGGCAATCAAGTTTGCCCTTGCCTACGACCTCGATAACGAGGTCCTTTGCTTTGACAAACAGCGCGCATTGGCGGCGTTTTTGAAGCAGGATGCGAACGCGCGGCAAAAAAAGGATTTTTACGACTACATGGTTTACCGAATTTGCAAGCTGGCGGGAGAGTTGGGCGTGGTCGTTCAAATTCATACGGGGCTCGCAAAGCTGGATAAGTCCTCGCCGCTTTATCTCAAAAAGCTAATCGATGAGTGCCCGGAGGTAAAATTTGATCTGTTCCACGGCGGATTTCCGTGGATGGATGATATGCTTGCGCTGGCGCATAATTATCCAAACGTGTGGGCGGATACCTGCTGGATGCCGCTCATTTCAACAGCTACAGCCAAGCGTTTTTTGCGTGACGCGCTGGAGGTCGGCGATGCGCACAGGGTGCTCTGGGGTTGCGATACGTGGACGTCTGAGGAAAGCTATGGGGCGGTGCTTGCAGGCCGCGAAACGGTGTCCGGCGCACTTGCTGATATGGTTGCGGATGGCGCTATTTCCAAGGAATATGCGTTCTATCTGGCAGACCGCATCTGGCATGAAAACGGCATGGCGCTGTTTTCCCTGAACTAAAAAAACAGGAGCGCCCTGCGGCTCTCCTGTTTTTTGTTGCGTTTTTTTAGTGCTTATGCGCAAGCTTGCCGGAGCATGCTTCCGCAAACAATGCGATGCCTCCTACGATGAGGTAAATCGCAAAAATCCACTCTATTGTGAACCAGCCTGCAATCGGCGCGCAAATGATGAGAATACCAAGAAGCAGATTGATGATGCCGCTTGCGAGAATCCAGCCGGAGCCGGGTTCACCAGACTTTTTGAATGCGCCGTAAGAAGAAATTTGTGTGATTCCTCCAAATAATGCGAAAAATCCAATGATAAATGAGAATGTGGACAACATGTTGAGGTTGCCAAACGGCGTTCCAAGCGCCTGAGCCAGAATCAAGATGCCCAGAAGCGTAAAGATAATGCCGTTTGCAATCGTCCAGCCGTTACGATACTCGGCGGGGGTTCTTACATAGGCGATGATCTGGAAAATTCCGTATACGATGAAACCAATTGTAACCAGATAGCCAAGGCCGAGACCCAAAATCAATGGAGCCGAGAAAATCAGTATTCCAATAACAACCATGCAGATCGCAATAATAATGCCGGCTGTTTTATGACCACCGGTCATTTTTTTTGCAACGTTGTTCAGGTTCATTCTGGATTTTGGCGGTTCGTTCTGATCGTTTCCGTTCGGGTCGTTCATAGTCTCTTCACTCATGGATAAATCCTCCTGCTAATATATTATTATTTTTTGTAATAAATACCATAACCAGTATACAGTATTTCGTGAAAAATGTCTAAAAATGTCGCTAACAGGCCATTTTTTGACGCAAAAAGATATTTTATTATTTTTAACACGCCACGAGTATCTTAAACAATTTATTTTGATCCGATAAGAAAAGCGCACCGCCCGCTTTGTTATTGTTGCAGAATGCTGCCATCCGTATCCACAACCGTAACGCTCCAGGGGATCATCTTTCCGGATGCGTGCAGCGCATTTTTGACTGCCTCAACAATTCCGCCGCAGCAGGGGACGGACATACGAACCACAGTCACGCTTTTGATGTCGTTCTGCGCTAGAATTTGCGTCAGTTTTTCAGCATAATCAACCTCATCCAGCTTAGGGCAGCCGATGACGGTTGCTTTTCCGCGGATAAAATCATTGTGGAAGTTTCCATAAGAAAACGCTGTGCAATCGGCGGCAACCAGCAGATGGGCTCCGTTAAAGTACGGCGCGTTCACAGGGACGAGCTTAATTTGCACCGGCCATTGCGAAAGCTGGGACTCCATTGCCATAGGAGCGGCAGGGGTAGCGTTTTGCGTTGCCTTGCGCTCGATCATTTTGGATTGGGTGCCGGGGCATCCGCAGGGGAGCGGCTGCGCCTTTTGCCTGTTTTGCATGTTTTTGAGCACGGCCTCTTTATCATAAGCGGCGGCTTCGCGCTCTTCAAAGGAGATTGCGTCTGTAGGGCAGGCGGGCAGGCAATCGCCAAGGCCGTCGCAATAATCGTCGCGCAATAGCTTTGCTTTGCCGTCTACAAGGCCAATCGCTCCTTCGTGGCACGCCTCCACACACAGCCCGCAGCCGTTGCATTTTGCTTCATCTATCGTTATAATTTTCCGTTTCATATCAGAATACCTCTCTTGTTTTCTTTGATGTGTCTATCATATCATATCCAATGGAAAATGATGTTGCAGATGCAACAAAAAAGGCGAATTAAAGGGAGAATGTCAGTGGGGTGTCAGATTTGTGTCGGGAAATGGCAGGAAGATG
>CAZQDA010000101.1:0-9280 GCA_964592155.1 uncultured Christensenella sp.
GGTTGTTGCCCAGCCCCATGGAAGTAAAATCCTGATCAACGTAAACGGACAGCTCTGCATTCCACGCATAGGCTGCGCGCTCCATCGGCCGGTGAGCATAGGCATACCCTGTGATCCGGCCATCCTTTTCACAAGCCAGATAAGGATACTTTTTGCCGATTGTGGCTATGCGCTGCGCAAACTCAGCCGCAGACGGAAGCGTATATTCAAATGTGACGGGGGTATTGATGTATTGGGCATAGAGCTTAAGCAGCCGAACGCTGTCTTCCGGCTTCGCAAATCTGATTTTCACGAAATTCCTCCTTTTTCTAATTAAAAAGGAGCAGACTCATTTTTCGTTCTGAGACAGCTCCTTTTACAGCAATTTAACTTAATGTAGCGCATGGCGCGCATATAATAATGTGTGCTGTATAGCAGTTTCTTGCAAATGTTGCTTGCGCAACCATTTGACAAACTGCAATAGGACGGTTTGTTCAATCTGCGTAGGTGTCAAAATACCCCTGCACAAGAACGACAGGAGTTCCCTTGTCGCCGCTGCCGGAAGTCAGATCGCAAAGCGAGCCGATCAGGTCGGTGAGTCTGCGCGGGGTGGTGCCCTGCGACTCCATGGAACCTTTTAGATCTTCGTTTTTTTCTTTGATGTGCTGCGTGATCGCTGCGCGAAGCTCTTCGCCGGAAAGTCCCGCGCACTGGTTGTCCGCCAGATATTTCAGCTTTAATTCGTTGGGAGTTCCCACAAGGCCGACCGTATGCGCAGGGGAAACAACCGGATCAGCAAGCTCCCAGATTTTGCCGACCGGATCTTTGAACGCGCCGTCGCCGTAGACCATCACTTCTACTGTTTTTCCTGTCTTATCTTTGACTTGTTGCTGCACGCTGTCCACAAAGGGATCGCAGTTGCGGGGGAACAGCTTCACGCGGTCTTCCGTTGACTTATTGGAACCCAAAAGACCGTACTCCGTGTTATATCCGCTGCCGTCCACTGGCTCATTCATAATTTCATCAAGGCCGTATACCGTTTGCGCGCCTGCCGCTTTTAGTTTGCGTTTGGAGCGTTCGCGCGTGTGGATATCGCAGCACAGTACATTCTTTGTATAGGGAAGGATTGCGCACGGGTCGTTTGCGAAGATAATTTCCACATCCGCCCCTTCTTCCGCAATCAGGGTGGAGTAATAGTCCACATAGTCTACGCCTGTAAACGGATGCAGGTTGATGCCGAACAAATCTCTATATTGTTTGAGGTCAAGAATGTCGCTCCATGGATTCACGCCCTTTGCCTCCACATCGTCCAGCGAAATCAGATGGTTTCCAACTTCATCGGAGGGGTAGGAAAGCATGAGCACGATCTTTTTTGCGCCGCGCGCAATGCCGCGCAGGCAGATCGCAAAGCGGTTACGGGACAGGATAGGGAAAATCACGCCCACCGTTTCGCCGCCAAGTTTATTTTTTACATCCTGCGCAATGTTGTCCACGCTCGCATAATTTCCCTGCGCGCGGGCTACCACGGCCTCTGTTATGGCGATCACATCACGGTCGTTGATGGAAAAACCGTCCTCTTTGGCGGCGCACAGAACGCTGTCTACCACAATGGAGGCAAGGTCGTCGCCTTGGCTGATAATGGGGGTTCTGATCCCGCGGGATACCGTTCCGACACATCTTGACATAAATGGTTACCTCGATTATTCCTGGATTTAGTATTCCTTAAAACACCTGGTCTATTATATCAAAGCTAAACAAGAGGCTCAACCTGTTTTTGTAAAAAATCGAATAATCATATAAAATGCACAATAAAAATTCGGAATGGTAAGAATTAAAATTGAGAAATAGGACTCTAAGTTGAAAATGATAGAATGCTAACCACTTATAGAATAAGTTTAATAAAAGTAATTGACAAAATAAATCGTGCTGCTTATACTGAAAAGAGATATAGAATGACGAAAGGGATTGCTATGGCGCAGGGTGTGAACAACAGCAAAATCGTAAAAAAAGCGAACAGGCACCTTGTCGTTTCTACAATCCGTGAAAGTGACGCGCTTTCCGTAGAAGAGCTGGTGCAAAAAACGAGGCTCAGCCGTCCCACGGTGTTAAAGCTATTGAGCGAACTCGAACAGGACCATATTGTGGAAAAAGTCGGGTTGGGAGAATCGATGGGCGGACGGCAGCCTATGCTGTATGCGCTCAAACTTGACTATCATTTTGCGGTGGGAGTGGATTTTGAATTTCCGCCGATCCGCGTAGCCATTTCCGATATCAAGGGAAATGTCGTTTTTTCAAGGCAGTGGGAGCAGAACTATGGAGATTCACTTACCACCGTTTCGGATGCAATCGTTTGTGCGATCAGGGATGGCATGGAGGAGCTTGGAATCGGCGCGGAAAATGTGATCGGCGTGGGCGTTGGCATTCCGGGGCTTGTGGACATCAATGAGAATAAGCCGATCAGCGTTGCCAGAATGCCGGAGGCAACCAATATCGGAATCAGTCAAATGATCGAGAAGGAGCTGGGCGTAAAAACATATATCCGCAATGACGCGCATTTGATTGCGCTTGCGGACAGGAACGCTTTTTCAGGACTCAATAAAAACATGCTTTATATCGCATATCGCACGGGAATCGGGATGGCGGTCTTCCAGAAAGGGTTGCTTTACGAGGGAGAATGCGGCAACTCGGGCTATCTTGGGCATACGACCTTTGACAGGAATGGAGCGCGTTGCTCGTGCGGTCAGCGCGGGTGCCTCGAGTTATACTGTTCCAAAGTGGCGATGCTGGGAAAGTACAGTAAACAGACGGGAAAACAGGCCGGCTTTGAGGAGCTGCTTACGCTTGCGGACAAAGGAGAGTCGGCGGCGGAGGAAATTGTGACAGACGCTGCCGAATGTTTTGGTATCGCGGTGGCAAATGCGGTGAAGCTGTTTGACATCTCGCTTGTGGTGATCGGCGATTTGCCGGGGGAGAAGGACGATCTGTTTTTGAAGACGGTGCGCAGCGCCGTAAGCAGCCATGTATCCTATAGCAGGGAGGGTAAAATTACTATCCTGCGGGGAACGGTGGAGGAATCCTCTTATGCGTTGGGCGGATGTATTTTTCTGCTGGATCAATTTTTTAAAATGCCCAAATTGAAACTCAATATTTAAGCTGGTTTTTGAAATGCAGTGCATGGTGAAAGCGTTGTCTGATTTTTATTTGCCAAGATATAAAAGTACATTTACAAAAGTAATTTAATAGAAAGTTTGCGATCTAAAATTGCATAAAATTAAGGAAAGGTGGTCCGGATTGCCGGACGGGAGGAATATCTTAGAATGAATAGGAGAGAAACCGTGAAAAAAGCGATTCATTTTCAGACGCCGGAAAGGATGCCGATCTTCTTGTTCAGTGGAAACATCTGTGATACAGACATCGTGCAGGTCGTGCTTGAAAAATGGGATGCGGGGGAAAGCGGACTCGAAACAGAATGGGGCTTTTCCTGGAAAAAAAGCGAGGAAGATACGAGCTCTATGGGCGTCCCGCAGGAATATGTGCTTAAGGACTGGGACAATTTAGAAAACTATGTGAAGAACATAGCTCCCGATCCGCACGACAAAGAGCGCTTTGCGGTGGCGAAAACCATTGAAAAAGGCGACCGCTATTTGATGGGCAGCCTCTACCTTACAGGCTTTACCATCATGAGCTTTTTGCGCCGTTTTGAGCTTTTGATGCTGGACATGTATGACGCGCCGGAGCGGGTGGAGCAGCTTGCGGATATTGTATTTGGATTTGAAAATGAAATCATCCGGCAAATGCCGGAATATGGGTTTGACGGAGTATCGTTGTTTGACGATTGGGGCATGCAGCAAAGCATGATGGTGTCGCCCGAGCTGTGGAGAAAGTATTTTAAAAAGCGGTATGCGGATCAGTTTGCGCTTGCGCATGAGCTGGGTATGGACGTGTTCTTCCATACCTGCGGTTATGTCGCGCCGATTATTGACGATTTGATCGAGGTGGGAGTAGACATTCTGAATCTTGGACAGGCAGACCTCAATGACATCGAAAATTTGAAGAAGAATTACAACGGAAAGGTCTGTTTTTGCCAGCCGATTAATTATCAAACCACGGGAATCAACGGAACAAAGGAAGAAATTTTTGCGGAGGCCCGCGAAATCAAGGAAACCTTTGGAAACAAAAAGGGCGGGCTGATCGCTGAAATTTTTGATTATGAGCAGATGGGCTGGAATCCGGAAAATCCGGAAAATACCCAATACCAGATCAGAGCGTTTCAGGAAATACAATAGGAAAGACACTGGGGGACTCAAGCATGAACGTCTATTATTTAGGCATAGAAATTGGCGGGACAAAGCAGCAGATTGCGGTAGGCAGGGCGGATGGCAGCGTTGTGGAGCTTATTTGCGAGCGGGTGCCGCTTACAAAAGGAGCGCTTTCGATCCGCGAATGGCTGGAGAGGCAGGTTCCGGCGCTATTGGAAAAATATAACATGCAGGACGCATGTATAGGGCGCGCGTGCATTGGTTTTGGCGGGCCGATTGAAACAAGGACAGGAAAAGTACTGATCTCCGTACAGGTGGAAGGATGGAAGGATTTCGAGCTCAAAAGCTGGTTTGAAGACTCGTTCGGCGTGCCAACAGACGTTTTAAACGATACGGTCGCGGGCGGTTATGGCGAACTGATTTTGGGCGCGGGCAGGGATTCACAGAATTTCTTTTATACCAATATCGGCACGGGGATTGGCGGAGCGCTTTTTATTAACAGGGAATATTATGATGGAAGCGGGTGCGGCGCGGTTTATATGGGCAACACCTACATTCCGGATATGACGTGCAGCATTCCGGGGCAGAAGATCAAGCTGGAAAACGTTTGCTCGGGCGCTGCGATTGAGCGGCGTTTGAGAAGCGACGGATATGTGGAAAGCAGCTCTATGCTGATGGAGCTTTGTGGGGGAGAGCGCGCAAAGCTTACCTGCGCCATGCTTGGAAAGGCGGCGGAGCAGGGAGATGGTTTTGCGCTGCGGGAAATCGACCTGTTTGCGCAATCCTATGCGATCGGGCTGGGAAACGCGATGACCATGATCAGCCCTGACGTGGTAGCCATTGGCGGCGGCGTGGCAAACATGGGGGAGATTATTCTTGCTCCCGTGAAAAAATATCTTGAGGATGTCGTCTTTATTTCGGTGATAGACAGGTGCAGGATTGTAACAAGTGAATTAAGCGACAATGTCGTTATTGCAGGGGCGATCCTGTATGCGGCAGGCCGCAAAGAATAAAAAGATTAAGAAAGAGAGAAAAGAAATGGATTTTCAAAATTTGGTAGAACAGGCGATCAAACGAGTGGAAACAGAGGAAAGGCAGCCCGCAAAGGAATACAGCGTCGACCTTCCGCTGGGAAAATATTGTGATCATACGGTACTGCGGGCATATACGCCGTCCGAAATTGTGAAAAAATTCTGCGACGAAGCAAAAGAATATGGCGCGGCCTCGGTGTGCGTCAATCCCACTCAGGTGAGGCTTGTCAGAAACGAGCTTGTGGGCACGGATATCAATGTTTGCTGCGTGATCGGCTTTCCGCTGGGAGCCAACACACCCGCTGTAAAGGCGTTTGAAGCAAAGGAAGCAATTGAAAATGGCGCAAAGGAGGTTGATATGGTGATCAACGTGGGCGCGCTCAGGGACAGGAACTATGAGCTGGTTTATGAAGACATCAGGGGCGTGGTGCAGGCAGCAAAGGGCAAAGCGCATGTGAAAGTGATTATTGAAACATGCTATCTGACAAAAGAGGAAAAAATTGCGGCGTGTGTGATCTCCAAAGAGGCGGGCGCGGATTATGTGAAAACATCGAGCGGCATGGGAACCGGCGGAGCGACGGTGGAGGATGTGCGCCTGATGAAGCTTGTGGTTGGCGACGATATGCTCGTGAAAGCTTCCACCGGCATCGAGACAAAAGAGGACGTGATTGCCATGGTAAAGGCGGGTGCGGTGCGCATGGGCACAAGCAGACTCGTGCAGATCGTAACAGGAGACAACTCGGCTGACTGCGCGTCAAAATATAACCAGCCGCCGAAATTTAGCTGAGGACATGAGCCGGTTAGTCCGGTTTTCTGCTTTGCCGCCATGGGGATGCGGCAGGAAGGAGCGCCTTATGATGACGTCGAGGGAAAAATTGACCGCCACACTGGAGCACAGGGAGCCTGATCAGGTTGTGGTGGATTTTGGGAGCACGGGAGTGACCGCGCTTTCGGCGGTGGTACTCACCAATTTACGCAAAGAAATGGAACTTCCGGAAAAACTGGTGAAATGTTACGAGCCTTACTTTGGACAGGCGGAGATGGAAGAGGACGACCTTGAGGCGCTGGGCGTGGATGTGGTGCGCGTGATGCCGCCGTTTGCGTCGTATGGCTATAAGAACGACAAATGGAAAAAGTGGACGGTACCCTGCGGCTGTGAGGTTCTGGTGGGCGAGGGCTTCACCATTAGGGACGGCGGGGACGGATATCATTACATTTATCCGGGCGGAGACCTCAATGCGCGCCCCAGCGCGCGCATTCCATATGGCGGATATTTTGCGGACTGTATTTCCCGTCAGGAGGAAATAGACGAAAATAATCTTACCCCGCGCGAAGACTTTGCAAATGATTTTAAGCCTTACAGCGAGGAGGCGTTTGCGTTTTTAAAGAGCAGGGTGGATGAGCTTGAAAAGAATACGGATTACGGCATCAATGTGGGCGGATTTGCCTGCGGGCTGGGAGACGCGGGCGGCTGGCTGGGGCCGGGGCTTAAGCGCACGCCCGGCATCCGCAATCTGGACGACTGGATGGTTGCGCACTATACGCATCCGGAATACGTCAAAGAAGTGTTCGCCATGCAGGAAGAAGTGGCGATGAAAAAGCTTAAGCGCCTAAAGGACGAAATCGGAAACCGTTTTCAGGTGATCCAGATTTCCGCAACGGATTTCGGAACGCAGAACAGTGAATTTATCTCGCCGGATATGTTCCGTGAATTCTATAAGCCGATTTACGCGCGCATCAACGCATGGGTGCATGAAAACACTACATGGAAGACGTTTTTCCATTCCTGCGGCTCGATTGTCAACCTGCTTGACGATTTTGTGGAGATGGGCGTTGATATCATCAATCCGGTGCAGTGCTCTGCAAAAGGAATGGATCCGGTGTTTCTCAAGGAAACCTATGGGGATAAACTGGTGTTTTGGGGAGGCGGCGTAGATACGCAAAAAACGCTTCCGTTCGGCACGCCGCAGGACGTTTACAACGAAGTATACGAGCGGCTGTCGATTTTTGCGCCGGGCGGGGGTTTTGTGTTCAACCCCGTGCACAATGTTGTGGGCGCGGTTCCGCCGCAAAACCTGATCGCCATGCTAAAGGCGATTGCGGATTACAACAACAGATAAAAACAAGTGAGAAAAAGGGAGCTGCCTCAGAAGTTTTGTTCTGAAACAGCTCCTTTTGTATTTCTATGGATGTTATTTGATATAATCCATAAGGCATTCGCGCCCCAGCCGTTTGTCGATTTCGCGCAGGATGGGCTCGGCGTCTGCGCCGCTAAGACCAAACCGCTCAGCTCCCGCTTCCGCCATTTCCAGCATGGTATCCACATCGCGGATGCCGCCTGCCGCTTTGACCTTGGCAGGCTCGCCTACAGCGTCTTTCATGATGCGGATCATTTCTACGGTTGTCGCTTTATCGCAGATTTCTGTGCTGCTCATGACCCAGGCGGCACCGGAAGCAGCGGCAATTTCGCAAGCCTTGGCAATTTGAGCCTCGTCCAAAAGCGCTGTCTCGATAATCACCTTCACAGGGATTTTTACAGCCTCGCATACGGTTGAGATATCTTGTTTGACGTAATTTTTATTGCCGGACAGGAATGCGCCGACATTCATCACCATGTCAATTTCCTGCGCGCCCAAAAGTTCCAGTTGCTTTGCCTCATATACTTTTGTGGACGTCAGCTCCCCCCCGTAGGGAAAGCCGGTTACCGTTCCATGGATGATGTCATCATAGCCGATGGTGTTTTTGATGCTGTAAACCAGATAACAGGGCAGGGTGATGGTCGATGCGCAATGATATGTTTTTGCGATATCGCAAATGCGGTCAATATCAGAAAGACGCGCACTCATTGCCACAGCGCTAAGATCGATCATGCCCGGAAGTAATTCTAATGGAAACATAGCGGGATCCTCCGATAGTATTTTACAGCGATTTCATTGAATGCAGGTCATGCAAAACCCACAATAAATCGCTTGCATATGCAATTGATATCAAAAGGGTATAAAGAGCCTTTTGACAAATTGCGATAAAAACAGTATTATCTTAAACCGAGAACAGGGCGGGTGTCAATTAAAAAGTGGAAGAATTTTGAGAAATTTCGTTGTATAATATAAAAATAGACAGGAGAGGAAATTTGCTATGGATATCGATATTGAAAAAGTAAAAGCGTTTTTTTTGAAGGATCGGTTTGTGCACTGCAACGGAATTGAAATCGTGAGTGCGCAGGAGGGAATGTGTGAATGCGCCGCAAAAATAGAGGAGATGCATTTGAACGCAGGCAACGTGGTGCAGGGCGGCATGATTTTTACAATCGCGGATTTCACCTTTGCGGTTGCGGCAAACTGCAAGCACGGGAATGTGGTTTCCTTAAATAATAATATTACGTTTTTAAGACCGCCAAAGGGCGGCACGCTGATTGCACGCGCGAGGGAAATTTCCGCAACGCGCAGGACGTGCCTTTATGAGGTGGAGGTCACGGACGACGCGGCCACGCAGGTAGCGCTTATGACGGCGACGGGCTACATCAAGGAGGGAAGTCTGGGGCTATAGAAGGGGAAGTCATGGAAGAGATAAGCTATAGAAGGGCAGAACAAAGCGATATTCCGGAATTTGTCATTCTGCGCCAGCGGCAGTTAAAGGAAGAAGGAGCGCGGCAGACTTGCGATCTGAGCGGCGCGCTGGCCGATTTTTTTGAAAAGGCGCTGCAAGACGAAAGCTTTGTTTCGTGGCTTGCGGTCTGCGGCGGAAAGATAATTGCTACGAGCGGGATATCGTTTGTGCAGAAGCCGCCATATGATCAGAACATAACAGGTAAAATAGGAATTCTTTCCTGCATGTACACGCTGCCGGAATACCGTCGGCAGGGAATTGCCAAAAGGCTGCTCGGCCTGATGGTAAAAGAGGCTGAAAAATATGGCTGTGGCGACGTGCAGCTCACGGGCTCGAACATGGGCGTGTTGCTGTATGAGAATTTCGGATTTCGCTTCAACGGCAATTTTATGCAGTACCGGATAG
>CAZQDA010000102.1:0-9123 GCA_964592155.1 uncultured Christensenella sp.
AAGCCCAAACATTTTGAAAGCCTCGTGCCACTGCCGGAGGTGATTGCCTCCTCCCTTGGGATGACGACTGCCAGCAAAAAAGTACAAGCCCGCTATGAGGAGCTTTTGAAAGCGCTTGGCCCTGAGCTCTTTATCCTGCGGGAAGCGCCGCTTGAAGACATCAGGAAAAAAGCCGATCCCTTCATTGCCGAGGGCATCCGCCGCCTGCGCGCCCGCGAGGTGGAGCTGCACCCCGGATATGATGGAGAGTATGGGAAAATACTTGTCATGAACAAAGAAGAGGTGAGCCGCTTTGCAGGGCAGTTAAGCCTTTTTGGTGGCGATGAGAAAAAAACGGCGGCAAAGGCGGCACAAACAGGCACATCCCATCTTCCCGCTATGGAAACAAAGCCGGAAGAGCAGGAAAAATTGCCGGAGGAAAGCAATGCGCAGTACGGCCTTAACAAGGAGCAGTGGCAGGGCGCAAGCTCCGGTGCGCCTGTAACCGCCGTGCTCGCGGGCCCTGGAACCGGTAAAACACGCACGCTCATTTGCCGCATCGCTTACCTTGTGGAAGAATGCGGCATTGATCCCAAACAAATCACCGCCGTCACCTTTACCAATAAAGCGGCGACCGAAATGAAAGAACGTTTGCAGGCACATTTTAACAATAAGCGCATTGCAAACGCAATGAACATCGGCACATTTCATTCCATTTGCCTAAAGCTTCTTTCGGAATGGAAAAAGCCCACCGTCCTGGGGCAATATGAGGCTTTATCCCTCCTCGCCGACGTGCTTAAGGCATGCAACTGCACCATTTCTCCGCGCGATGCTTTGCAGGAGATATCCAAAATCAAAAACGGACAGGCGACACTTGAAAAATCTCTGATCCCGTCCGTGGTCTATGAAGCCTACCGGACGCAGCTAAAAAAATATCAGGCAGTGGATTATGACGACATCCTGATCGATACGCTTGAAAAGTTCGATGAGGATGATCCCAAATGCGCCGCCCTGCTCCCGCGCTTTACGCATCTTCTGGTGGACGAATTTCAGGACATCAATCCTGTCCAATACCGCCTGATCCGCGCATGGGGCGGACAAAGCAAAGGGATTTTTGTGATCGGTGATCCGGATCAGTCCATTTACGGTTTCCGCGGGTCTGACGCGCACTGTTTTGAACATCTGCGCGATGATTTTTCTTCCGTGAACGAGGTGCGGCTGACGCAAAATTACCGCTCCACCCCTGAAATACTTTGCTGTGCGCTGCCCGTGCTCCGTCATGAGCAACCAGTTTTGCATGCAACACGTAAGGAAGGCCTTAAAACCCGCCTTCTCACCTGCGGCTCTCCATTTGCCGAGGCGCTTTTTATTGCCAAAGAAATCAACCGCATGGTGGGTGGTGTCGATATGCTGGACGCGCACGCCTCTTCAAAAAAACGCGCGGGGCAAACGCGCGGGCTTTCAGAAATTGCGGTTTTATATCGCACGCACAGGCAATCAGCGCTCATGGAAGATTGTCTCAAAAAAGAGGGAATTCCCTATGTGGTCGCCGGAAAGGACGATGCCTTATCCGACCGCCGTGTACGCGGCGCTCTCTCTTTTTTCAGTTTTCTATGCAATCCCAAAGATATTGTTTCCCTCACAACTTGCCTGAGAGCCGCGAGCGTTCCTCCGCTGGAATCACAGGAAATCCTGCGGCGTTATGAGCAAGGCGCGCAGAACGCTGTGGCTCTTGCCAGTCTCCTGCGCGAGCTGTGTGCAGACGCAGGAGAACAGCTCTCCCTTCCTGCGCTGATTGAAACGTATGCTCCGCTGATTCGCACAGAAAAGCCCTCCTCTCTTCTTGAGCAATGGATGGAAGCCCAGGGGCTTACGGACGAAAATTGTTTGCAGCGTGTGCTCAACATGTCCGTATTCAGCAACAGGATGACCGATTTCCTGCAAAACCTTACGTTAGGCGGCGAAGGCGATCTCATGCGCTCCAGCTCTAGGATTTATACGCCGGACGCGGTCACGTTGATGACGCTGCACGCCGCGAAAGGCTTGGAGTTCCCCGCCGTATTTTTATGCGGCGTAAACGACGGGCTGATCCCGCTTAAAAGCGAGCGGCACGATTGTGATCTGGAAGAGGAGCGGCGGCTTTTCTATGTGGGCATGACCCGCGCGAAAGATGAACTTATTTTACTTACCGACCCTAGCGCACGCTCTCCTTTCCTTACGGATATCCCATCCGCATGCCTTACGGAGGAAAAAGCGCAAACCCGCAAGCCCGCGGGAAAACAAATCGGTTTTTTCTGAGCGCCTGCAACGGCTGAAAACGCCATATATGCACAAGCCGGAAATGCACAAAAAAGACCGCTGCACCGCAACGGCCTTTTTATGATTTTTTTATTTAATTGGAACTTCTGATTGCTTCGAGCGGGCTCATTTTGGTCGCCTTCCACGCGGGATAGATTCCTGAAACCACCCCAACCCCGACTGCAATCGCAACTGCTCCAAGCCCCAACCACCATGGAATGGAGAGCTGCACGCCGTTTTGGAAATACATGCCCAGGAAGCTGATTTCTCCGCCGCTGGAATTGACCAGCGCGCCAAAGATAAAGCTGATCCCAAGGCCGACAAGCCCGCCGATCAGTCCGATCATTGCAGCCTCCACCAAAAACATCAGATTGATTTTGCCAATGGAAAGGCCGATTACTTTCATAACGCCAATCTCACGGCTGCGCTCCAAAATGCTCGCAAGCATCGTGTTCGCAATACCGATTGCCGAAACAAACAAAGAGATCAAGCCGATTGCGATCAACTGTGACTGCTGCCTTGCCTGCTCCTGCTGCATTTGCGTGATCCACTCTGTGGGGCTATAGGCCTGAAATCCCATATCCTTGAGCGCTTGCAGCACGTCCGCAACCGCGTCCACATCCACCGCGTTGACATACCCTTGGGAATACTGCCCCTCTTTGATTCCCGCCTGATCCATCAGCTTTCTGTTTTCGCGGATCAGTTGATTCGCCGCAGGAATACTCATGTAGATATTATAGCTCTGCTGATCGTCCGCCTGTGCAAGGATTCCTGTTATTTTTCCGCGGTATTCCTTTGGCTTGGGCGCATCCGGCGTTGTGGGATCAGGATTTTCAATCAGATAACCGCTGCCCGGATAATATTTGACATTCATGCCCACCCAGTCCACGTCCGGCCCGACCGGCATCTGCATATCTGCGTCGGATGCCATTGCAACACCACCGCCCATCATGACCATATTGCCGCCATACATGCCGCGCGTGTCGTTCGGATCGTAAAAATTTTGCCGCGCGTTCGCACCCACCACAAGCTCTACATTGCTGTTTTCCGAAAACACGCCGCCTTCCATGAACTTAAAATCCATGGTCTGCGGATCAACCGCCATAATGTAGGTATCCGCCTTATACTTTCCCATGACAACATAGGACGGTATCCCCATCACGCCCGTCGCGTTTTTTACGCCCTTGATCCCGCGAATCTGATTCAGCTTCGCGTCCGTCAGCTTGGCGTTCTCGCCAGACCCCATGGGCGAAATCTCAATTTGCGTGAGATCCGTATTTTGCATGATGCTTTCATTGAACTGTTCCAGATTTCCAAGGCCTAGCGCCACCATGATCACAATACACGCCGTACCGATGATCACACCGAGAACAGTCAGTATGGTTCGCATCTTGCGCCGCCACAGATTGGAGGCGGCAAGCGCGACAAGATCAAAGAATGTCATCGTCGTCCATTTCCTCCCCTAGTTCCTGTTCCCGTTTTTTCTTTTTACGGCGCACGACAATCACAATCACTATCGCCGCCGCCCCGCCGGCAATCAGCACCCAGCCCCACCATGGGAAGCCCGCAGGTTCTTCAACCGGAATTTCTTCACCCGGATTCATGCCGCCATTAAAGTCCGGCATGGGGACAAGCTCCGTGCTGACGGGAACTTTGATTTCATAGGCCTCGCCATATTCGTCCTCATAAGTCACGACAAAGTTGCCTTCCACCGGCCCCGGCTGTACGGCTTCCCCGCCTCCCATGCCGGTCTTATCTTCTTTCCCTTCGACGAACACAGGCGCTCCGCCATCTTGCGTGTTTTCAATCGGCTGCACAGCTATATCTCCCGCGGCCTCTTCCATATTTATAGAAGCGCCCTCTTTTGCGGCCATGCCGCCCTCAACAGCGCCGGCGCCCATTCCTTCTCCCATACCCGCATTGGGGTCTGCCGCCACGGATGCATAGATATCGGCTGTTTTCGCGGTGCCGGACTCCATATTACCAAGAAACGCGCTCGATTCAGGCGTGAGTCCCGGAACATCCAGCGTCACCGTGACATTATATAGAATATTTTTCCCTTTGTTGTAAAGGTTCAGACTTGCCGATGTGGAATCGCCCATATACACCTGAGAAGGAAATTTAGGAGGATCATATTCCAGCCGGATTTTCTGATGCACCTCCACGCTGATTTCATCCGCCGCGGTAAGCTGCGCCGCCTGACTATCCTCATACGCAATTGCTACATCTACTTTTTGCGGACCTGCTTTTGCGTCTGCGCGCGCAGTCATGGAGAATGAAAAATCCGCCGTTTTTTCCGGCCCTATCTTTTCAATATAAACGGTATTGGTATTGTCGCCCGGCATCAGATCCGTCGTCTGGCTTTTGAACGTCACGGTTATATTTTTCACCGTCACCTTTTTACTCGTGTTAAGAAGCTTGACGTCAACCGTAAACCGCTCGCCCGCATTGACCGGATCAGGAGAAATCGTATAATTGCTGATGATTACTTTTGGCTGGGAAGCAGTTCCTCCTCCGCCACCGCCGCCTGTTCCGCCGCCACCCGTGCCCGCATCATCCGGTACTGGTTCCATGGTCGGCTCTGTGGTCGGTTCCGTAGTCGGCTCTGTGGTAGGGCCTGACGGGTCCTGCCCGTCCGAAATTTTCACAAAAACCGTAAATTCCTGCATCTTAACCGCGCCATCCGCGATTGGATATTTGGCCGTCACCACCACAGGATAATTTCCGTTCATGCGGCTTGGCGTAAGGGGCAGCTTCAAGTCCACAAGATAGCACTGCTTTTGTGTGCCATCAGAAAGCTTGTGATCTTCCAGCTTTACTATCTCACTGTAGTTGTTAAACACAAACGGCGCTTTTGACGGATCGCCCAAATTCACAGAAATATTGATCTCCCCGCTTTTTACCTGCTCCGTTCCCGCGCCCGCGATCAGCGGCAAAAGAATATGCGCTTCATCATTGGCAACCGCAGGGCTGTATCCGCCCTGATAGGAAGAGTCCATTCCCTCATACTGGTTTGCGCTGTCTACGCGCAGGGCCGTTCCCCTGTTTCCGGTTTCAACGGCAGCGCCTGCAACCGGTATCGCGCAGCTCAGTGCGAGTATGAGTACGAGCACAAATACCAAAATCCGTTTTTTCATTTCATTCTTCTCCTTGTGTTCCCAATTCTTCCTGTATGATTGTTTCTGCATTTCGTTCCGGACTGCGCATCTCCCGCTTTGCAACCTTCCCGTCTATGATATGGATGACCTGATCCGCATATTCGGCTTTGGTCGGATCATGTGTTACGAAAAGCAGCGTTGCGCCGCGCTTTCTGGCAGCATTGCACATAATGTCCATGATTTGTACCGCTGTGGCGGAATCCAGATTCCCTGTCGGCTCGTCCGCAAAAATAATCTCCGGCTTTGCAATAATCGCGCGCGCAATCGAAACGCGCTGCTGCTGTCCGCCGGAAAGCTGGCTCGGCCTGTTTTTGAGCTGCGGCTTCATTCCCATTTCAATGAGCAACTTTTTCGCCATTTTAAGCCGCTTTACCCGCGAAATCCCTTTGAACATGAGCGGCAGAGCCACATTTTCCGCTGCCGTCATGGTGGGCATCAGATTAAAGGACTGAAACACAAATCCAATATGATCCAAACGAAAATCCACGAGTTCTTTTTCCGTCATCTTATAGGTCGGTTTCTTTTTAATAAAAATTTTGCCGGAGGTAGGATGCTCAAGACCGGCAAGCAGACTTAAAAGCGTTGATTTTCCGCTCCCTGACGTTCCCAGAATCGCGCAGATTTCTCCTGGCATTACGTCAATATCCACACCGTCAAGCGCATGGATTTTTGCGTTCCCCATTTTATATATTTTTTTCAGGTTTCTGGCTGCAATAATCGGTTCCACGCCGTTTCCTCCGTCGTTATCCGTCGCATGTTTCGCAATAAAAAATCCCCACAGGAATCTATGGGGAATACAAAGACCGCTTTACAATGTTCCCCACCCGGTTTTGTTTCCATTATAACATAATCATTCATAATCTTCATGAAGATATTATGAAGATTACACAGGAAAATACTCCCTTTATTGTAGACAGCATTTGTTTCAAAGTTGTAACAAAACAGCCGTCCTTTTGGAAGTTCGACTGTTTTTTAGTCTTATTTGAGTTTTTTCAGTCCGTTTTTGATCAATTTTTTAGATAAGATTTTATCCGCCCATTTCTCCACGCCTTTTTCCACCAGTCGCATCATGAAAGGCATAACCGCCGTAATCACACAAACCACAACGGCTTGGGGAAGGCTGATAGGCGCAATATCAAAGAACTGGTGCAAGAAAATCAGACACAGGAAAAACAGGCCGATTGCGCTGCCCAGAATCACCTTGCGCGCCGCGGTGAACGGAATGCTGACCTTTGCGACAACCCACATTCCCGCAGCAGTCGCAAGCAGCATGCACATTGTGGCAACCGCCGCAGGCATATAATTGAAAATCCCAGAAAGAATATTCACTACAATAATCCCAATGATCACACTTAACCCTCCGGGAAGTGATTTCTTTAAAATATTGAGCAAAAATCGTTTCTTGATAGGGGCAAAATTCGGTTCCAGCGCAAGGAAGAACGCAGGGAAGCCAATCGTCACAAAACTGATCAGCGTAAGCTGTAAGGGGGTGAACGGATAACTGCTGTCGAGGAAAATCACGGTCGCAAGCGCTAGCAGCACCGCATACACTGTTTTTGTGATAAACAGCGTCGCCACACGCTCGATGTTGTTGATCACCTTGCGCCCCTCGTTGACGATGCCGGGCATGGTCGCAAAGTTGGAGTCAAGCAGCACCAGATTGGCAATATTCTTGGCGGCGTCGCTTCCGGAAGCCATCGCGATGCTGCAATCCGATTCTTTGAGCGCCAAAACATCGTTTACGCCGTCGCCCGTCATGGCGACCGTATGCCCCTGCTTTTTGAGCGCGGCAATCAATTCTTTTTTTTGCGCGGGCGTCACCCTGCCAAAGACATGATATTTTTTCGCGGCGTTTTCAATGTCGTGTGGCGTTTTCAGTGTGGTAGCGTCGACCGCCTCGTAGTCTTTCATGCCTGCGCGTTTTGCCACCGCGCTCACGGTAACGGGGCTATCGCCTGAAATAATTTTTAGCTGTACTTTCTGTTTTTCAAAATATGCAAGCGTTTCTGCGGCGTCCTCACGAATTTTATCGCTGATCAGCAAAAGCGCCAGCGGCTTCATCCCTTCCGGCACCTGATTATCGATCACATCCATTTTTTCGCTGTGCGCAAGCACCAATACACGCTTACCCTCCTGCGCATATTGCTCCGTATCAATTTGCTCATAACCGTTCGGAAAAATAAATTCAAACGCGCCCAGAAAATAAGTCCCTTCCTGCGCAAAGCTTACGCCGCTATATTTACGGGCGGAAGAAAACGGCACAATCGTGCGCACCTCATGATCAAACCGCTTGCCGAATTTTTCCACCACTGCGTGAAACGTTGCATTATCGTCCTGCAGCGCGCCCGCCATGTTCGCTAAAATTTCATCGATATTTTCCGCTTGTGTCAGACTCACCACTTCTTCCACATGCATCCTGCCTTCGGTGATTGTGCCGGTCTTATCCAGACACAGCACATCGACGCGGGCAAGCGTTTCAATGCAATAAAGATCCTGCACAAGAGTCCGGCGCGTTGCCAGAATAATCGCACTCGTCGCAAGCGCGACGCTGGTGAGTAAAATCAGCCCCTCCGGAATCATGCCAATGAGCGCACCCACGGTTTTGACCGTATTATCCGCAACCGGCAGACCCACGACAAGCCCTTGCTTTAGAAATAGCAAAAGCCCGATAGGAACGATGATAATACTGATGACTTTCAGGATGCGGTTGAGCGCCGTGCGAAGTTCGGAGGTGCGTTTTTTTGAGGCTTTTGCGTCATAGGAAATTTTGTTGGCATAGTTTTCCATACCCACACGCTCTACACGCGTATAGGCGTTTCCCGAAACAATAAAACTGCCGGAATATAAAAAATCGCCTGCGGATTTTACAATAACGTCCGATTCTCCTGTAATCAGGGATTCGTTGACTTCCACCGTTCCCTCCAGGATGATTCCGTCCGCGCAAACCTGATCTCCCGGCTTCATCTGCATAATGTCGTCCAGCACCAGCTCCGCTACATTAATTCTGAACTCCCGTCCGCCGCGAACCACATCCACCTTTGCCGCAACGATTACGGAAAGCTTATCAAGAGCCTTCTTGGTCGCAATTTCCTGAGCAATACCAATCGCCAGATTTCCAACGACCACCAGCAAAAAAACGAGCTCTTTGATATAACCCGTCATAATAATCAGCACAGTGAAAATAAGATTTAACACATTGAAAAATGTAAATAAATTGTCTTTAAAAATCTGACGATAGGATTTTGTCGTATTGGTATTGTAATTATTTGTCAGCCCCGCATCAATCCTGCTTTTTACCTGTTCATCCGTAAGCCCCGTTTTGCAGTCGGTCTGATAACGCTGATTTTCCCCCATTAGAATCCTTTCAGGTGCCTTTTACTCTAATCATATTATACCATACTTTTTTAACGGTACATGAACAAGACGCAAATTTCATAAAATCATAATAAAATAAATTCTATTTCTTCATAAATTGCGCAAACTCCTTATTTTTAGGTTTTTTTCTCTCATATCCCTCTTTTTCAAACAATTCCCAATTCAGCATTCTTCTTTTTCCAAAAAATCAAAATTCATGAAAAAAATCCTTTTTCAATCCATCCAATCTATGATATAATGTAACACATCGGAGGCATAGCTCAGTTGGTAGAGCACTTGCTCCACACGCAAGGGGTCACTGGTTCGAGCCCAG
>CAZQDA010000103.1:0-9054 GCA_964592155.1 uncultured Christensenella sp.
CTGTTTTCAATGCGCGAGCCCGGATATCAAATCACCTCCGCTCCGACCACAGTTCCTTTTTCCAGCGTCACATTCGGATAAATAACCGTATCCTGACCGATCTCACAATCCGCGTCAATATAGGTGTTTTTCGGATCGATCATCGTTACGCCGTTTTTCATATGTTCCATCAAAATACGCTCACGCAATATTTCCGACACCTCTGCAAGCTGCACCCTGTCATTGACGCCCATACATTCCCGTGCATCCGCCGCAACATAAGCGCCCACCTTTTCGCCTTTTTCGTTGAGGATGGAGACAATATCCGTCAGATAATATTCCCCTTGTGCGTTGGATGGCTTTAATTCTTTGAGGCACTCCAACAAAAGCGGTGTGCACACACAATAACACGAAGCATTTACCTCATGAATGGCACGCTGCTGCTCGGTCGCATCCTTTTCCTCCACAATGGCGGTGACATCCGAAAGCTCGTTGCGCAAAATTCGCCCGTAACCGAACGGATTTTCAAGCTCCGCCGTGAGCATCGCGCACGCATAATTGCCCTCTTTTGCCACCCGGATCAGCGCCTTGATCGTCTCTGTACGCAAAAGCGGCATATCGCCCGCGATAATAAGCGTATATCCGTCCGCATGCTCAAGCTCATCCGCCGCGCACATCACGGCGTGTCCGCTGCCCTTGCGTTCCGCCTGCTCCACATACACCGCCTGCTCTTTCAGGCTCTGCTGTACGGCCTCTTTTCCGCGCCCGCATACCACCACACACTTGCTCAAATGAACGCCCCGCACTGCGCGCACCACCCACTCAAGCATCGTCAGACCCGCCGCTCTGTGCAGCACCTTGGGTATTTTTGATTTCATGCGCGTTCCTTCACCCGCGGCAAGTATGACAGCCGTACACTTTTCCATCTGTTTTCTCCTATCGTTTTTATCAAAATCATTCCAGCATATTATACACAATTCACAGCGTTTATGCAAAAAAATCCGTACAAAAAAAGCCCCCTCTTTCTGATGAAAGAAAGGGCTTTCCGTTTTTACTCAGTATCCGTCAGAAGAAAGGCTGCTGCCCACTTCCTCTTCTTCAGGTAGATTTTCATATTCCCTGAGTATGATCTGCTGGATCATTTCGCGCGTATCCGAGTTGATTGGATGAGCAATATCCTTATACTCTCCACTTGGTGTCTTTCTGCTTGGCATAGCAATAAAAAGGCCGCTCGCGCCTTCGATGATCTTCATGTCGTGAATCACGAACATATCATCAAATGTCACCGAGACAATCGCTTTCATCTTGCCAGTGCCGTCAATCTTCCTGATGCGAATATCTGTGATTTCCATATTCAATCCCTCCACCTTGTTGATAGCTTTTGCATGTTATGCAGTTTTTCTCTTGTGCCCCTTTTATTATTTTTAATGTATCATATTTTTTTTAGAATTGCAATACACTGGAAAAACTAGTTAGTATGCGGAAATTTCAATTTTTGTTTCGCTCAATTCCTCCAGTTCAAAAATAGCTTTATACCCCGTGATCCTCTTTTTCTGAGGATATTTGTTGACGATCGCCGCGCCCGTTCCCACCACTTCTATATTGAATTCCGCAAGCATATCGCTGATCGCTTTGATCGTCCCGCCGCCTGCAATGAAGTCGTCGATGACAAGCGCACGCGTTCCTTCCTTGATCATGCGTTTGGAAAGGGACATGGTTTGCAGCCTGCGTGAAGAGCCCGACAAATAGTTGATGGAAAACACAGAGCCATCCGTCAGCTTGCTTTCCCTGCGCGCAATGGCAAGCGGGAGGTTCAAAATACGCGCAACGCTCATCGCAAGCGGTATTCCCTTGGTTTCCACCGTCACAATGAAATCAGCCTTCTTTTCCAAAAACCATTCCGCCATAATCTGCGCCATGCCATCCACATAATACGGCGTACAAAAAAGATCCGCAATATACATATACCCGCCCGGCAGGATACGCGACGTATCCGTCATCTTTTCCGTCAGCTCTTTTAAAAGCAGCACACGCGCGTTCTCCGGCATACGCGGAACATAACGGATTCCGCCGTGCGCCCCCGCAACCGTCTGCACTTTTCCGATTCCCGCTTCGGCAAACACCTGCTTGATAACCGCCGCGTCCTCTGAAAGGCTTGACTTTGCCGCGCCAAACATCTCCTGAAAATAATTCAGGGAATATAGTTTGTTGGGATTTTTCGCGAGCAGCGCACACATGATCGCAATTCTCTGTTTTTTATTTGCCATGGTCATGCCCTTCCAGCCTTTTTTCCATCATATAATCGTCCATCACAAATCCGCCGCCAATTTCTTTGCAGATGCTGTCCACCCGATCAAATCCCAGATGTTCATACGCGCTGATGGAGTTTACATTATTTTTTGCAACAGTCAGCCAAATGCTCTGAAGTCGTAATCCCTTTGCTTTTTCTTCCACCTCGCCGAGTATCTCTTTTGAATAACCCTTTTTGCGATGATCCTTCAAAAGATACAGCTTGCTGATAAACAGTTTGCCCTGAGGATAGCACGGCGTAAGGGCCGCATAGCCAATGTTAACGCCCAAATGACGCGCAAGATAATATTCGCATCCCTCTGCCTCTGTCGCTTTGATCGCAGGGACAGACTGAAAATGCTCCAGCATATACTCGATTTGCTCTGTACTGATGATTCCTGCGTAATGCTCCCGCCAGATTTGATGGGCAAGGTCTGCCACAGCAAGATACTCATATTCTTTTTTCACACGCTTTAGCTTTGCCTTAGACATTACCGTGCGTTCCAATCCGCGATAAACGCTTCAATGCTCCGGTCCCCCGTTGCCTCCCCTTCTTTTGAAAAGAAGCAGCCCGGAATCTGGCCTTTGTCCTTGTGATGCTTCACGCACTCACAGCAGATTCCCATTCTCGAGCAACTAAACGAACACGTACACATTGCCTTATTGCCTTCCTGTTTACATTCCATTCAAAACACCTCATTTTCTTTTTTGTTTGAAATATCCACTCAACAGAGCGGCACATTTTTGTTCCAGAACGCCGCCCAAAACCTGCGGCGTATGGTTAAGTTTTCCTTCCGCCAAATTGTAAAGCGTACCCAGTGCTCCAGCTTTTTTATCATATGCGCCGAAAACCACCCGCGGGATGCGTGCGTTAATGATTGCGCCTGCACACATAGGGCACGGCTCCAGCGTCACATATAACGTACACCCAAGCAGCCGCCATCCGCCGACCACCTGTGCCGCCCGTGCAATCGCGCTTATTTCCGCATGTGCCAGCGGGCTTTTTTCAGTCTCCCGCGTATTGTACGCGCGGGCAATAATCTCACCGTCTCTTACAATAACCGCGCCAATCGGCACTTCGTCAATCGCTTCTGCATGGAGCGCCTCACAGATGGCGCACTCCATCCACGCCTCATCACTCACCTGATCCACCTCCGCCCGGTTCAAGCAGAGCAAACTGCAAAAAGCCTTCGCCGAACCGCGTTTTTGCGATTTCATAAAGCGAAGCCGCCTTTGCTTCGTCCGCGTCTTCCATGCATGCAGCACTTTGCTGCAAGGCTCTGGCGGCATCCAGAAAGCACTCGTTAATTTTAATGATCTCCTGATCGGATGACTTTAGTGTTTGTAAATCCTCTTCGAGCGTCTTCATATCTTCCCTGACATAAAATGTCATTTCTCCGCCGTCTTTTGTCTGCTGCAACGCCGTTTGCATACGCGTAAGCACGTCAAGGTCATTTAAGAAATTATCGTAACGTTCAACCGGATTGCTTGCACACGCGCAGCAAATGGTCAATATAATTGCCGTCATAATGACGATGAAAGCTTTTTTCAAAACCGTTCTCCAAAAATTTTTTTCTATTTTCTATATATATTATACGAATTACATTATCATATTGCAATTAGATATGCTTTTTGGTAAAATAAATCACGTCGCACGAATGCCAAAGCCGTCACATTGCGTTGGCTTATGCGCAAAGCCGAATACCAGAGAATGGAAGAGTATCGAAGTGGTCATAACGAGCGCGACTCGAAATGTGAGTGGCTAACGGGAATCTATTTGCTCAGAACCTGCTCCACGAGCGGATCAGGGCTTGTTGCATCAAACAAATTGTGGATCGTTTTCTAACACTTTTCTACACTTTGTACAGAAGAGTGTCTCAATAGAATAATGGAGAGGTATCGAAGTGGTCATAACGGGGCGCACTCGAAATGCGTTTGTCTTAACGGGCACGTGGGTTCGAATCCCACCCTCTCCGCCAAATGAAAAAGTTCACGCCAACAGCGTGAGCTTTTTTATTTGATAAAGAGAATGAGAACACACGTGGGTTCATGCAAGACAAGTCCGCAGGACGAAGTCGCGCTATCCCACCCTCTCCGCCATTTTTCAAAGATCTGTTGTTCTAACAGATTTTTGTTTTTCTAACAGTTATGTTAGAAGATTCTCCATCGTTTTCGCTGATATTTCTTTGGATTTAAAATCCAAATGGGCGTAAATATCAGCCGTTGTAGCAAAAGTGCTATGCCCTAACCAGTCCTGTATCGCTTTCATCGGCACACCATTTGCCAGCAGCAAACTTGCGCATGTATGGCGCAAATCGTGAAAGCGAATCTTTTTCAAAAGATATTTTTTCAACAACCATGCAAAGTGTTCCGTAACGTAATTAGGGCGCATGAGAATTCCCATTTCATTTACAAAAACATAGTCTGCAGAACATTTCTTCAGGTGACGATCCTTCCGCATTTTTGCTTGACCTTTTAGGTTTAGCCGGTGTTATGGATGAAACGTTAATAAGCGCTGTTTCATTAACCCAATTGGTAGTCGAAAAAAGCTATCAAAAAAGTATTAGTGTCGGCGATATCCTGATTAGTCTTAGACCGACAAACAATAATAGCGAAAATATTGTAATGCAAGACTATTTCAATGTAATTTTCAACGCAGATAGTACGCTAAAATGTATTGCTCCTGGATATTACATAAGATAAGACATCTAATTTAGAGTAGAAGAGTCCTCTTTCGAGGATTCTTCTATTAAAACATCTTGTATTTTATGCGTTACTAAGCTCAATAATATGGTTGCATCATTTCCAGAAAAAACGTTGCATTTTGGGTATAAAAGATCATTCACCCGTTCTTTAACACCTGCTTCGATATCATACCTATAAAGTTCGTACTTCCGTTCCATATCCGAAATAGAGTCATCTCCATATTGCCCTTCTACCTCTTTAAGATATATCACTTTCCCATTGACAATGTTGTAATCAGACACCATATCATCTATTACTGTTACCTTCTTCTCCGCATCTTGCTCTATCAGGGCGTCGTTTGGATAGGGAGCGCCCTGACTAATGTAATAGACTTTATCTTGTTCAATAATCGGCCGCTTCAAATTTCCACTTGCAATGAGTTTCGAATTTTTTCCACTGTAATCTAATTGGTACATCTTTCCTGATTTTTGCAAAATGACATACAAATGGCTGCTTGTCGCATTAATATAAGGAGTTTCATACTCTTCATATACGTTCTGATCGCAAGACCAAATCAATTGCTTGTTCCCATTTTTACTATATTTATACAGCTCTACATTCCCCAATTCATTTCCGCTTATAAAGTTATGGCTAGCTACATAGATTGAATCATTGATCAAAGCTATTGCGCTTGGAAGTGGTGCCAATTCAATACTTTCTTTTTCTTTCCCATCTTTACTTTGTATCGTCAACACGCGTCTCAAGTTGCCAGCCGGTTCTATCCCCTCGTCTGTGAGACCGATGAAATAGTAATTTTCATCATCTGCGTTAAAAGAAAAACCCGCTTCTCTAACTCTAAATCTGGATTCTTCAGTCACCTCGATCGGCGCAAACTCAGTAAAATATCTGCTGCTATCTGTAAATGCTATACTATCTGTTGCAGTACAAAAAATACCAGAATGAGCCATGTTTCCGTTGCTGTTGCCTAATACAACATAATCGTCAGAAACATTTGAAGAACATCCTGTCAATAATAGTAAGAAAGTTAGAAATGTACCTATCAAAAGTTTTTTCATATAATTCACCTTAAATATGTTAAGTAATGATAAAGTTTAGTAGGTGGAGACAGCAACTACAATCTTACCGTATATTTTACTTATTCAATTGATTGTACTATGCAATCAATGTCCAGTCAAATATGCTCCCCTTATTCTTTAAAATCTTATTCCCATACAATTTTTCCGACTATATTATCTTCATTTTTTATTTATTCACAGCCAACTATCCTAAAGGGGATGTTTTTGTCTTCAGGCTTATCCCTGGCATAGGCAGGGGGGTTAGCACAATCAGAACCAACACAGGTTAAGCTGGCGGCTTGCACTGACCTATAAGGACCTGATACAGGCTGGCAGTGCCTAATGGCGCGTTAAATTGCCTGCCAACTGCATCAATTCCTCGGCGGTCCCTACCTCACGAATTCTTTAATATATATCTATATTAAAGAAAGCAGCTTAATTGAACAAATTTTGCTGTGCCGGATATTCGTTCTTTTTTCAAAACCCTCATATATTATCTTTAGAACATTTTGTTTGATCTGATTTGTTTTTTCTTTATCTTCCAAAACTCTGCTGTAATTTTACCGATAACTTTGCGTTTTTTAATTTATCACTGTTGTTCATGGATAACACCATGCTCTAATTGAAATAAGAAAAAGCAGCGGCTATACTGCATAACATTTTGTTGCTCTGCCGCTGCTCTAATCTCTCATATCTTAACTTGCTATCATTCGACACTATGGTCATAGTATCAGTATAACTCTGCCCATGTCCAATTTTGAGCATGTCCAAAATACTTTTTTTGTTATCTTCCGTCAAAGACCAACCCGTGGGAAGCCTTTTTCCGTTGTCCTCTGTTTCCGATACGTCAAATACATAGCGAATGACAAGCTCATCGTTGCCGCGATCCAATATCCCGATTTGCTTCGCGCCTTTTTTAAGGTGCCGCCCAAATTGTTCCCACTGCGCCTGTGTGCCGCAAGCTGTCACATTCGCATCCTGTTCATAGATAATTAGCTGATCCAGAAAGTCCAGCTTATATATCCGCGCCGCCGTATTAAGAAAATGTGTCCACCGATATCGGTCCTTTGTCACCGCCGCAACCGCTTCTTTGTAAAGCTCCATTATCTCTGTTTTTTCCATAGCCTGCCTCCGTTTCTTATAAAAAATTGTATAAAAAAAGCAGCCATTTTCATGACTGCTCCATATTGCTTTATTCTGGGTTACTAAATAAAATCATATAAGATGGCTTTTGCATCTACACGCATATGCAAAATAGCTACTACCTCAACAATATTGCTCTTTTCTTGAATTCGATAAAAAACAATATAATTCTTATAATACTGTTTTCTGATGCCTATTTTTGCCAAAATCACATCTTCGTACAATCCGTGCCTTGCAGGATTAGCGGACAACTTTTTGATTTCTTTTCGAATCCCACGGACAATTCCAAGCGCTGTCATCGATTCCTGTAATTTATATTTGATGTAGTCAGCTATACTCTCAAGCTGCGCTTCAGCTTGATCCGTGAGGACAACATTATACTCCATATTTTTTCTCAAGCCGATCAAATACTTCATCCATTGGCTTGACCTGTCCATTATCAGCTTGTTTTACGCCTTTTAAGACGATATTCCTTATTTCTTCTGCATTTTTTTCTAATTCTTTTTTGTATTCAATTGCTTCTTTGCTCATCGCCATAATCGCCACCTCCTTGATGGAGAGTTTTCCCATATCTTCTTATCCTCATTATACCAAAAACAGACAAAAAGTAAACTTAACTTTTAAAGAATAAATATCCCCCGGCTTATGTCGTGTGTCAAGAAAAACGGACAAATAAAAAAAGTTAGAGGAACTGACTTCTGTACTCAGCAGGAGTCAGTTTTTGTAAACCCATTTGCGGGCGCTGGTGATTGTAGAACTGTATGAATTTATCAACGGCAACGCACATTTTCTTACAGGAAAGAAATGGCAATGATTTCAATTCTTCGTTTTTCAGTATGGAGAAAAATGACTCCATTGGCGCATTGTCATAAGGCGTTGCCTTTCTGGACATACTGCCAACCATGCCATGCGCTTTGAGGAACGCATGATAGATTGGCGATTGATACTGCGAACCTTGGTCACTGTGCAGAATACTACCTTCTCTGATTTTAGATGAGGCTTTCTTTAGCATAGACATAACCAGTCTTAAATCGTTTTTGTTTGACAGTTCATATGCTACAATAGATTTATCACATAAATCCTTGATGCAGGACAGGTATAAAACCCCATCCCTGCAAGGCAGATATGTGACGTCAGTTACCCACTTTGTGGGTGTGCCGGAAGAAACGCGGAAATCTTGTTTAAGCACATTGGGGAATGTGGCAGGGTTCTGCGTTTCTTTCTTTGGCAACATACGCTTACGTTTGCGTATTGACTGGATTCCTAATTGTTTCATGTATCTGTACACGCTCCCTAAACACATATGGATACCATAACCATACTGCCGCTCAAGCAGCATCATAACCTGCCGTCGACCTCTGGCGGGTCGCTGGCAGTGTATCTGCAGAATCGCGGTTGCTTTTGTGGAATCCAGTTTGTTGTGGATGGGTCGCCCTCACCGCACCCAATCATAATACCCGCTCTTGGAACACTCCAAATACCAGCACAGCAAATCCACACTATATTTCCCACGTAATATCTCTACAACTCGATATTTAGCTTTTGTGGGCTGTTGTTTAGGGAGCGTAGATGTTTTAAGATGTCGTTCTCCATTTCAAGATATGCGATATATTCATCCTTTGTCATCTGTGACACATCAATTTTTCTTGGCCTGCCACCGCTTTTTGATTTGCCACGCCCATCAGGAAAACAACCATACTCCAGATGCTTTTTTAGCCAATCTTGGATACGGGTTTTATCCGAGAGATTATACTTTCTAACCAACTCAACCATACCCGCACCGCTTAGATATTCCTCTACCACTTGCCTTTTTAAGGATATACTGTATTTCTTGTTTTTGCTCATGTTACACTCCTTTCCATAGAAAAAGTCTAGCATATTT
>CAZQDA010000104.1:0-8644 GCA_964592155.1 uncultured Christensenella sp.
GTTCGCTGCTCCGGAGGTCAGGTGCTTGATGGATTGATTGTAGGACGATGCAAAATTTTCAGCCGCGCTTACAATATCCTCTGCCTTGGCATTCACGCCAATCATCCTTGCCTTGTTGCTCAGAGAAGAAGCGGCGGATTTTAACGTTTTCATGTTGGAGACATTTTCTTTCGCGAAGTTAAGCGTGTTGGCAATGGTTTTATCCTGTACGCCCTGCGCGGAATTCATAGCAAGAAAATCCGAAACCACAGACGCTGAATCGGTTTTGCCCGTCTGCCCGTTTTTGTCGGTAAGATAGTTTTTGACCAGATTGGAGGCGTAGCTTTGTGCGTTTCCAATGCTCTGCCAGCTGGTCATACTGCCGCTAATTGAATTTGTCATAATGATCACCCACGTATTTTGATAGAGATAACACAACAATATATCTATACACTATTAATTATACACCAATTTTTCAAAATGAAAAGAGTTTTTTATAAAATGTAAGGAAGCGCGGGGCATTTTCTTGCAATGCATCCCATAAGCGGTTAGAATATTAAAATAAGAAGAACTGAGTAAGGGGTGACCGAAAATGCTGTTACACTTTTTAGGGGCCGCGCACGAGGTAACGGGAAGTTGTTACCTATTGCAGGTGGGCGGGAAGAATGTGCTCATTGATTGCGGCATGAAGCAGGGGCCGGATGAATACAAAAGTCAGGAACTTGACTTTGCGGCGGCTGAAATTGATTGTGTTTTATTGACGCATGCTCACATTGACCATTCCGGCTTGCTGCCGCTTTTATATAAAAACGGCTTTCGCGGCAAAATCTACGCGACGGGCGCAACTTGCGATCTATGCGGAATCATGCTGCGTGATAGTGCGCATATTCAGATGTTTGAGGCGGAATGGCGCAACCGGAAAGGGCGGCGCGCCGGACGCGAGCAGTTTATCCCAATTTATGAAATGCGCGATGCGGACGGGGCAATCAGTTGCCTTGAGCCTTGTAGCTATGGCGAAGAGGTTGAAGCCTGCCAAGGCGTTGCGGTGCGCTTTACGGACGCGGGGCATCTTCTTGGCTCCGCCAGCCTGACCGTTACGGTCAGCGAGGGCGGCGTGACGAAAAAAATTGTGTTTTCCGGCGATATCGGCAATTTGAACCAGCCGTTGATCTGTGATCCGGAATATTTGCATGAGGCAGATTATGTGGTCATGGAATCCACCTACGGCGACCGCAGCCATGGAGCAAGGCCGGATTATGTGGGGGAACTTGCGAAAATTATCCAAAAAACGTTTGACCGCGGAGGAAATGTGGTCATTCCGTCCTTTGCCGTGGGCAGGACTCAGGAGCTTTTATATTTTATCCGTCAAATCAAGGCGGAAAACAGGGTAACAGGACATGGGGATTTTCCAGTATACGTGGATAGCCCTCTGGCGATTGAAGCGACGACGATTTTTGGCGAAAACAGCAAGGAGTATTATGACGAAGAGGCAAAGGAACTGCTGAAAAAAGGGATCAATCCAATTTCGTTTAAAAACCTGAAAACGGCGGTCACGAGCGACGAATCCAGAGAGATCAATGCGGACAAGACAGGTAAAGTCATTATTTCGGCAAGCGGCATGTGCGAGGCGGGCAGGATCAAGCATCATTTAAAGCATAACCTATGGCGGCGCGAATGTACGATCCTGTTTGTGGGATATCAGGCGGAGGGCACGCTGGGGCGAGCGATTTTGGAAGGCGCGCAGCAGGTCAAGCTGTTTGGTGAAGAAGTGAGTGTTTTTGCGGATATCCGCGTACTGGAAGGCATCAGCGGACATGCGGATCACGCAGGGCTTTTAAAATGGATTTCAAGCTTCGAAAAAAAGCCGGAGCATGTGTTTGTGACGCACGGGCAAAATCAGGTGTGCGATTTATTTGCGGGAGAGCTCAGGGAAACGCTTGGATTCGAGGCGACAGCGCCCTACGAGCAAGGGCAATATGATCTGGCGAAAAACGAGACCGTAAAAGAGGGAATCAAAGAAAAAGCCGCAAGAAAGGCTCCCTCCAAAACCGCGACTGTGTTTGAACGGCTGCTTGCGGCAGGGCAGCGGCTGTTGCGCGTGATTGAGCAAAACCGCGGCGGGGCGAATAAGAGCCTTGCGAAATTTGCTGACCAGGTCGATAATCTTGCTGATAAATGGGAGCGGTGAAAATAAGATATCCATGGCGCGCCTCTCTTGGGAGTGCGCGTTTTTTCATTTCCGGAAAAAGCGGCTTGACATACCTAGAATTTCTATGTAATATATACTTAGAAATTCTAAACTTATTCGAATGGAAAGGAGACTGTCATGGGATTTGATAAAAACTATACGGCAATCAGCACGCCGCTGTTGATCCTGAACCTGCTGAGGGAAAGAGATATGTACGGATACGAAATCATCAAGGAGCTGGAAATGCGGTCTAATCGGGAGTTTGAGTGCAAAGAGGGCTCGCTTTATCCTGTGCTTTATTTGCTACATGAAATGGGAATGGTCTCCACATACAAGGAGAAAGACAAGGACTCAGGCCGCGAAAGGAAATATTACAGTCTGACCAAAGAGGGGCAAAAACAGTTCGCGCAGAAGAAAAAGGAATGGGAACGGTTCTCTTATGCTTTAAACGGCTTGCTGAAAGGAGCGGAAAATGGATAAGGAGACTTTTGTAGGAATCGTGTGCAGCGGCATTCGAAGAAAGCGGGTCCGCAGCAATGTGCGCGAGGAGCTTTATGACCATATCGAGTCTAAGACGGATGAAATGATGCAAAAAGAGGGTATAACGAAAGAAGAGGCGGAGCAAAGGACGGTGAGTGAAATGGGGGATGCTCAGGTTCTTTTCAGGCAATATCAGGCGCTCGACCAAAAGTATCGTGCCGCGACGGCCTTGACGCTTCTGTTTACCATACTGGCTGTGGCAGGTGCAGCGACTGTCATTTTGTCTTTTCCGCCGATTGCCTTAACCGGCCTCGCACACGAAATATCTCAAGTTTATGAGGGAACGCGGACGACAGGATTAGCTGCCGGAGTTGGGCTAGCGACGGTTATACTCCTGACTTTGGCGTTTATCCTCATGATTCCGGTTTCCGTGAAGATTGGGGAAATCAGGATAGCGAAGTTCTTACAGACGCTCAATATATAGGATGGAAAATGATACCTCCAATCCTGAAAAAAACAGGTCAAACCCCGCGTGGGCTGACCTGTTTTTTTGATATTCAGCCATATGCGCACATCGTGCGAGGGGCTGCTGATGTTTAGTTCAGATACTCCTCAACCGGAGCAAGGTCAAGGCTGCCGTAGCTTTTCAGGAAAGCATAGAGCGTCTTTGTGATCTGTTTTGCGCCGCCTTTGCTGTCGCTTTCCACATTGACGGGAATCAGCGGGTCGTGCAGCGAAAGACGCACCAGAAACCATCCATTGCCATCTTCACTGCCAAAAGAAACGCGGACGCCCTCGTGGTTGTCCGGCGCGATCTGGAATGACGGCTGTGTCTTTGCATATTCCTTGAGGTCCGCGATCATGCTTTCGCCATATGCGCGGAAGTCGTCTTCCTTGATGCCAAGGCGAAATTCCTCGCTTTCCGCCGGTTCCTTGAGGTCGGCGATCAGGTCGGAAATGCTGTGCCCGTCCTTTTTGAGCTTTGCCATTTCAATCAGCAGGCGCGTGACCAGATAAGCCCCGTCGTCGAGGAAGTAATTTTCCTTGAGCGCGGCGTGTCCGGAGGTTTCGATGGCCAGTTGGGAATCCGTCCCGCTTTCGTTTAAGCGGATGGATTCGTTGATGACGTTTTTATATCCGCGTTTGAAGCGATGATGAACGCCGCCGCGGGCTTTGATAAAGTCCGCAAGACCGCTTGAGGTAATGGAATCCGTCACAATCGTCGTGCCGGGGAATTCCTTTAACAGAATCGCGGAAATCGCAGCGATCAGGCGGTTTTTGTTGAGCACGCTGCCGCCTTTGTCCACCGCGCCCGCGCGGTCTACGTCCGTATCAAATATAATGCCGAAATCGGCGTTGTTTTCGATAACGGCGTTTACAATGCTTTCCATCGCCTCTTTGTTTTCCGGATTGGGCATATGGTTGGGGAATGTGCCGTCAGGGTCTAAAAACTGGCTGCCCTGCGTATCCGCCCCAAGCGGCTTTAACACCTTGTCCACATAGAAGCCGCCCGCGCCGTTGCCCGCGTCCACGATGATTTTGAAACCTGCAAAAGGGGTTTGTTCGCCGGTGGCGCTGCGGATTTTGTCTGTCAGTATGTTCGCGTATACGCTCATGAAATCTGCTGAGGTAACGCTTCCTTTCTCCGCCGACTCTGCCGGAAGATCCGCCGCGATTTTGATCAGTTGTGCAATATCGGCCTTTTCAAGTCCGCCTTGATTGGTAAAGAACTTAAGCCCGTTGCGGTTCATGGGAAGATGGCTTGCGGTCACCATCACAGCTCCGTCGCACAAAAAACCATCCGTCACAGTGGTCATAAACATGGCGGGCGTGGACGCCATTGCGCAGTCCACCACGTCTGCGCCCATGCCGGTGAACCCCTGAATACATGCCGCTTTGAGGGAAGGGCCGGTGACGCGCGAATCGATGCCGATTGCGATTTTGGGAGAAGAAACGCCGCTTTCCTGCAACCAGAGAACGAATGCCTTTGCAAGATCCTCCGCGGCCTGCGGAGTCAGGTTCGTATCATCGCCCAGTGCGATTCCGCGTATATCGCTGCCGTTTTGCAGCTTTGTATAATCCATAGCTTTTATCTCGCTTTCTTTTGGAATAAGTTGAATTTCTTATTTATATTGTAACTGGAATTTTGTTTTGGTTCAAGAGCGGATGAGGGCCGGGGAAAGAATCAATACAGCGCGGAACGAAAATAATCGCAGCGGATGAAAAGTTTGAAATCAATCCATCAAAAAGTATGTGCGCTCAAAGAAAAAATTTCCAAACTGAGCCAAAACAGGAGGCCATTGTATATAAAATTTAAGTGATGATCAGAATAACAGGCTGCAAAGGGACAGGATATGACATTTCCGTAACAAAACAGTTGAAAAGTTAAGGCTGTTGTATTATCATATATGATATGTAGGCAGATTTTGTCTGCATACAAATTGAGAAGAGAGGCTGAATAATGGGTTTATTCGGAAATTTTAACGATATAGGAATTGACCTGGGCACAGCGACAGTCTTGGTCTACGTCAGGGGCAAGGGAATTGTCCTGCGCGAGCCATCGGTTGTGGCCGTAGATAGATTATCCGGAAGAATGCTCGCGATTGGCGAGGAAGCGCGCATTATGCTTGGGCGTACGCCCGGAAACATTGTGGCGGTTCGTCCGTTGCGTGAAGGGGTTATTTCCAATTTCCATGATACGGAAAGAATGCTGCGTTATTTTCTGCGCAAGGTGATTGGAAAACGGCTGTTCTTCAAACCGCGCGTGGTTGTGTGTGTGCCGTCCGGCGTTACGGAAGTTGAAAAGCGTTCCGTTATCGAGGCGACAGAGGAAGCGGGCGCGCGTCATACCTGCCTGATTGAAGAACCGATCGCGGCGGCGATTGGCGCGGGGATCGACATCGGCGAGCCGCAGGGAAATATGGTGCTTGATATCGGCGGCGGAACGGCGGATATGGCCGTAATTTCTTTGGGGGGCGCGGTTATCAGCGATTCCATTAAGATTGCCGGAGATACGTTTGACGAATATATTTCCAGATACATTAAAAAGAAATACAATATGTTGATTGGTGAGCGCACAGCGGAAGAAATCAAGATCAACATTGGCAGCGCGTTTCCAAGAAAAGAAGAAGCGTATATGGAAGTGACGGGCCGAAACCTGATCTCGGGTCTGCCTAAGACGATCACCATCAGTTCCAATGAAACGATTGAAGCAATGCAGGAGCCGCTTAACCGCATTATGGAAACCATGCACAGTGTGTTAGAGCGTACGCCGCCTGAGCTTACGGCGGATATTGCGGAAAACGGCATTTGCATGACGGGCGGCGGATCGCTGCTGTACGGGCTTGACAGATTGCTCACGGAGCGCACGAAGATTCCGTGCTATGTTGCCGAAGACGCTGTCTCATGCGTTGCGATCGGAACAGGCAAAGCGCTTGAAAGCATCGACGTATATAGTGCGGGCGCGGTATATGATTATCGCCGCGGAGATTATTATAATCAGGGATATTAATTCTGTGCCAGGATGAACAGAGTTGTTCTCCTTCATAAAGGGAACAACTCTTTTTACGTAAAGAGGAAACAGCGCGCAGGCAATGATAACGAAAGTCGGAAGAGCCTGCCGTTTTCCGAAAATAATGTTTCGCAGGATTTTATCTGGTGAAAAATAAAATGCGACAGGGTAATGAAAAAGGGTTTGGCCTAAGGCCGGAGGAAACTTGAGTGAGTCATTCTAAGGCAGTAAAGGGACTGCTTGCTGTTTTGATTGTATTATTTGTGGTTGCGGGGCTTGTAGTATATCTGCTGTATGGAACCTATACGGCGCTCAGGAGCAATCCGATGGCCGCATTCGCCGCCGCGCCCAATGCAAATACCGTATCGGCGCAAAACCAGAGCTTGACCAAAAATGTGAGTATGGAAAAAATAACGGTGAACGGGGCGGTATATCAGAAAAATCCCAATGTTGTCACAGTGCTGATGCTGGGCGTGGATTCGGATGGAAGCGCGGCGAAAAATTCACAGGGAGAACGCAGCGATATGATGATGCTGTGTACGGTTAACCTGGACGATAATACAATCGACCTGACTTCGCTGCCGCGCGATACGCGCACCACGGTGCACGACGTGGACACAAAGACAGGCGATATCAAAGATAAAACATGGATCACAAAGCTCAACCACGCATACAACCGCGGGGGCGGACAAAATAAATACGGTGCGGAAAACGCTATGCTTGCCACAAAAGACCTGATTGAGTGTGACGGACAACTGAATATTCCCGTGGATTATTTCATATCGATTGACCTTGAGCATCTTTCTGATCTGGCGGACGCGCTGGGCGGCGTGGAGGTAACGCTAGACCAGAACTATCCTGACATCGGAAGCAAAGGAGAGACCATCAACCTCAAGGGCAATGATGTAAGGCTCTATTTGCAGAACAGAAAGCAAATGGATGACGGCGAGATGGACAGGCAGCGGCACGAGCAGGATTTTATGATGGCAATCGCCAGAAAAATCAAGGAGCTTGGCGCAGTCCAGTCGGCATCCAGACTGTTTACGCAATTGCAGGATGTCGTAAAAATGAACCTGAATATAGACCAGGTTGTTGCAATGGCAGGGGCGCTTGACCAAGTTTCGCTGGACGAGATAGAAAGAAATACCTTCACAGAGAACTACAAGATGATGAATGATGAACTGATGGGTCAGGATCTGGACTTTTTTGTGATGGACGAGCAGGAGTTGATTGACACAATGCTGGGGCTCTACTACACCCCCGCGGGCGGCAGCGGGGCGCAGGAAGCCTGAAAGATATTAACTTTTTGTAAACAGTGGCGGAAATTGCTGAAAAGAAGAGTATGATGTATATTGTTCTATTAAAATAGAACGAAATGAGAGCAGGAGGATAACGGCTTGAATCATCAAAAAGCGATCAAAGGATTGCTGATTGTTTTAATCGGGCTTGGTGTGGTTGCGGGAATTGTTCTTTATTCCTTATTTGGGACTTATTTTGCCCTGAAAGCGAATCCAATCAGCGCATTTTCGAATATGAGACAGGATGCGCTTGCGTCGGATGATATTAACTTTGACAAAAATGCGAACGTGGAAACGGTTGAAATTGACGGAAAAACCTACCAGAAAAAGAATGGAACCATCAGTTTGCTGATGCTGGGAATTGACTGGGACGGTACGGATGTAAAGGATGCGACAGGCGCGCGCAGCGATATGATCATGCTGTGTACCATCGATACGGAGACCAACAATATCTCATTCCTTTCCATTCCGCGCGATACGCGCACAATCGTACACAAGGTGGATCAAAAGACCGGCAAGGTAGAAGAAAAGGAAAACATGACCAAGCTCAACCACGCGTATATTTTAGGCGGCGGAAATAATCCTGATTTATACGGTCCGCAAAACGCAATGCGCGCGACGGAAGACTTAATTGAGCTGAATGGACAGCTCAGCATTCCCGTCCAGCATTATGTGTCGATTGACCTTGAGCATCTTTCCGACCTTGCGGATGCGTTTGGCGGCGTGGAGGTAACGCTTGATCAGGATGTGCCGGGCGTGGGCGGTCAAGGCGAAACCGTGAATCTGGAAGGCGAAAGCGTAAGGCTATATCTGCAAAACCGTAAGCAAATGGGCGACGGCGAAATGGACCGCCAGCGGCATGAGCAGGAGTTTATGAAAGCGCTCGCAAAAAAGATCAAGAAGATGGGCGCGGTGCAGTCTGCCTCCAAATTGTTCACCCAGCTTAACGATAAGGTCATTCAAACGAACTTGAATCTTGACCAGATTGTCGCAATGGCCGGTGTGCTGGATAATGTCTCGTCGATCGACGATATCAAAATGGATACGTTTGAGGAGCGCGACGATAGCTGGCAGAAGTTTCCGGACCCGATCGTGAGCAACCCGCCCAAGCTGGATTACTTTGTAATGAACGAGCAGGAATTGACAGATAAGATGCTCGAGCTTTATTACACGCCGGTAGGCTGATAA
>CAZQDA010000105.1:0-4616 GCA_964592155.1 uncultured Christensenella sp.
CGCCTGCGAAATTCGCTTTGCAGCCTGCGCAAGCACAGCTTTGATCTGCTCCTGACGCTCCCTTGGGCATGGGCGCAGCGTGGTTACGCTGATGCCCGCCTGCGCGATTCCCCCCGCCGAAATAATGGGAAAGGCAATACAGAACATATCCGCGTCATATTCCCCGTCATCCTCAGCGCAGCCCTGCTCCGCGATTTGCGAAAGCTCACGTATCAGCGCGTCAGCGTTTTGAATCGTGGTATCCGTATAGCGCGTATATTCGATTTCCGGCGCGATTTCCTGCTGCTCCTGCCGCGGACGAAAAGCAAGGATCGCCTTTCCGATTGCACTTGCGTGAACAGATTTGTTGCTGCCGATGGGCGACGCGACACGCATTGCGGAGGAATTGCCATCCAGACGGTAGACATGCGTCATTTCTGTGCGCGTGCTGGAAAGCATTCCCAGATTGATCGTTTCGCAAAGCTGCCCCGCAGCCCATTCCATATGCTCGCGCGCAATATTGACAAGGCTGTGGTTTTTGGACATATGATAGGAAATTGAATAAAATTTCATCCCCAGACGGTACATACGCGTTTTGGGGTCGTATTCAATATAATCCGCATAAAGCATTGTTTTCAGCAGTCTATGGATACGCGCCGTATCCAGACTCAATGCCTGCGCGATATCTTTGACGCGCGACCAGTCTTTACCGGTCAGGTAATTGACAATTTCAAGCGCATGATAAACAGACTGGTTCAGGCCCGCATTTTCACTGGCATTCATACTCGATTCCTCCCCGCCGATGGCCTCTGTTAGGCAGCGTTCTTTTTCTATCATATCCGAAAAGAAACTGTTTGACAATTGCCGGATTAAGTTTTATGATAAAATTAATCATCATATTTTAAAATAATAGTTCATATATTGAAATTTTAGAGGTTGCTATGGAAAAGAATTTCAGTACCGTTTCCCCATTAAAACCCGGGAGCCTTGACGCTCCGCTTGCGCAGGCGCTCAAGCGCCAGACAAGAAAGCTCGTGGTTTTGGACGACGATCCAACCGGAACACAGACTGTCCACGATGTTCCCGTTTTTACAGATTACGAAACAGACAGTATTATCGCCGGTATGCAGGCGAAGCAGATCCTGTTTTTCCTGCTCACCAACTCGCGCAGTTTTTCCGCGGAAAAGACGGAGCGTGAGCACCGCAAAATTGCGCGCAATATTTGCAGGGCGGCAAGGGAAACCAATGAGGACTTTTTGATCCTGAGCCGCGGCGATTCCACTCTGCGCGGGCACTGGCCGCTTGAAACCGCTGTTTTGAAGGATGAGCTTAAGGCAAACGGCTATGCGCTCGACGGTGAAATCCTCTGCCCGTTCTTTCCGGAGGGCGGACGGGTGACGGCGGGAGATGTTCACTACGTCAGGCAGGGAGACGAATATATCCCCGCGGGCGAAACCGAATTTGCGCGCGACGCGACCTTTGGTTATCACGCCTCAAACCTCAAAGACTGGGTAGAGGAAAAAACTGGTGGAGCTATTTTGGCAAAGGACGTTTTAAGCGCCTCTTTGGAGGAGCTGCGCGGCGACCTTAACGCGGTAAAAGAAAAACTGATGCGGCTTAACGGCGGCGTTATGATCGTGAACGCGGTGGAATACACTGACCTTGAAGCATTTGTCCTTGCCCTGCTTGACGCTATGGAGCAGGGCAAACGCTATATTTTCCGCTGCGCGGCGGCCCTGCCCCGCGTTTTGGGCGGAATACAGCCCGCGCCCCTGCTGACAGGCGCGCAGCTTTGCAGCGACTGTGAAAATGGCGGGCTGGTGGTGGTTGGCTCCCATGTCAAGCGCTCGACGCAGCAGCTTCAGAGCTTGCTTTCTTTAGACGGCTTATGCCCGATCGAGCTTGATTCCGATCTGGCGCTTAGGCCGGAGCTTCTTGCAGCGGAAATACAACGCGCGGCAAAAGCGGCGGACGACGCAATTTCTGCCGGCAAGACAGCCGTACTCTACACAAAACGCACTCTTTTGAACCCTGAGGGCATGACGCCTGAAGAGAAGCTCGCCCTTTCGGTGAGCATTGCAAACGCGGTGACGGAAACGATCAAAAATATTAACGTGCAGCCTTCCTTTATTATCGCCAAAGGCGGCATTACCAGCAGCGAAACGGCAACAGCCGCCTTGTGCGCAAAGCGAGCATGGGTTTTGGGACAGGCCGCGGCGGGCGTTCCCGTCTGGAAGCTGGGGCCGGAAAGCCGCTATCCTGACCTGCCTTATATCATTTTCCCAGGGAACGTGGGCAGCGCGGACACACTCAAAGAGATCGTTGCTGAAATCATAGCACATAAATCCAATTAACAGACAGGAGAAAAAATCATGGGTAAATCAATCGCAATCGTACAGACAAGCGCTGTTTCTTCCGCGGAACTGGGCGCGCTCTGCAAAGAGATCATTCCAAACGTCAAGGTGTGGGAAATCATAGACAACAGCCTGATCGCGGAAGTGAACGCCAACGGCGGCGTGACAAAGGCGGTGCGCCGCAGGCTTCTTTCCTATTATGAGAACGCGCAATCCCTTGGTGTGGACGCAATTTTAAACCAGTGCTCCTCCGTGAGCGAAGTCGCCGAATCCTTTAAACAGCTGATCGATATTCCGATTGTCAAGATTGACGAGGCAATGGCGCGCGAGGCGGTGCGCCTGGGTAAAAAAATCGGCGTGATCGCAACTGTGGAAACAACCTTAGGCCCAAGCTGCCGCCTGATTGAGGATGCGGCAAAGGAGGCCGGAAAAGAAATTGAAATTCAGAAATACCTTGTGGAAGGCGCAATGATGATTTTGATCGAGCAGGGCGACAAGGAAACTCATAACGCAATGGTTTTGGGCGATGTGGAGCGCGCGGCGCGCGAATGCGACGTGGTGGTTTTGGCGCAGGGCAGCCTTACCGTTCTTTTGCCTTTGCTCACGCACATCAAAACGCCTGTGCTGTCCAGCCCGCGCATGGGAATCGAATATTTAAAGGAAGTGCTGGGCGAATAAGAATTGATAGTCAAGACCTGTAAGAGCTTGTTACCAGCCAGCGCCTAAAGACGCTGGCTTTTCAAGCTTCTATTGTTTTTGGCATTTTTGCTGTCCTTTAAGGGACGTATACTATACCTCTTGAAGGGATCTTTTTCATATCTTTGACACTTGATTATTCAGTGCGCTATTCTATGTTTCTTACGCCTCTATCTACCATCGTTGCTTTCTGTCGCCTCACTATACCCACGTATTATCTTTCCGGTCAAACGTGGCTTTGTACCTTTATTCTCCTGCATTGCGGCTTCATTTTGTATCGCGCAAAAAATATCATTTTTCCATTCCTTCCACATGCAATGCCTGCGGCAAGGTCGTGCGCAGAACCATAGTAAGATAACGCAGCGTTTTGTCCCTGTCGGATTTACCCGGCGCGCGAAACCATTCAATAAGAGTGCCTGCCAGCGCTTCGGCATAAAAATCGCAAAGAAATTGCTTGTAATCTTCCGGTATCGAAAGGCTGCGTTCCTGCTGGGCATGATCGATTGTCGCCCTCAAAATCCCAATAAAATCAGAATACAAAAACTTTTTCAGCCCTTCGCGTCCCAAGGAATCAAACGCGCAATTCAGGATGTGCTGGTTTGCGTCTACATAATCCATTACAAATAAGATTGCGTCTTCACAATCCACCAACAAATCAAACTTCTTAACCACCTTTACAGCCTCTTGCTCCAACATCCATATAAGTAGGCAGGAAATGTCTTCAAAGTGGTAATAAAAGGTTTTTCGGTTGACACCGCAATCCTTAACGATTTCGCTGACCGTAATTTTGGAAAGCGCTTTTTCTGGCATCAATTTTTTTAAGGAGGCAGCCAATGCCCTTTTGGTGTTCAGCGTTGTAATTCTGTGTTCCATAATCGACTCCTTTATAGAATTTATTATACAGTTGCCCATCAAACAATTCAATGGACAACGCTGAGTGGTTTGTCCGGGAAATAAAATATGCGATTTTATTTTGCCCGCCAAATGAAATCCGGTTGTCCGGTTTTTACCCAAACGCCGCAGGATTGACCATTGAAACGCGCGAAATATGCCGATATGATTCCATTGAAAGGAAGCAAAAACTTATGGAATATACTTATGATGTCGTTATGGAAACACAGCTTGGTAATCGAAAAGGAACGCTGTGCGTCAGGCGAAAGCAAGAAGAGATCAAAGGCTGCCTCAACATACTAGGACACAAAAATCCTGTTGTCGGAACGGTCGCGGAGGATGGAACGTATGCGCTTAAAGGCGAGCTCATTACTCTTGTGCGCACCATCCCGTTTCTTGCGCAGGGATATGCGGACGAAAAGGCAGTCAGGCTAACGCTGCATTGCCCAAATAATATTTTTTATATGACCGGCACGGCAATAAAAGGAGAATAAAGCAGATGCAAAAATTTTATCGTAGAATTGTCAAACATCGAAAAATCATTCTGGTTGCCTTTATCCTATGCGCGATATTTTGCGCTTTGTGTCAGCCGTTTATTTCGGTCAATTACGAAATGAACGATTATTTGCCGGAAGAGACAGCCTCCACCGTGTCCCTCGACGTAATGGAAACCGAATTTGGCAGTGGAATCCCCAA
>CAZQDA010000105.1:4716-8605 GCA_964592155.1 uncultured Christensenella sp.
GAAATCCGCAGCATGATCGGAGACGAAAACGCCATGACCGGAAACGCCGTTTCCACTGCCGTTGCAACTGCAAGCACGGTTTCGGAAGTATCCAAGATCGCCGGAATCGCAGTGATTTTTGTATTGATTGTTCTCCTGCTGACCACGACTTCATGGCTGGAACCATTGATCGTCCTCGGAAGTCTGGGAATCGCGATATTGATCAATGCGGGCTCCAATCTGATGTTTGGCGAAATTTCCTTTGTTACGAATGCGGCGGGCAATATTTTACAGCTCGCGGTGTCCCTAGACTATTCGGTATTCCTGCTGCACCGCTTCGCAGAATGCCGCAAGCAGTATGCAGACCCGAAAGAAGCGATGGTGCAGGCATTATGCAAATCTACCTCGTCGATTCTGTCGAGCGGGCTTACCACAGTGATCGGATTCCTCGCTTTATGCCTGATGCAGTTTCAGATTGGACCGGACCTTGGACTTGCGCTTGCCAAGGGGATCGCAATCAGTCTGATTACCGTATTTGTTTTCTCGCCCTGCCTGATTCTCTGCACCTATAAACTGGTTGACAAAACCCGCCATAAATCATTTATGCCGGATTTTCACGGGTTTGGCAAAGCAGTAGGCCGTATCATGATTCCAGTCGCTTGCATATTTGCGCTGTTGATCGTTCCCGCTTATCTTGCCTCGAACCGTAACCAGTACTATTACGGCGCTTCCCATATTTTCGGTCCGGAAACGCAGTTGGGGACGGATACCAGAGCTGTGGAAGAGACCTTTGGAAAAAGTGACACCTATGTGCTGCTGGTACCCAAGGGAAGCCCTGCAACAGAAAAGCAGCTGTCAAATGAGCTGCATGGTCTTGACAATGTTACGGATATCATCTCTTATGTAGATATTGCAGGTCCGGAGGTTCCGACCGAATATGTGGACAGCGATGCTCTCTCAAAGCTGATATCGGAAAACTACAGCCGTATGGTCGTTTCCGTTGGCGTTGACTATGAGGGTGAGGAAACGTTTTCGCTCATAGAGCAAATCCGGGGAATTGCAAGCAGGTATTATCCGGATTCCTATTACCTCGCGGGCGAAGGCGTCAGCACCTATGACCTGATGAATACGGTCACCTCAGACATGGTCAAAGTCAACCTGATTGCAATCGCGGCGGTATTTGTGGTATTGCTGTTCGCAATGAAATCGATCTCGATCCCCATACTACTTGTGTTAGCGATTGAAACGGCGATCTGGATCAATCTTGCCATTCCCTATTTTTCGGGATCGACGGTGTTTTATATCGCTTACCTGCTCATCAGCTCAATCCAGCTCGGGGCGACGGTTGATTACGCGATCTTGTTTACGGATCGTTATAAGGAGTTTCGCCGGAGTATGGAAAAAAAGGAAGCGATCAAAAAGACGGTTTCAGCGTGCACGATATCTATCCTAACCTCAGGCAGCGTACTCACAGCCGTGGGCTTCCTGTTGGGCATGATTTCAACACACGGGATTTTGTCGCAGCTGGGGTATTTCCTTGGCTACGGCACGCTGTGTTCCCTCATCGTGGTGATCTTCGCCCTTCCGGGGCTGCTCTATCTCTTTGACGGATGGATTAATCAAACAACACGTCATGCAAATTTTTTAAAGGAACAGAAGGAGGTTTCAAGCAAATGAAAAAATATACAAAGTGGCTGGCTGCCTTGCTGGTGGCAATGATGGTTTTAGGCGCGGCATCACCCGCGCTTGCCGCATCATCTCCCAATCAAAAAGAAGAGGTTGTTTATGCTGTAGCGGACGGAAACGGAGCGGCATATGGCGTTTATGTGGTGAACAGCTTTTCGGGCGGAGATATTACCGATTATGGTTCCTACAGCGATGTCAGAATGCTGACTTCTGAAACACCGATCAGCAAAAGCGGCGATACGATTACCTTTTCTGACCAGTCGGAAAAGGTATATTACGAAGGAACCATGGACGCGTCCACGCCCATTCCGTGGAATATTTCGATCCGGTACTTTTTGGATGGAAAGGAATATTCCCCCAAAGAAATCGCAGGAAAAAGCGGAAAGCTTGAAATACGGTTCCAAATCACCAAAAATGAAGCGTGCAAAGAACCTTTCTTTGAGGATTACGCGTTGCAGGCAACTTTCCTGCTGGATACAAACAAGTGTACAAATATTACAGCGGAGCAAGCAACGATTGCAAATGTGGGGAGCGATAAGCAGCTTGCGTATACCATCCTGCCCGGAAACGGAATCGACACGATGATTACCACAGATGTGAAAGATTTTGAAATGGACGCCGTGACGATCAATGGCATCAGGTTGAATCTGGACGTCGATATCGACGATCAAGAGCTGATGGGGGAAATCGGAAAACTGATAGATGGTACGGTCAAGTTAAACGACGGCGCCATTTCACTGAAGGAAGGCGCGCTTGCGCTCAAAAGCGGCGGCTCAGGGCTTACCAGCGGTTCAGCCTCGCTGAAAAACGGCGCGGACAGTTTAAATCGTGGCATTAACGATCTGCAGGCGGGAGTCGCTGCCATGCAGGACGGACTGAACCAACTAAACGCACAATCAGGAGCACTGCTTGACGGTTCTTCCCAAATCAAGGAAGCGCTGTCGCAAATACAGGGGGCGCTGCAATCCGTCTCGGTTTCGCAGGAGCAAATCACCGTGCTTATGGAGTCTTCCGCAGCGATGAAAACCGGAATCAACAATTTGTCCGGCGGGGCCTCCGATTTGCAGGATGCCCTCGGATACGCCCGATATAAAGATGCCATGGCGGCAAACGGTCTTAATATCGATACACTGAAAGCGGGAAACGCGCAGGCTGTTTCAAATCTCGGAGCCCAAATCAGCTCCCTGCGGGCTATGATTGAGTCGCTGGATGAAACTGATCCCGCACAGGCAGCACAGGCGGAACAACTGCGCAGCCAGATCGATCAGCTTGGAACCATAGCGACATTGCTCAAAGGCAATAACGCGGCGATTGACGGAACGGCAAGCTACCTGAACGGTATTTCCGGTGCGGCAGGTTCGCTGCAAGCCGGACTAACGGATTTACAGGAAAACTATGATTCGTTTGACACGGCAATCTCAGAGCTCGCCAAAACACTGGACGGGATGCTTTCAAAGCTCGCGGAATTGTCCGCCGGCATCAATCAATTAGCGGCGGAATATGGTAAGCTGGATCGTGGTTTGCAGGAATATTCAAATGGTGTCGCGCAGCTCTCTGCGGGATATACACAGATCATGAACGGGGTTTCCGCCCTGTCCGAGGGAAGCAAGGAATTGCAGAATGGCTCAGGCGTTTTATATGCAGGAACCGGGACCCTTTACGATGGTTTGACCTCTTTATGCAAGGGAGCATCCGCGCTTTCGGAGGGGTCAGGAGAAATGAGAGAACAGACCGACGGAATGGACACCATGGCCGAAGAAAAGATTGACGAAGTCTTGGCTTCCATAGGAGGTAGTGATACAACGTCTGCCTCATTCGCATCAGACAAAAATACGAATGTTTCCTCCGTACAATTTGCAATCAGAACAGATGCGATTTCGGTGCAGGAAACAAGCAAGACCGATCCACCGCCCAAAGAGGAATTAACTTTTTGGCAAAAGTTTTTACAGTTATTCGGAATAGGGTAAAGGTCTATGCGCATATTCCGGATGATGACAGAAAGCTGAAGTTCGAAGCAGAGTTTTACGCCAAGCCCGATTTGCGCAGCACCGCCGAAAACCGAAAAGCAAGCGGCTGATGTGCCAGAAGGGATAGCGCGCCCTTCGCGTTCCGCTCGCGCTTGCATGAACCCCCGGGGCTTCGAATCCTCCGCTCATATAAAAAAGCCATTCCACGCATTTCATGCGTAAAATGACTTTTTGGTGTGCCAGAAGGGATTCGAACC
>CAZQDA010000106.1:0-8285 GCA_964592155.1 uncultured Christensenella sp.
TTCCAATCACAATGCCATGCGCGCCCAGCGCCTCCGCGCTCCTGATCACCGCGCCCAGATTGTGCGGGTCCTGCACGCTGTCCAGAATCATGATAAACGGCGGCTCATCGCGCTGCTCCGCCAAAGCAAAAACGTCTTCCAGCTCACTGTATGCAAACGCCGGAACCTGCGCAATGATCCCCTGATGGTTGCCCGGCTTTCCTTCGTGCCCCAATCCCGCGCACATTTCATCCATCTTGATGCGCGGAACTTCCGTGATCACGAGCTTATTTTGCCGCGCGAGCATAATCAGTTCCCGAATGCTTCCTTCTGTCTGTCCCTGCATAATATAAATCCGGTCAATCTGCTCGCCTGACTTGATCACTTCGCGCACACTGTTACGCCCGATGATATAATCGCCGCTCTTTTCATTCATTTTCGATTCCTCCCATCAGCGCACTATGCCGCTCCTTCACCTCTTTTGCCTTTCCACACGTCATCTTTCCTTCCGAGCATGCCCCGCACACGCAGGAAGGTCCCGCGCTTTTGAACAAGCCGGGCGCTTTTTCCATTACAAGCGCGAGCATCTGCCAGGCAAGCTCGCGTATCTCCCACTGTGCGCGGTTGCAGCACCGCAGCGCAAAGAAGTGCAGCAACTCCCTGGCGTTCATGGTCAAAATCATTTTTGTCTCACACGCGTTCGGAAGCACAAACCGCGCGTCCTCGTTCGATTGTTCTCCCTTGCTTCCCAGATCGGCAACCCACTGCTCATACCATTCCTGCATGGTTGCCATCTGGCTTTCAAACCTCTTGACTGCTTCTTCCCCCAGCGCTTCAATGCTCGGCGGGATAATATAAGAAAACGCGCCCCTTTGCGCGCTCTGATTTACATAACGCTGAGATTGCACAGAAAAACTTGCGATCCTGTGCCGCGTGATTTGCGCAAGCAGCGCGCGCGATACGCCCTCGATACCAAAAGAAAAGGATGCGTGTTCAATGGGGGAAAGATGCCCCATCTGGGTCAGTCTGTCGATAAACTCCGCACTCTTCGCGGTTTCCTGCAATTGCTCGATATCCGCTTTGGAATAACACAGCTTCGCCCCCATCGAAACAATCAGCTCTGGATCGGGCGTCGCCATTAGCAGGACGGTCTTTATCGTTGTCTTTGGCATGTCAAATTCCTCTTTTCTTCTGGTTTCTTTATAGATTGCGGATCAATTCGCCCACCAATTGGTTTTGTAAATCAAAACCCCTTCTCGTGGGCGCGATTCCCCTGTCGCTCAGGGTGATCAGCCCCGCGTCATACACAGTCTTCACTTCGTTCCTGAATACGCCGAGGAATTCTTCCTTGAATTTGCTTTTGTATTCGTAAAACGGAAAGCCGGCTTTCAGGCGCAGCTTGAGCATAATATATTCAATCTTGCGCTCCGTTTCCGAGCAAAATTCATAGGTTGGATAATGCAGCTTTCCTTTTTCCATATGCCTGATGTACTCGTCAATATCTGAAGTATTCGCAAAACGCAGCCGCTCGATACACGAATGCGCCGCCGCGCCCAGCCCCAAATAGTCTTTCACATTCCAATATTTCAGGTTGTGGCGGCATTCGTAACCCCTCTGTGCAAAATTGGATATCTCATAATTCTCATAATTATGATCTCCCAAAAGTTCCTGCGCCATATGGTACATCGCAAGATCCGTTTCCTCGTCCGCGCCTTCAATCTCCCTATTCGCTACCATCTCGGCCAGCAACGTACCCTCTTCCAGCTTGAGCGCATACGCGGAAATATGCTCCGGATTTTTTTTCATTACATGCAAAAGCGTCGCTTCCCATTCTTCCAGGGATTGCTCGGGCAGCGCATAGATCACATCGACATTCACATTTGTAAAACCCGTCTCCCGCGCCATGTCGTAAGCCCTGTCAAAAAGTTCCACCGTATGCTGGCGGCCAAGCGTCAGCAAGTGCTTGTTTTGCGCAGCCTGCAAGCCAATGCTCAGGCGGTTTATTCCCGCCTGCCGGTAAATTTTCAGCTTTTCTCTGGTAAGGGAGCAGGGATTTGCCTCGAGCGTCACCTCCGCATCCTGACAGAATTTATAATGTCTGCGTACCGTTTCCATCAGGGCGGCGATATATTCCGCCTGTGGCAACGAAGGCGTTCCCCCTCCAAAGAAAACAGAATCCACCGCTTTGTTGTACATGTTTCCGGTGATCTCCGTCTCCCTCAAAAGCGCGCGCATATAAGCTTCGATTTTATCTTTTTTTTCGATAGAAACAAAATCGCAATAGGAACATTTTTTCAAACAAAATGGAACATGAAAATATAAGCCTATCATTTGCAGCCGTTCCTCTAATCCATTTTTAGTACGCTCATAAAAGCCTCGGAAGGAACCTCCACGCTGCCCACCTGCCGCATCCGTTTCTTGCCTTCTTTCTGCTTTTCGAGCAGCTTCTTTTTCCGCGTGATGTCACCGCCATAGCACTTGGCAAGCACGTCCTTGCGCATTGCTTTCACGGTTTCGCGGGCGATGATTTTGCCCCCGATCGCCGCTTGAATGGGAATCTCAAACATCTGGCGCGGAATCACCTCTTTGAGCTTCTCCGCGATCACCCTGCCCCGCCCGTAAGCTCGTTCCCTATGGACGATCAATGACAGCGCGTCGCACATATCGCCGTTCAAAAGGATATCCAGCTTCACAAGGTCGCTCTTTGCGTAGCCCATCACTTCATAATCCATTGAGGCATAGCCGCGCGTGCGTGATTTCAGATTGTCAAAAAAGTCATAGATAATTTCATTGAGCGGAATCTCATAATGCAATAATACGCGGGTGGATTCGATATATTCCATATTTTTGAATACGCCGCGTTTTTCCTGACATAATTCCATCACGGCTCCCACATATGTGTCCGGCGTCATCACGCCCACCTTTGCAATCGGCTCCTCCATATATTCCACCATCGAAGGATCCGGCAGGTTCGTCGGGTTTTCAATCTCGATTTCCTCGCCGCTCATCAAATGGACGCGGTAGGAAACGCTCGGCGCAGTCGTCACCAGGTCAAGGTCAAACTCACGTTCCAGCCGTTCCTGAATCACCTCCATGTGCAGCAGCCCCAAAAAGCCGCAGCGGAATCCAAAGCCGAGGGCAACAGAAACCTCCGGATCATAAATCAGGGACGCGTCGTTTAGGTGCAGCCGCTCCAGCGCATCGCGCAGGTCATCATACTTCGCGCCGTCCGCCGGATAAATGCCGCAATACACCATGGGGGTAATTTTCTTATAGCCCGGCAATGGCTGCTCCGCGGGACGCGCGCTGTCTGTGATCGTATCGCCCACCCGCGTATCCGCAACGTTTTTGATGCTCGCGGCAATGTAGCCGACTTCCCCCGCCCGCAATTCCTGCGTGGGCAGCAGCCCCGGCGAAAAAATCCCCACCTCTGTCGCGTCAAATGTTCTGCCGGAAGCCATAAACTTAATTTTCGTTCCTGCCGCGGCGCGTCCATCCACCACGCGAACATAGCTGATCGCGCCTTTATAGTTGTCATAAAAAGAATCAAATACCAGTGCTTTTAACGGTTTTTCCACCTCGCCTGACGGGGGCGGAAGTTTCTCCACGATCGCCGCAAGCACCTGATCCACATTCTCTCCGCTTTTTGCGCTGATGCGCGGCGCATCCGACGCGTCAAGCCCCAAAACGTCTTCAATCTCTTTGGCAATCTCATCCGGCCTCGCGCTCGGCAGGTCCACCTTGTTGATCACCGGAATAATTTCCAGATCGTTGTCCATCGCGAGGTATACGTTTGCCAGCGTCTGCGCCTCAATTCCCTGACTCGCATCCACCACCAGAATCGCTCCCTCGCACGCCGCAAGCGAGCGCGATACTTCATAGGTAAAATCGACATGCCCGGGCGTGTCGATCAGGTTCAGCTCATATTCTACGCCATTGTGCTCATAAACCATGCGCACAGCCTGAGATTTGATCGTAATCCCGCGCTCGCGCTCCAAATCCATCGTGTCAAGAAGCTGTTCGCGCGCATCGCGCTGCGCAACCGTTCCCGTCATCTCGATCAAGCGGTCTGCAAGCGTCGATTTTCCGTGGTCTATATGCGCGATGATGCAAAAATTCCGAATGTTTTTCTGGTACTCGTTTCTCATAGATTCTCCTTGATTTTTCTCAAAAACAGCTCATTTTTGCGCAAAGCAAAAAAGCGGACATAATATCCTATTATCATGATACGCAAACCCTGCCTAAAAATCAACAAAATAATCGGTGTGAGGGAAATATAATTGTGGTATAATGAAACAAATGCTTTTGTGCGCCGGACACATACCTTTCCGGCAAAATGAAATGCAGAAAGAAGGTATTTTCATGACATATCAGGAAAATTATGAGGTTTGGAAAAAGGCCCTCGCAGGCGGCCCGCACGAAGCTGAGCTTTTGGAAGCGGCAAAAGACGGGGATGCCCTGCAGGACTCCTTTTATAAAGAAATGGAATTTGGCACGGCGGGTATGCGCGGCATCATCGGCATGGGCACAAACCGCATGAATGTGTTCACGGTCAAACGCGCAACGCAGGCGCTTGCCAACAATATCCTTGCGCACGGCGATGCGGCAGCGGGCGTTGCCATCGCCTATGACACACGCAAATACAGCGATCTTTTCGCGCGTGAAACGGCGGGTGTGCTGTGCGCGAACGGAATCAATGTATTTATGTACGACACCCCCCACAGCGTTCCCCAGCTATCTTTTACCATATTGGAGCTGAAGACAACCGCGGGCGTGGTCATCACCGCCAGCCACAATCCCCCTGCCTACAACGGGTATAAAGTATACGGCGAAGATGGCGGGCAGTGCCCCGTCGCCGACTCGGACCGCATTACGCAATATATTTCTGAAATCGGCGAAAAAATGTTTGACATCAAAACAATGCCGCTTGACGAGGCTCAGCGCAAAGGGCTTCTCACCTATATCGGTAAAGAACTTGATGAAATTTATTTCAAAAAAGTCGAGGATTTGTGTATCCATCCTGAAATTGTACAAAAAATGGCGGATACCCTCAATATTGTCTATACGCCCTTGCACGGCACCGGAAACGTGCCTGTGCGCAGGGTGCTAAAAGACCTCGGTATAAAACGCCTGCACGTGGTTCCGCAGCAGGAAAACCCGGATCCGGCGTTTTCCACGGTAAAAGCGCCTAATCCGGAAGAACGGCAGAGCTTTGACCTTGCAATGGAGCTTGCAAACGAGCAGGATGCAAACCTCATCCTCGCCACTGACCCCGACAGCGACCGGCTGGGCGTGGCCGTGCGCAATACGGAAAACGAATTTATCATCTTAACCGGAAATCAAATCGGCTGCCTGCTCATGGAGTATGTTCTTTCGCAGAAGGAAAAAGGCTTTACAGGCGATGAATTTGTGGTCAAATCCATCGTCACAAGCGACATGGTAGATGCCATCGCCGCGCATTACGGCGTGGAGCTAAAGAGCGTGTTCACCGGCTTCAAGTTCATTGCGGAGCAGATCAAGCTTTCTGAACGCACGGGCAAAGGCAGGTTTGTATTTGGCTTTGAGGAAAGCTATGGCTATTTACAGGGCGCGTTTGTGCGTGATAAAGACGCGGTGCAGGCAGCCATGATGATCGCCGAAGCCGCATGCTGGTATGCTTCTCTCGGAAAAACGCTGTATGAAGCATTGATCGATATGTACGAAAAATATGGATGGTTTGAGGAACTCGTTATTTCCAAAACGTTATATGGCAAAGAAGGAATCGAAAAAATACAAAATGCGGTCAAAATGCTGCGCGCCGATTATCCCAAAGCGATTGGCGATTTTCAGGTCACCGCAGTGCGCGATTATTTAAAGCAGGAACGTCTCGATTTTAAAACCGGCGAAAAGACTCCTATCGATATGGAAACCTCCAATGTGCTCTATTTCGAGCTCGACGGCGGACGCTTCATCATCCGGCCTTCGGGTACGGAGCCTAAACTAAAATCCTATCTTTCCGCCTCATCGATGGATAAGCAGGAAGCGGAGTATCTTCTCAACAAATTAAAGGTCAGCGCGGAAAACCTGATCGAAAAACTGACGGACTAAACAACAAAAAAGCGCGGCTGCAGGTTTGCAAGCCGCGCTTTTTATTTCGGTCCAAAATAATTTCTATTCTTTTACCCCGTTTTTCTTCTCAAATATATCCCTTAGCGAAACATCAAACGGCGGATACGCAATTCCATATTCCGTGATAATCGCGGTAATGAATTCCGCGTCCGTTACGTCAAAGCTCGGGTTAAACACCTTCACGCCTTCCGGAGCCATGCGCTTTTCATACCACATCTCTGTCACTTCCTCTGCGGGACGCAGCTCAATATGAATATCCCTGCCCGTCGCGCATTCCATATCGATTGTGGACGTTGGTGCGCACACGTAAAAAGGAATTCCATACCGCTTCGCCGCAAGCGCCACATAAGAGGTTCCGATTTTGTTTGCCGTGTCGCCGTTTTCCGCCACCCTGTCGCAGCCCACAAACACAGCATCCACAAGCCCCTGACGCATCAGGGACGGAGCCATATTGTCGCACAAAAGCGTGGTGTCGATTCCCGCCTCCATCAGCTCGTAAGCAGTCAGGCGGGCTCCCTGCAAAAGCGGTCTCGTTTCATCGCAATAGACATGAAATCCATACCCCCGCTCCTGTCCCAAATACATGGGTGCGGTTGCCGTGCCATATTTTGAGGTTGCAAGCTGCCCCGCGTTACAGTGCGTCAGCAGCCCCATACCCGGCCTTAACAAAGAAAGGCCGTATTCGCCAATCGTTTTGCATACCCAAACATCTTCCCGTTTGATTTCATGTGCTTCCGCAAGCAAAAGCCGCTTGATTTCACCCACCGGCTTTTCGCGATTTGCGCGCACAACGCCATCCATCCGGTGAAGCGCCCATGAAAGATTCACCGCCGTAGGCCGCGCGGAATCAAGGTATTCCTTCGCCTTTATAAACTGATCATAAAAAGCGTCAAAATCCGTTTCTTCGATTTCCTTTGCTGCAAGATAGATTCCGAAGCCCGCCGCAACGCCAATTGCCGGCGCGCCGCGCACCTGAAGTAAATAAATCGCATCCCAGATGCTTTTTTGATCTCTTAAGCGCAAAATTTCTTTTTTGTAAGGCAGTTGCGTCTGGTCTATAATGAGCAGCGCGCTGTCGTCGTCATCAAGCGCCACTGTCTCCATATCAAATATTGTTTCCATAGGTCTCCCCGATTGTTCTATTTTTTCTTCTTACTGCGATATTTATCCAACCGCGAAAAAGTCGATTTTTTGTCCTCATCCTCTTCCCGCATTCCTGCAGTTTCTTCCGATTCATACTCCAGCTTCTCATCATCCGCCGCGGCGGTTTCCTCATCCTGCCCAACCGGTCGCATATACGAATCCGAGGGTACTTCAACCGGCTTAAACTCCGTAGTCAAATATTTAGCATATTCTTCATAAGGAACTGTGCTCGTCACCTGCGGCACTTTTTCCGTCGTTGGTTCAACGGGCTGTTCGCTGGTGATTGCCACCGCCTCGCGTTCGCTTTGGTCAAGCTCTTCTCGCAGCGCCCGAAACTCTGCCGTCAGATCCGTCACAAGGTCGGCAACTTCGACATTCTGCTGCTCCTCCTGCTGCGCAGGAACATATTCTTCATATGCCGCATAAATATCCGGCACCTCCGCCTGTTCGTATTCCTCATCCGGCGCTTCTTCGCGCGCCACTTGCTCAAAATAATTTTCTCCCTCAAATTCCAGCGACTCAGGAATCGCCACAACACGGTCGTCAATCATTCCGTTATCCGTCATGCCCGTCGTAAAAGGGCTGCCCGAAGCGCAAATAACAACCTGCCCCGCCTTTGCCCCCAGCCTGTCCATCACCAAAAATGGCGCGCCGTTTTTCTCAAGGGTGTCCACCTCCACCGGCAACGCTATTAAAATATCTGTTCCATAAAGCTCATCTGATTTTGTCACGCTTTGCGCGCATCCGACTATTTTTGCCAATCGCATAATAAAGCTCCTTCTTGTTTCATGATATTTTATCCCACTTTTCATATTATTATTTCTGTTTGCCAATGTCAACCGCAACGCGCAAAAAACGCCTTTGTTCTGAAATCAACCCTTTCAAAATCCGATCCTTTCTGTCAAATTTTTCATATCACAACGCAAAATAATCATCCCCGTCGGTTTTGAGGATGATTATTGCTTTGTACGTCAAATTTATATGATTTTTACCGATTCAACAACTGCCCGACCGCGCCGCCCGGATGGATGAGCGCAAACTGCTCCAGCTTGTAA
>CAZQDA010000107.1:0-8086 GCA_964592155.1 uncultured Christensenella sp.
GGTCAGAAGGCCACTTATTTAATTAAGCAGCGAGCAGAGCGGGAGAACCCACTACTGCAGTGTTGTTTGTTTTAGCATTTATTTTTAAGTGAATCTTTTTTATGCAGAGTATTCAACTGCAGCTTGCTTATCACCTTTACAAATGCCCCCGTCGAAACCAGTACATCCCCATATGAAATTTTTAAAAATGCTTGCTCAGAACTTCCTTTCCATATCCCGCTTGATCGCTTTTTCCTTCAAATCCTGCCGCTTGTCATAAAGATGCTTTCCTCGGCACACGCCAAACTCTATCTTCACCTTGCCGCGCTTCAAATACATGCGCAGCGGAATCAGCGTGTATCCCTTTTGGGACACAAGCCCCAAAAGCTTTGTAATCTCGTTTTTGTGAAGCAGCAGCTTGCGCACCCGCAGCGGATCCCTGTTAAAAATATTTCCCTTTTCATAAGGGCTGATGTGCATGTTATTCACAAACGCTTCCGCGTTTTTGATCTGCACATAAGAATCCCGCAGATTGACCCGCGCCATGCGGCACGATTTCACTTCTGTACCCACAAGCTCGACGCCCGCTTCGTATTTATCCTCTATGAAATATTCATGCCACGCTTTTTTATTCTGCGCGAGCAGTTTTTCACCCGCCATACCGCTTCCTCTTCAAAACATTCTCTATCTTTATTATAACCCAATTCAGGCCGCAGGAAAAGCTAATTTCCTTACTCTGCAAATGCAAATTCTATTTTCGCCAGCGCCACATCCGCCGCAACCACTTTTATCTTTACCTTGTCGCCCAGCGTAATGCGCTTTTTTGTATGCTCGCCAATTACGCAGTATTCCTTTTCATAGTATACATAATAATCGTCGTCCATTTGCGCAAGCGGAATCATTCCCTCTATGGTATTGTCAAGCTCCGCAAAAATCCCAAATTTGGTCACGCCGGACACCACCGCGTCAAATTCTTCCCCAAGGTGCTTTTGCATGTATTCCGTCATTTTAAGATCCTGTACGGCACGTTCCGCCTCGATTGCGTTTCGCTCGCGCGCACTGGAATGCGCCGCTACCTCAGGCAAAATCTTTTCCAGATGCCGGAGGTAACCTTCGTCCATGCGCCCGTCGATCACGGCCTTGATGATTCGATGCACCTGCAAATCAGGATAACGCCTGATCGGCGACGTAAAGTGGCAATACTGATCCGCCGCAAGCCCAAAATGGGAGACAGGCTCCGTGGCGTAACGCGCCTTTTTTAGCGCGCGCAGAGTCACTGCATTCACAATCGTCTCTTCATCCTGCCCCGCAACCTTTTCCAGTACCTCCTGAATCGCATGCGGATGTACATTTTGAAATCCTTTCAGTTGAATTCCAAAATTCCCCAGAAAAATCGCCAGCTCCTTCATCCTGTCCGCGTCCGGCTGCTCGTGGATGCGGTACAAAAACGGAATTTCCATGAAGAAATATTGCTCCGCTACTGTGACGTTTGCTTTCAGCATAAACTCTTCAATCAGTTTTTCCGCGTCCCCGCGCTTCCTGATCCGCACATCCAGCGGTACGCCCCGCTCGTCCAGTATAATTTCCGCTTCATCAATATTAAAGTCGATGCTCCCCTTTTCAAAACGCCGTTCACGCAGGGTTTTCGCAAGGGAATTCATGCTGCGCAGCATCCCTGCCACATCCGCATAAGCTTCATTGGCCTGAGAATCTCCTGCAAGCAGATCGTTCACGCCATTGTAACTCAATCTGTGCGTTGTGCGGATCACAGTGTTTTCCAACCGTCTGTCGACCACATCCCCATGCGCATTCAGCTCCATGATGCACGAAAGCGTCAATTTATCCTCGCCCGCATTTAAAGAGCATAAATCATTCGATAACTCCTCAGGCAGCATAGGCACCACCCTGTCCACCATATAAACGCTTGTGCCGCGCCGCAGCGCCTCCTGATCGAGAGGAGTCCGCTCCCGCACATAATGGCTGACATCCGCAATGTGCACGCCCAGCTCATAATTTCCGTTTTCCAGCATCCGAAGCGATACCGCGTCGTCAAGGTCCTTGGCGTCTTCACCGTCAATCGTCACAATCAGCCGGTCACGCAAATCGGTCCGGCCTTTTAGATCTCTTTCTTCTTTTGTAAGCGCCTGCGCCTGAGCTGCACAATCGTCAGGGAACTCCGCCACAAGCCCAAACCTGCGCGCGTAAGCGAGAATGTCAATCCCGACATCTCCTGCTCTGCCCAGAATTTCGATAATTTTCCCCTCCGGACTCTTACCCTGCTGTGCCCGGCGAATTACCTGCACTACAACCTTTTGGCCATTTTTCGCCTTATTTCCCTTTCCTTTTGGGATATAAATATCATCGACTGCCGGATCATCGCTCACCACAAATACGGTGCCGTTCTTTGCCTGCACCGTTCCCACGGTTTCCACCGGAAGAGGCGACAATACCTCTATCACCTTTCCTTCCAGATGCTTGCCCTCCTGCTGGTGCTTTGCCAGCCTCACAAGCACTGTCTCTGCATGAAACGCCCCGCCTTTTTTTGACGGCGGAATGAAAATATCCTCCATATCCTCCGGCGTCCGCAAAAAAGCGAATCCGCCCTGTTTGCAGTCAAGCGTTCCCTTAAAATACCCCATTGTGCTTGCAAGAGCATATTTTCCGCTCTTGGTACGCGCGACTTCATATTCTTTTTCCAGCGCGGCGAGCTGCCCGTTCAACTCCTCCTGAGGAATTCCGAGCGTTTGCGCCATTTCTTTCGGTTCTGCATAAATCCGTTCTCTGATTGCCTGCAAAATCCGTTCTTTTTCTTCCAAATAAATTCTCCTGTCTTTTATCCGGCGGCTAACTACTTCCGCCGTTTCCTTTTCTTTACAAAAAAAGCACCCTTTTGTGGGTGCTTTTGTCTTCCAGTTATTTGCGTTACATCCAGTATTTCTGCATGATGACAAGCAACACGGCCAGCACCATGAATCCGATTGCCGCAACTCTCGTAAGCCGCACAAGCATCGCTTCCATACCACGCGCCTTCTTTTTTCCCCACATCGCTTCCGCTCCGCCGCCGATTGCGCCGGGCACACCCGTCTTTGCACCCGACTGCAGCAAAACCACAACAATCAGGAAGATCGAGAAAGCGACCAATACAATTTTTATGATAAGAGATAATACCTCCATAAGAAACCTCCGATTAGAATACGTAACAGAAATATGATAGCATGCTTGTCTACAAAAAGCAACTCATTTTTTTAATAACTCCATGAGTATTTCTTCAAGCTGCCCATAGGTCTCTGCTTTTACCACTTTCGTCCGCCACAAAGCGGCGTTTTTCATGCCTTTGATATAGTCTGACGCATGCGTGCGCATTTGCTTGATCGCAAGCGTTTCGCCCTTTTCTTCCACTGCAAGCCGCGCCTGTTGCAAACACATTTCAATCCGCTGTCCGTCCGTGGGCATCGTCCGCACGCCTCCCGTTTCCAAGAGCTCCTTGATCTGACTGAATAAAAATGGATTTCCCTGCGCGCCACGCGCCACCATCACCGCGTCACACCCTGTCTGCTCCAACATGCGCACCGCATCCTGCGCGCTGAAAATATCGCCGTTTCCGATCACGGGAATGCGCACCGCGCCTTTTACGTCCGCAATGATGCCCCAGTCCGCTTTTCCACTGTAATACTGCTCACGCGTCCTTCCATGCACCGCCACCACGTCCGCGCCCGCATCCTCCGCCATTTTCGCGAAAGAAACCGCATTTTTCTGTTTTTCTGAAAAACCCGCGCGGAATTTCACGCTTACCGGCACAGCTGACGCTTGCTTCACCGCCGATATCACCTGCCCCGCAAGTGCCGGCTCCTTCATGAGCGCGCTTCCCTCACCGTTATTTACAATTTTGGGCGCAGGGCAGCCCATGTTGATATCGATCATAAAAAGCTTTTCCGCAAGCGAATCGCATATCTTTTTGGCGGTGTCCGCCACCGTCTGCGGCTCTCTGCCAAAAAGCTGCACGACGATCTTTTTCTCAAGCGGACTCAGCCTGAGCAGCTCCTGTGTCCGCGCATTGCGGTATTGGATTCCCTTAGCGCTGATCATTTCCGTCACGGTCATCTGTGCGCCGCATGAAATGCAAACCTCGCGCATCGCCGCGTCCGTAATTCCTGCCATAGGCGCTAAATATAGCTTTGGTATTTCCATAAAACTCCTCTGTCAAAAAAACAGGCATACGCCGGAGCCTCCCGCAAAAGACCTCCTGGTATGCCTTGTTTTACTTCCGTTTCGTTATTCCGCCGTGGGCGATGCGGATGCACTCACACCAGCAGACGGCGACGCACTTTCTTTCGCTTTCTGACTCACTGTAGCGACCGGTTCGGCCTCCTTGACAAACTTCATGCTGTCAACCTTCCACGTGTCGTCATCCTTCACCATAGTCACAGCATACGTTCCATTCTGCCACTCCGGTGGTTTTTCTTCCGTGGCAGCTTGCTTCTGCTCGTCTGTCTCCGTCTCACCGACCACCTTATCGCCCACAATGTCCGTCACAAGGTCTTCCACATCAATCGTAACGCGGGTTTCCCACGGCCATACAATTGTGTCACCCACATCAGTCCTCTGGTAATAATTCGTGATCGTAAAATCGCGATACGCAGAGCCATACAGCAACGTATCATTGCTCATAAACCGATTGGTAAAAAAACGCTTCATGAGCTCTGCATGGGTTCCGTCTTCATCATCCATCAGCACAGCCGTGGCCCTTTGCGTAAAAGCATCCTTGGCAACCATACGAATATTCATCGTGTTCATCGCTGTATAAAAGGCCACGACAATGAGCACAATCACCACAACCACAATTGCGATGCGTGACAATACAAATAAAATCCCTCTGGCTGCCTTCATTCCGCCTTCTTTTGACATATCTTTATTTGCCCTCTTTTGGTTTCATCGTGGGGAAGAGCAGCACATCCCGAATCGAGAAACAATCGGTCAGCAGCATCACCATTCTATCAACGCCGATTCCCATGCCTCCGGTTGGCGGCATCGCGTATTCAAGCGCCGTCACAAAATCTTCATCCATCATATTTGCTTCGTCGTCGCCTGCCTCGCGCTTTGCGGCCTGATCCAGAAAGCGTTCCTTCTGGTCGTCCGGGTCATTCAGCTCAGAAAATGCATTTGCAAGCTCCCTGCCTGTCACAAACAATTCAAACCGCTCCACCAGCCAGTCGCTGCCCGGCTTTTTCTTTGCCAGCGGCGATACTTCGATTGGATAATCACAAATAAACGTCGGCTGGATCAGATTTTCCTCCACCTTCTGTTCAAACGCCTCATTGAGAAGCATTCCACGCGAGGGTTGTCCTTCAAATCCAATCCCCGCCTGCTTTGCAAGTTTAAGCGCCTGCTCGTCCGTCTCACACGCCGCAAAATCCACGCCCGTGTATTCCTTCACCGCGTCGTTCATCGTCATGCGCTTCCACGGCGCTTTCAAATTAATTTGCGTTCCCTGATAGGTGATCATATCCGAATCATTCACCTGTTTTGCGCAATAGCAAAACAGCTGCTCGCACAGGTCCATCATTCCCTTATAGTCGGTATACGCCTGATAAAGCTCCACCGTGGTAAACTCCGGATTATGTTTGGGGTCCATTCCCTCATTCCGGAAAATCCTGCCAATCTCGTAAACCCGCTCAAAGCCGCCCACTATGAGGCGTTTTAAGTGAAGCTCGGTCGCGATACGCAAATACATGTCGATATCAAGCGTATTGTGGTGCGTAATAAACGGCCGTGCCGCCGCGCCGCCCGCGCTCGTTTGCAGCACAGGGGTTTCCACTTCGATATAACCCTGCCCGTCCAGAAAATCACGGATTCCCTTAATGATCTTTGAACGCGCGTAAAAAGTATTCTTCGCGTCAGGATTCACGATCAGGTCGACATATCTCTGGCGGTATCTTAAGTCCGTATCTTTCAGCCCATGCCATTTTTCAGGCAGCGGCAGCAGGGATTTTGAAAGCAACACAACCGTGTGAGATTTCACAGAAATCTCGCCCGCGTTTGTCTTGAACACCTCTCCGCTCACGCCTACGATGTCGCCAATATCGAATTTTTTGTATTCCGCATAGGGTTCGTCGCCCATCACATCACGACGCGCATAAATCTGTATTTTTCCCCTGCCGTCCAGAATATGAAAAAAACTCGCCTTGCCCATTACGCGCTTGGAAATAATCCTGCCCGCAACATTGACCATCTTTCCTTCCAGCTCTTCAAAATTTCCAATGATATCCACGGAAGAATGCGTTTTATCATAGGTCGTTATCTGATAGGGGTCCTTGTCCTCCTCTTTGAGCGCCGCAAGCTTTTCCCTGCGGACGCGCAAAATTTCAGATAACTCTTGCGTATTTTCCTGTTCAGCCATTGTATTCTCCCTTATCTGTGAATGTCGAGTATTTTTAGCTTAACAACTCCGCCGGGCGTTTCCACCTTTACAAGGTTTCCTACCTTTTTGCCAAGCAGGGCACGGCCCACAGGCGATTCATTTGAAATTTTATTCTGGCTTACGTCTGCCTCCGCAGAACCGACGATTTTATATTCCACTTCCTCGTCGAATTCCTTATCCAAAACCTTCACCGTGGTGCCCACATTCACGCGCTGCACATCCACATCGTCCGCGTCCACAACGGTCGCGTTGCGCAGCATCTTTTCCAGCATCACAATTTCGCCTTCGATTTTCGCCTGTTCATTTTTTGCTTCGTCGTATTCCGCGTTTTCCGAAAGGTCGCCAAATGCCCTTGCCACTTTGATTTCTTCTGCAATCTCAATGCGCCTGACGGTCTTTAAGTATTCCAGCTTTTCTTCCAGCTCTTTTACACCTTGATGGGTTAATATTACATCCTCGTTTGCCATTCGTTTTCTCCTCCTGCACGCAGCTTGCAGCCGCATACTTCTATCCATTTTACATGACATATATTATCAGGGAAAAAGCCCATTTTGTCAAGTTTGGCACCCCGCTGCCAAAGGATGCTCCGACCCTTTCCCTACTCTTTTGCTGTATCCTTTGCCGCGAGAAATTTGTCGATCTTCCCTTTTGCGCGCTGCAGGGCGTTATCAATCGACTTTTCATGACGGTTCATCATTTTTGCAATCTGTTGATAGGAAAGCCCCTGCAAATACAAGGACAATACCTTTTTTTCAAGCCCCGAAAGCATATTGCTGATCTCTTCCTCGATGCTCGCATAATCCTCCTTGTCAATCACGATTTCCTCCGGATTGGAAACCTTTGTCGCCGCGATAATATCCACCAGCGTCCGTTCTGATTCCTCATCATAAACAGGTTTATTCAGCGAAACATAGGTGTTTAACGGCTGATGCTTCTGCCGCGTGGCCGTCTTGATGGCCGTAATAATCTGGCGCGTGATACAAAGCTCGGCAAAGGCGCGAAAAGACGCCTTTTTTTCCGCATCATAGTCGCGCACCGCCTTATAAAGCCCGATCATGCCTTCCTGCACAATGTCCTCTTTATCCGCGCCTATCAAAAAATAGGAACGGGCCTTAGCGCGCACAAAATTTTTATATTTATGCAGGATATATTCTAGCGCCAGCGGGTCTTCATCGGCCAGCAAAACTGCCTGTTCGTCTGTCAGAAGCGCAAACCGTTCAAATCCGGCATGCACCAGTATCGCTCCCTTTTTTGCATTTTCTTCGGATGTCTGTAAATTTTCTCCCTGTCTCAACTTTTCTTCCTTCAAAAGCGTTCTCCCTGCTTTGCCATATCCTGCCGCCGTTTTTCATACATCATCACGCTTGCGGCGCATGCCGCGTTAAGCGACGTTGTCTTTCCGCCCATCTCAATGCGCACCGCCATATCGCACAATTCTCTGGTAAGCCGCGAAACGCCCTCCGACTCCCCGCCGACCACAAGCGCCATCGCGCCCGTGAGGTTTGCCTGAGAAAGCGGCTGTCCATCCATGTCCGCCGCCGCAACCCATATATTCTTTTCCTTCAACTCTTCAATCGTGTGGTTGATATTGGTCACCTTTACAATCGGAATATATTCCGCTGCGCCGCACGATACTTTAAAGGCCGCTCCGGTGAGCGATGCCGCGCGCCGCTTTCCAATCACAATGCC
>CAZQDA010000108.1:0-8058 GCA_964592155.1 uncultured Christensenella sp.
ACTGTAACGCTAGCTGAAATCGAGGGTTCGGATTTGGGGGTGATCGCTCCGCCAACCAATGTTGCCGAAAAAGATGCAACACACAAAAAAGCCCACAATCATGGGCTTTTTTGATGTAAAAATTCAGAAAAAGCGTTGGTTTTCAAAAGTGCGAAAATAAGAGATGCAACGGTGAAAACAGCTGTTTTTACAAGATTTGAACCTTTGATTCGATAACAACAGAATATAAATAAACAAGTAGGGCAGATAATGAATTCAAACCATTGTCTGCCCTTTTTGTATTTCAAAGAAAGGTAAAGATTATGAAAACAATAGTAGTGAATTTGTACGCAGGGCCGGGGGCGGGAAAAACAACCGGTGCATGGGAAATCGCGGCACTGCTGAAAAAGGAAAAGATCAATACAGAGTATGTAGCGGAATACGCAAAGGAGCTTGTATGGGATGATCAAGTAAAGCTGCTGGACGGCAGTGTGAAAAACCAGACCCATTTGTTCAAGGTGCAAAGTCACAGGCTTGCGCGTTTAAAAGGAAAAGTGTCGATCATTGTAACGGACTCTCCGCTTCTGCTCAACCTCATATACTGTAAAAATCCTACCACTGAGTTTGAGAAAATGGTGTTGACCGAATATGATAAATACAATAACTTCAATTTATTCATCCGCAGGGGCAATAGCTACGAAAAATCTGGAAGAATACAGACTTTGGAAGAAAGCCAGCAAATTGACGACAGAATAAAAGAAATGATGCACAGCCGCAGCATCTTCTGCGGCGAATATGATCGAAATCACTCTGGGTTAATCGTAAGCAACATCAAACGTTCGCTTGCATACAATCAGGATTTTTCCAGCACGCGGTCACATATCCAACCAAAGGCCAACCACCACAAATATTACAGATAAAAACTACACATATGCTCTTATGGTGCGGGAATACAAAACGAATTCCGCACCTTTTTTGTTAACCATTCCCGCAATCAAACGGGGAAATATATAAATCGAAGGAGAACAGAACTATGTTAAAAATCACAGCAATCGGCAACCTCACATCGGATGTGGAGCTCAGAACCAAAGAGAGTGATGAAACGCCCTACGCGATCCTGCGCATCGCTTCTGACAGACGCTACAAGGACAAGGATGGGAACAAGCTGACAGACTTTGTGAGTATCAAGGTGCGCGGCGCGCTTGCGGAGGCATGCGTCAAGCATGTCGGAAAAGGAGATAAGATCGCCGCGACAGGAGATTTCGAGACCATCAATATCTCTCAGGAGGACGGGAGCACGCAAACCGGTTTTCTAATCAAGGCGTTCGAGGTAGATTTTATCTACATAAGACCCAAGGAAGATATTACGGAAGCGACATTGGAACTGCCGGAAATATAAGGAGAAGAGTCGATGCATAATACCGGAATCAAATATACCGCAGGAGATATCACCCCTATCGTGCTCCCTGCGTTTTCGGAGTTGTTGCCGCCGCTGCCGTATGAGCAATATGAAAAGCTGGAGCAAGATATTCTGCAAAACGGCTGCTACGCCCCCATCATCTTAAATGAAGAACTGAATATCGTAGACGGACATCATCGCCACAAAATCTGTGAAAAGCATAACGTCCCGTATGAGATGGCGGTGTTTTCTTTTGAAGATATTCTGGAAGCCCAGCAATGGGAGCTTGAAACGCAAAAGGCACGGCGCAATTTGACCGCGTGGGAGCTTGGGCAGATCGCATTGAAACTAAAACCGGCGCTGGAGGAAAAAGGAAAGGCGCACATGTCGGCGGGCGGCGGTGATCAAAAAAGCGAGGACGCAAAATCGGGTTTGGTGAATTCATCAAACCCGATACCTGAAGCAGTCGACACCCGCAAACAATTGGCTCAGACAGCGGGGATCGGAGAACAGACGATGGGGCGAATCATTCAGATCGACGAGCATGCGCCGGCGCCGGTCAAAGAAGCGCTCAATACGGGAGAGCTTTCCGTAAACCAGGGATACAACATCACAAGGGAACTTAAATCGCTGCCGGAGGATGCGCGCGAACAGGCTGCACAGGAAGCTGTCGCTCTGGCAAAGGAAAAAAAGAAGCTCAAGCAAGCGGATGCGGCGATTGGCAAGGATGCCAAAATCTCTAAGATTTTCTGCACAGCGTTTGAAAAAGCCAATCTGATAGAGCCGACCGAAGACAATATTCGCATATGGGTCTTATGCAGCCGTATGACAAAAGCAGAGGTAAAGGATATGGCGGATGAAGCGCGTGAATTATCCGATGTATTCGCACAAATCTCTGAACTGCTCGAAGCACAAATCCGTGAATGGAGATCAACCGATGAAACACAAGAAGTCGATGAAGATGCCCTCGAAACCGAAGATACCGATTGAAGCGGAGCGAGAGATCATGGGATTACTGGAGCAGGATATGAGCGTTGAAACGAACGTGGTCGCAGATATTTTAGAGCGTCATGGCGTGTGTGGAGATATCCACGCTTTGCAGCAAGCGTACCGTAAGCGCATCGGGCAGCGGCTCATGGCAAGTGTCCGTGACGAAAACGGGAAACGCGAGATACTGTGTGATTCAAAACACTATGTGGTGCTGGGCGGCTGTAATGACCGCAGGCGGCTGAAAAGTATTCGCGGTAAACTACTGAAAGACATATCCGGTCTGGACGCTTCCGCAAAAAAGGTGCGTGAGCGTCTTTCTTTTTTAGAGAGAATGTTTGGAGGAAATACCAAATGGAGATCATAGGGATCGACCACGGATACGCGGCGATCAAAACAAAACATTTTTGTTTTCCGAGCGGTGTCGTGGAATATGAGTATGAGCCGTATACCCAAAAGGATGTGCTGGAATACGGTGGCAAATACTATGTTTGCGGGAGCGGCCGCCAGCCCCTGCGAAAGGATAAAACCGTTAACGACAGCTACTATCTTCTTACCCTCGCGGCGATCGCAAAGGAACTGTCGTATCGGAACATCTCCGGTGATGCACCCGTATTGATCGCTGCCGGACTGCCCCTTGCCAGTTTTGGACGGGAGAAAAGCGCATTCCGCAACTATCTGCTGCATGACCCGCCGCCCGTATCGTTTTGTTTTGAGGGCAAGGCGTTTCGGGTGGAGATCGTCGACGTCAGTCTGTTTCCGCAGGGATATGCAGCGGTGCTGTCTCATATGGAGATCCTGCGCGCGGAGCCATCCGTCATTCTGGCAGATATTGGCGGCTGGACTGTGGATTTGATGCTGCTCAATCACGCAATGCCGGACGCCTCCACCTGTCGCAGCCTCGAGCTGGGGATGATCCGCTGCATAAACGAAATTCAGGAACAGATTCGGCGGTCGCTCGGAATTTCCCTCACGCAAACGCAGATCGAAACAGCGCTTTCTGGAAAAGCGGGCGGTATGCCCGAAAAAGCAATGCAACTGATAGAAAAGGAGGGGCGCGCATATACAGCCAAACTGTTCTCGCTTATGGATGAGAGCGGGTTTGACGTGCGCGCCATGCCGGTGATACTCATGGGTGGTGGCGCGGCGATCACAGGCGCGCGTGTTGCGCCACAGGACGGCTTGTGTCGCCTTATTACCCTGCCCGACGTATGTGCGAACGCTGCGGGATATGAACGCCTTGCAGGGCAAATTCGGGACGTATCCCATGGATAAGGGGTGCTATCGGCTGACAATACGGCTGTCGCCCGTCAATGCCACACACAGAAAAGTGATTGAAATATTGCAGAATATTCCCAAAGGCAAACGAAGTGCGGCTGTATGTGAAATGATCCTGCACCGGCGCCGGGATAACGATCTGGAAGAACGGATCTATCGCTCGGTGCGGCGGGCGCTTGCGGACGGCGGGTATTCAGCACACGAACCTGAGCAGCCAAAAGGTCAGGAGGATGCGGGCATCCTCGCGTTTTTGACCGCGCTTCAAAAGGAAGAAGGTGAAGAATGAAGTGATACGTTACCTGGACATGTTTGCGGGGATAGGCGGGTTTCGCGCCGGTCTGTCCCGAATACCGGGTTTTGAATGTATTGGACACTGTGAAATAGACAGGCATGCGGATGCAGGCTACTGCGCCATTCACAATCCAACTGAAAAGGAGTGGTATCATGCCGACGCAACCACCATCGACCCGGCAGGAGTGCCGGACATCGACCTGCTCTGTGCGGGATTTCCCTGCCAGAGCTTTTCTATCGCTGGCAGAAGAAAAGGGTTTGACGATACCAGAGGTACTATGTTTTTTGAGATCGCGCGGATTGCGCGATACAAAAGACCTCAATATATGCTGCTTGAAAACGTACCCGGATTGCTATCGCATAACAAAGGGCGAACCTTCGCCGTCATCCTTGACACGCTTTGCGAATTGGGGTATCGCGTCGAATGGGCTGTGCTTAACTCAAAGGATTACGGAGTCCCGCAATCAAGGCGCAGGGTGTTCATTGTCTGCTATCTTGGAGACCGATGTGCCGGAAAAATACTACCTGTCGGAGAAGCAAATGCGCAAGCTCTTATACAACTCATCGGCGGACGGCAGGGCTCCAGAGTCTACGACCCCGCAGGGCTCGCCTGCACCATAACCTCGCAGTCGGGCGGTGGAGGCGGGAGAACAGGACTGTATGCCGTAGGCTTTAACCGCAAGGACGGGATCACCAAAGAACTGGACACCGCCTATGCGCTGAACGCAAGTAATTTCAGGGGACTCAACCGTAACCAGACACAAAACGCGGTGTTTGTGGATATGACCTATGGAAATCCGAAAATGACAGAAATGGCGCGGTGTCTGACTGCCAACTATAGTAAATCTGTTATGGGATACAGGAACGGTGAACGTTCAGGAGTTTTGGAAGCCAGCGCTGTGATCAACCCGGATAGAGAAACTGTCCGGCAGAACGGCAGACGCATCAAAAATCCCGAAGAACCGATGTTCGCGCTGACTGCGCAGGATCGTCATGGCGTGCTGGTCAAAGAAGCCACGAAAAAGGGATATAAAGAAGCTGGTGTGGGCGACAGCATCGACCTTGGCTATGCGGGCAGTAACACACGGCGCGGTCGCGTTGGTGCGGATATTGCCCATACTTTGGATACCGGCAGCACACAGGGCGTACTGGAAAACGGCGGGCGCATCCGCAGGCTGACCCCGCGCGAGTGTCTGCGCTTGCAGGGCTATGCCGAAGATCAGATCGACTGCATATTGAGTTTTACCTCCGACAGTCAAGCGTATAAGCAGGCCGGAAATTCTGTGACGACGACAGTGATCTATGCGATTGGTCTGAAGATCAAAGCGGTGGACGACGAGTTAAGGGGTGAAGCATGGAAATAGGGATCAAAAATCAGCGGTTCGGCATGGAGGACGAGATGACCGGCATCACCCGCAAGCAGGCAGCCGGTGTGCTGGGCGGGCTGTTCGGAACAGAGCCATATTATCTGGGCAGCGGGTACGGAAAATGGTGTGTGAAGGACAGGGAAGGAAAGGTGTGGTCGTTCGTCAGCGACGCCAGCATCGAGGCGCAGAAAAAAGAAAATGGCAGATATGTTCGCACCTCGGACAACGACTACTCCACGGAGATGGTCTCCCCCATACTGGAGTTCTCGGAAATAGAGAAGCTTCAGGATATCTTGCGCGCGCTGAAAAACGCTGGTGCAAAGGTAAATTCCTCCTGCGGGATGCATGTGCATATCGACGCGGCAAACCATAACCGCAATAGTCTCAAAAATCTGCTGGGCATCATGTACGCCAAAGAAGATATGCTTTTCAAGGCGCTTAATGTGAACAAGACCCGTGCCGCCCGATGGTGTAAAAAGGTTCGAGAACCTATCCTCAAAAAAGCAAGGAAATTATCCGCAGAGGAAACGCGGGATATGACGCGCTTAGAGGATATCTGGTATGACGGATCATACGAGGGGCGCTCCACGCATTACAACAATACGCGGTATTACGCGCTGAATCTGCACTCTGTGTTCAGCAAAGGAACAGTGGAATTTCGCTGCTTCAACGCCACGCTCCACGCGGGACGCGCGCGGGCGTACATCAACCTGTGCCTCGCGATCTCTGCCCAGGCGATTTCCCAGCGCAGTACCGTGATGCGCAAAACCAAAAGTGAAAACGAAAAATTTACATTCCGTACATGGCTGATTCGCCTGGGGCTCAACGGCGAGGAATTCAAGACGACGCGCGACCATCTGCTGGCGAATCTTGAGGGCGACCGCGCTTGGAGGTATGACAAGGACAGCTATGAGGTCAACAAAGAAAAAAATAGACGAAAGGAACGGTGATGAGAGTATGAAAATACGGATCGAAGAAGAAATCTATGAGGGAGCGCCGGAGGATATCGCGGAGCAGATGCGGACAAACTCCTTTTATCCGAACGAGTTTCGCGACGCCGGAGAATACGTCCGGCATATGGCTGAAACATTTGCACGGATGACGGATATGCCCTGTCCGCTCCCCGATGGCTCTATTGACTACAAAGCACGCGCATTGTTCGTGCGGCTTTCGGAGGTGGATGCTTTGGAAATTCTGGAGGACTGATATGAGCAGCGGCATATATTTTGCGTATGGCTCCAACATCAACCTTGATCAGATGGAACGGCGGTGTCCTGACGCCGTTCCCTTAAGACCGGTGACGCTTTACGGCTATGAGCTGACCTTTCGGGGCGGCGGTGTTGCGACCATAATGCCAAAAGAGGGCGGGAAAGTGCCGGGGCTGTTGTGGCGTATCACACCTGAGTGCGAACAGTCGCTTGACCATTATGAAGGATTTCCCTCGCTATACGGTAAGGAATCCGTGGTGGTCAAGGACGGACGCAATACAGGGTATCGCGCGATGGTATACGTTATGACGCCGAGGTATGCGCGTGTTCCCGCCGAGCCGTCGAAGGGATACTTTGACGGGATCAGGCAAGGATATTTGCAAAACGGGATACCTACAGAACCCTTAACATCCGCCCTGAAGCGTGTGCGGGAGGAAGCGCGGGTATATGATGAACAGCAGCCATGGCGCGGATTTACGCCATGGACGCCCAAAGCGCCCGCACGAAAGCCAAAGCATAAAAACATGCACAGATAACTGCTGTTTGTGAAAAGCGCTTCCATTCCTGTCTTTGTGCAGTATAATGAACTCAAACAGGCATCAGGAGGGCGTATGCATGAAAAAGAAGAAAATAATCGTCATCGCAGCGATATCGGCAGTGGTCGCCGTTGGAGTAGGCTTCGGAATCGCCGGTAGTAAGCCGCCGGATCATACAAATACACCGGCTGTTGAAACACAGGAAATATCGGTGACGCCATCACCGTCCCCCACAGCATCCGCGAGTCCCGCGCCCAAGCCAACGTCTGTTGCAACATCAACACCAGCGGTAACGGCAAGTATTGCTCCGGCGGCGACATCGTCCCCAAAGCCCCCGCCGGATAAAACAAAGACCGCGTCCAAAGAACCGAAGCAAGCTTCGCAAAGCACGAACAAACCGGATACCCCCGCGCCCCCGCCTGCCGCGACAGCCGATCCGAACGCGGGCAAGACATGGCAGGACGCCGTATACGAGGAAGTATGGGTCGTGGATGAACCGGCGCGCAGTTATGAAGAGCCTGTGTATGAATGGAAAAGCAAAGCGATCTGCAATACCTGTGGCGCGGATATATCCGATGACCTCGTCGGACACGGAAAAGGACATACCCTCAACGGCGAAAACTTTAGCTATCGCGGCGAGGATTATCAGGTGCAAACAGGTACAAAGACGATCACTGTACCGGAAAAAGGACATATGGAACGCAGGCTGGTCAGAGAGGCCGGATATTATTGAGAAGTAAGGAAACTGAATACGACACGCAAAAATGGGAACGGTCGAAATGATCGCTTCCCTTTTTTGTTGAACGAAGGCTCCGCTCATCTGAATTGCGCGGAGTCTTTGTATATACTTTGGAGGAAAAAACATATGAAGAAACGATCTATGAAACGGATTTGCTGGATATTGCTCATCATTCTGTGTATTTCGACGATTCCAATAACTGCAATGGCTACAAGCATCGACGCGGCAATCGACACAGATGCGCAGAAGAACGAAATGATCGGATTAATTACGG
>CAZQDA010000109.1:0-8033 GCA_964592155.1 uncultured Christensenella sp.
GTTCATAAAGCGTTCACTGAATATTAAGGATTTTGGCAAGATTTTGCCGGGTCATGGTGGTATAGTAGACAGGATGGATAGTGTTTTGTTTTGCATTCCGGTCGTCTATGTGATGTCGGCATTTTATTTGATTTAACAGGAGTAAAGCTTGAAAAAAATTACGATATTAGGTGTAACCGGTTCTGTAGGGAAACAGACGGTGGACATTGTAAAGCAATATAAGGAAGAATTGTGCGTTGTTTGCATCTCAGCGCATCAGGATACGGAAACGCTTGCGAAAATTGCAAATGATTTAAGACCTGAGTATGTCGCGCTGACGGGGGAAAATGCGCGGGTAGATAAGCTTGCGAAGCTGCTGTGCTATGAGGCGACTATTTTAAGCGGACAGACGGCGCTTGTGCAGGCGTGTACGGCGGGGCAGCCTGATATGGTTGCGCTTTCCGTGCTTGGAATCGCGGGTTTGCCTGCCTTTGCGGAATGCTTAAAACAGCGTATTCCGGTGGCTCTTTCCAATAAGGAATCGCTGGTGTGCGGCGGAACAGTCATTCAGAAAATGATCAAAGAAACAGGCACGCTCGTTTTGCCTGTGGACAGCGAACATTCAGCGCTTTTTCAGTGCCTTGGTAACAGCTATGACGTAGCAGGCGTAAACCGTCTTTGGATTACCGCGTCGGGTGGGCCGTTTTTACACTGGTCAAAAAACGAAATAGATCATGCGCCGCTTGCAAAAGCCTTAAAACATCCGCGCTGGTCCATGGGTCAGAAAATTACGATTGATTCGGCGTCTCTTGCGAATAAGGGATTGGAAGTGATGGAAGCGCATTTTATGTATCATATGCCGCCTGAAAAGATTCAGGTGCTTGTGCATCCGCAGAGTATTATTCATTCCATGGTGGAATGGGAAGACGCCTCTGTTACAGCGCAGCTCGGGCCGGTGGATATGCGTATGCCCATTCAAAAAGCGCTTTTGCATCCGCATATGCTTGAAAATGACAGAATAAAACCGCTTAATTTTTATGAAATTGGCAAGCTGGAGTTTTTGGAGCCGGATTTTGAACGGTTCCCATGTTTAAGGCTAGCTTATGATGCCATCAGGACGGACACAACCGCAGTATATAATACGGCAAATGAAGTTGCGGTTGCTTATTATTTGGCGGAACAGATAGAATTTTTCAGAATTTATGAAATGATAGAAGACAGTATGCAGAAATTTTGCGGTCGAAATGTGCAAAGCGTGGAACAAATTTTGTCATTGGATCAAGAGGTTCGCGCGCATGTGGCTGCTTTGCTTTGAAAACTCGGGAGGAGAACATCGTTGCAGGTAGTAATTAGTATTGTGATCACGCTGTTGGTGCTGACTGTGCTTGTGGTGGCACATGAATTCGGGCACTATATTGTTGCAAAGAAACGTGGAATTAAGGTTGCGGAGTTTGCAATCGGATTTGGACCAAGGCTCATCAAGTGGCGCAGAAATGAAACGGAATTTTCGATCCGTCCTTTTTTTATCGGCGGCTTCAATAAGTTCGCGGACGACGAAGAAAAAGACCCTGTTCCGGGTGATTTTCGCGCGGCCTCGCTCAAAAGCCGTTTTTTGACCATTATAGCCGGCCCTGCGATGAATGTGATTGTCGCTGTTATTTTATCGGTGATCGTGCTGATGGCAGCGGGCACCAATCAAATATCGATTCACAGCGTCACACAGGGTATGCCCGCGCAGCAGGCAGGTATCATGGAAGGCGACATCATCAAGAATTATAACGGCGTTCAGATCGATCTTCAATACGACTGGCAGGATGCGATGAATTCAGAAAAAACGGGGGACAGCCTGCTGCTTGTCATCGAGAGGGATGGACAGGAAATGACGCTCGACGTTCCTTATGTGCAAAATGCCGACGGGCAAAAGGTGATAGGCATTGAAATCAATCCTTATGGGCCGATTAAAACATTCAATTTTTTTGAAGCAGTCGGACTAAGCTTCAAATGGCTCTTTTTGGTCATGCGCGAAATGCTGCAGGCATTGGGGCAGTTGTTCTTCATGGGGCAGGGCATCCAAAATATGGCAGGTATCGTCGGCGTGACGCAAATGGTGGGCACTGTCGCCATATCAGGCGGCTTTTACAGTCTACTCTCTCTGTCCGCTCTTTTGAGCGTGAACCTTGCGATTGTTAATCTCCTGCCGATTCCGGCGCTTGATGGAGGGAAAATCGTTCTTTATGCGGTGGAGGGAATCCGCAAAAAACCGGCTTCTCCAAAAGTGGAGGGAGCGCTGAACTTAATCGGCATGGTTCTGATTTTTGGACTTGCAATCTTCTTGGTGTTTCAGGACGTGCACAGGTTACTGGTCTGATGAAAGAGGATGGGAAAAATGAAGACAAGGGAAATTTCGATTGGCGCTGCCCGTATTGGCGGTGAAAACAGGATTTCAATCCAATCCATGACCAATACGGACACCAAGGACGTGAAAAAAACCGTAGCGCAAATTCATGAGCTGGAAAAGGCCGGATGCGAAATTGTCCGCTGCGCGGTATTTGACGAGGAAAGTGCGCAGAGTCTGAAAGCGATTAAAGAGCGGATATCCATTCCTTTGGTTGCGGATGTTCATTTTGACGCGCAGATTGCCGTTGCCGCAATGGAAAACGGTGTGGATAAAATCCGCATCAATCCTGGCAACATCGGCGGATCAGACAAGATTGCGCTTGTGGTGGACGCAGCAAAGGCACATAAAATCCCGATCAGGGTGGGCGCAAACGCGGGGTCGCTTTCCAAAGAGACGCTCGCGAAATTTGGCGGGCCCACGGCGCAGGCGCTTGTAGAAAGCGCGCTTGACAACATACGGATTTTGGAGCGGGCAAGATTTACGGATATTGTTGTTTCCATGAAATCGTCCAATGTGCCGGTTTGCGTGGAGGCCTACCGTCAAATTTCTCGAAAAGTCAATTATCCGCTTCATCTGGGAGTGACGGAAGCGGGAACCTATAAAATGGCAGTTATTAAGTCCTCAATTGCGCTGGGATCGCTGATTTTGGACGGAATTGGAGATACAATCCGCGTTTCGATTACAGGAGACCCCGTGCAGGAGATTTATGCGGCAAAGGACATCTTAAAATCCTGCGGCTTGCGGCAAACAGGCGTAGAGATTATTTCCTGCCCAACCTGTGGCAGATGCTCGGTGGATTTGGAGAAAATCGCGGCAAACATCGAAAAATTTACACAAAATATGGATGTACCTATGAAAATAGCCGTAATGGGCTGCGCTGTGAACGGTCCGGGAGAGGCGCGCGAGGCAGATATCGGAATTGCGGGTGGGCGCGGCGAAGGCTTGCTGTTCTCGCACGGAAAAATACTGAAGAAAGTAGATGAATTTGATATTCTTCCTGAAATGCGCCGCATGATACTTGAACTGTTTGAGGAAAGGAAAAAACAGCTGTGAACGCGCTCATAAACGACCTGAATAAAGTAATCGACAAAATAAAAAAGAGCCCCCGGTTCCAGAATTTAATTGAGTTTGATAGAGTGGAGTTTCTCGCAGAAGAAGAGACTCTGGAAGCGTTTTTTAAAACTTCGCGGCATTTGCCGCCAAACGAATTTCTGAAAGTCAAAGGCGAATTATCAAAGGAATGCAACCAAAAGGTCAAAATATCCCTTGATCAATCCGGATATCTGGAAGAGCTTTATGATAATCCTGCGCTTACGGAGCAGTATATAAAAGATTTTCTGATTTTGTCTGAGCCGACCGTTATGCCCTTTTTGCAACCGGCAGGGCTTTCGCTTCAGGAGAATATACTGGAAATTACGTTTGAGTCCGAGATGGGACTTAGTATTTTCAATATGATGAATCTCGGTCGTTTGACGGAGGCTTTTTTTTGTGGAACTTATGGTTTCCAGCCGGCTTTGCGTTTGTCTGTTTCGCAAGAGGTGAAAAGTGAATACGCTCTTTCTGCGGATGTGGAAAAAGCCATCGCAGCCCCCGCAAAGAAAGAAATGCCGGATCATCAGCAGTTTATGCCCCCGCCGCCCGAGATTGCCCCACCGCAAATGCAGGAGGATGCGCAGGTTATGCCGGATGCTCCACGCCCGCCAAAGGAGCGGAGCGCGATGAGCAGAGCGGCAGAGCAGGGAGCGGCTCTTACAAAAATATGTGACCTCGCGGTGGACACGCGCTGCACCATAGAGGGTGAGGTTGTGTTCACGGAAGATAAGGAGCTAAAGAACGGAGAACTCGTTAAGCATAAATTTGTGTTGAGCGACTATACATCGAGCATCACCTGTTTCTTTCTGGAAAGCAGTAAATATAAAACGAAGCTTGTTGCGCCTAAAAAAGGGCAGTGGATCGTTGTGACGGGATTGTGTGCGGACGATACGTTCGAGCATGAAAAAACAGTAAAGGCACAAAAAATTGAAAAATCAAATCATAAGGACAGAGAGGATACCGCACCGGAAAAACGCGTAGAACTTCATACGCATACGCAAATGTCTGCGCAGGATGGCGTTTCCGATGTGAAAAAGATTGTTGCGCGCGCCGCAAAGTGGGGGCACAAAGCAATTGCAATCACCGATCATGGCGTGGTGCAGGCGTTTCCGGATGCGGCAGGCGCTGCAAAGGCAAACGGAATCCATCTTATTTATGGCGTGGAAGCCTATATGATTGACGACACCAAAAGAGTGTATGATTCCAGTCAGCCCAAAGGGTTTGATGAGGAATATGTGGTTTTTGATATCGAAACGACAGGGCTTTCCCATATCAATTGCGATATCACGGAAATTGGCGCGGTGCGTGTTGTAGGCGGAGAAATTGCAGACCGTTTTCAAACGTTCGTAAAGCCGTCGAATCCGATTCCGCCCAAAATTGTCTCTCTGACAGGGATTACGGACGACATGGTGCGGGATGCTCCGCTACCAGAGCAGGCGCTCGCCGAGTTCAAACAGTTTTGCGGCGAGAACGCAGTTTTGGTTGCGCATAATTCGGATTTTGACACCAAGTTTATTTTCCATAAATCCAAAGAATTTGGAATTTTGTATGCCAATCAAGTATTGGATTCGCTCGCGCTATGCCGTCTTGCGTTTCCCACGCTTAAAAACCATAAATTAAATACGGTTGCGGCTCACCTGCGAATTCCCCTTGAGCATCACAGAGCTGTGAACGACGCATTATGCACGGCAAAAATCATGCTGGAATGTTTCAAGGAATTTGAAAAAATGGATGCTCATAATATGCAGGGGGTCAACAATCTGTTCCTTGAGCACAGTAGCGCAAAGAGCGCGAAAACTTATCATACGATCATTTTATGTAAAAACAAACGGGGATTGCGCAATCTTTATAAATTGATTTCTCACGCGCATCTCGACTATTTTTACCGCAGGCCGCGCATGCCTAAAAGTTTGATTGAAGAGCACAGGGAGGGGCTTATCATCGGCTCGGCGTGTGAGGCGGGAGAGCTTTATCAGGCGCTGCTTGCCGGAGCAAGCGAAAAAAAGCTGATCAAAATTGCTTCTTTTTATGATTATCTGGAAATACAGCCTGTCGCAAACAATGAGTTTATGGTGCGGCAGGGGATTCTTGCGAGCGCAGAAGAGATCCGCCGCCTGAACAAAAGAATTGTGGACTTTGGAAAGATGCTGGAAAAGCCCGTGGTGGCAACCTGCGACGTACATTTTCTCGATCCGCATGAGGAATATTTCAGACGCATTATTTTCCAGATACAGGGTTATGACGATGCCGCTCAGCAATCACCGCTCTATTTGCGTACCACAGATGAAATGCTCAAGGAATTTGCATATTTGGGAGAAGAGACGGCTCATGAGGTCGTTGTTGAAAATTCCAATAAAATAGCGGATATGACCGAAGAAATCGAATTATTCCAGTCGGAAACCGCAATGCCCAGCATTGAAGGCGCGTCTGAAAAAATTACGGAGCTTGCCTTTCAAACGGCAAAGGAAAAATATGGCGATCCCTTGCCGGAGTTGATTGAGGCGAGGCTCAAACGCGAGCTGGATTCCATTGTGGGCCATGGATTTTCAGTTCTCTATTATAGCGCGCACAGGCTGGTTAAAAAATCCAATGAAGACGGATATCTGGTGGGTTCCAGAGGTTCGGTGGGCTCCAGCCTCGCGGCGACTATGACTGGAATCACCGAGGTCAACCCGCTGCCACCGCACTACGTCTGCCCCGACTGCAAGCATTCAGATTTTGACGTGGATAAAGAAAAATATCCCTGCGGCGTGGATCTTCCGGATGCGGTCTGTCCAAAGTGCGGCAGCCAGCTCTTAAAGGATGGTTATGATATTCCGTTTGAAGTATTTTTGGGGATTGACGCGGATAAGGTTCCTGATATCGACCTTAACTTCTCAGGCGAATATCAGCCTGTGGCGCATAAATATACGGAAGTGTTGTTTGGAAAAGGGCATGTATTTCGTGCGGGTACGATCAGTGCCGTGAAGGATAAAATTGCATACGGCTATGTCAAGAAATATCTGGATCAGACCGGAACCTATGCAAATGAAGCCGAAATTAACCGCCTTGTGCAGGGCGTGTCCGGCGTAAAAAAGACAACAGGGCAGCATCCGGGCGGGATTGTAATTGTTCCCAAAGAAATGGAAGTCTATGATTTTACGCCTGTGCAAAGGCCTGCCGATTCCGCGGATGCGGAATGGGTGACCACGCACTTTGACTTTAACTCCATGCATGATATTCTGATCAAGCTTGATATTCTGGGGCACGACGTTCCGACCATTATCAGATTGCTGCAGGATGCCACGGGCATAGACCCGCTTACCATACCGCTTGACGACCAGCAGACCATGAAGCTTTTTTCGGGGTTGGAGCCGCTTCATTTGAAGCCAAAAGATCTTTTGGGAATCCAGACGGGAACGCTTGGCATTCCGGAGTTTGGCACAAAATTTGTAAGACAGATGCTGATGGACACCAAGCCCACCACGATGTCTGAAATCGTGCGAATCAGCGGACTTTCCCACGGCACGGATGTTTGGCTGGGAAACGCGCAGGATTTAATCAAGGCGGGAACCTGTACGCTGAAAGAGGCGATTTGTACGCGCGACGATATCATGAACTATCTGGTTGACCGCGGCGTGGAAAAGCGCATGGCCTTTTTCATCATGGAGGCAACCAGAAAGGGTAAGATCGCCAAAAACGGTTTTTCAGACGATATGCAAAAGGCGCTTACCGACGCGCATATCGCGGAATGGTTTATCGAATCCTGTAAAAAAATCAAATACATGTTTCCAAAGGCGCATGCCGTTGCCTATGTAATTATGGCCTACCGGATCGCCTATTGTAAGGTTCATTATCCGCAAGCTTTTTATTCTTCGTATTTCACGGTTCGATCCGGCGAATTTGACGCTTCCTATGTTGCGGGCGGCATTGATGATATCAAAAAGAACTGGCAGATACTGGAAAATAAGGGAAATGCCACGGCAAACGAAAAAAACATGGCGACAATGCTTGAGGTAGCGTGCGAAATGTATTTGCGCGGCATTCACTTTTTACCTGTCGATCTCCTAAAATCAGACGCGGAGAAATTTCTGATTGAAGAAGACGGACTACGGTTACCGTTTTTGTCCATCCCGAAGCTTGGTGGCGCCGCCGCCGCAAAAATTGTGGAGGAGCGCGACCTTGGAGCGTTTATGTCGGTGGAGGATTTGCGCAAACGGGCGCGTGTATCGTCCTCTGTGGTGGAAGAGATGCAAAAAATGGGCACGCTGACCGGCCTTTCGCAAACAAACCAGCTCAGCTTGTTCGATTTTTAAGGAACGGGAGCAAGAATAGTTCTAATTGACTATTCCTGCTTGCAGCTATATAATATATAAGTGAGTTTTTCGCTGTAATGGGGGTTATGGCGACATCCATATTAGGGATGACGTTCACTGCGGGCAAAGGCTTGATTTTTGTCTGACAATCAGAAATAGGAGGGAACAATTGATGAAAAAACGTAGCTTAATCGGAATCATCGTAACATTCATTGTGATTGTTTTGTTGTGTTTTGTTGTCATCAACGGTTTCGATGTTGGAGTGTATG
>CAZQDA010000110.1:0-7954 GCA_964592155.1 uncultured Christensenella sp.
CGATGTTCTTCTTTTCTCTGCGTCTTCTGGACACTTTTTTCTTAGGTGCAGCCATGATCTATCCCTCCTTATTTCTTTTTACCGGCAACTGTTCTCTTCGGTCCTTTGCGCGTACGTGCATTCTGCTTCGTACTCTGACCGCGAACAGGCAGGCCTTTTCTATGACGGATGCCGCGATAGCAGCCGATTTCCATCAGGCGCTTGATATTAAGAGACACTTCTCTTCTCAGGTCGCCCTCTGTTTTAATGTTTTTGTCGATATATTCCCTGATTTTCGAAAGATCATTTTCGTCAAGGTCTTTTACCCTGATGTCAGGATTTACATTTGTCTCAGATAAAATCCGCTGTGAAGTCTTAAGGCCGATACCATAAATATAGGTGAGGCCGATCTCAACGCGTTTGTCTCTGGGCAAGTCTACGCCAGCAATACGTGCCATACTTTCTTAAACACCTCCGTGAATTCTAAGCGGGGTCGCCGCCAATCCTTTGTTTACTAAAATGATGATAACTGGTAAATTATACCACATTATCTGTGTTATATAAAGCTTATACGTAATATTTGCGCACACTTTCGCACCGCAAATCAGCCGCCCGTATAAACGTTATTTTCCTTAGCCCTGTTTCTGCTTGTGCTTCACATTGGGGCAAATTACCATTACTTTTCCTTTTCTCTTGATGATCTTGCATTTTTCGCAAATGGGTTTTACCGATGGTCTTACTTTCATCTTAAAAAGCCTCCTCTTTTTCTTGCAAATGATATATCGCACACACGCGTCTTTGGCTTACGCCTTGCCGCGCCATGTGATCCTGCCTCTTGTGAGGTCATAGGGTGAGAGTTCCACTGTCACTTTGTCTCCGGGCAAGATACGAATATAATGCATACGCAGCTTCCCTGAAATATGCGCCAGTACTTTGTGTCCGTTTTCAAGCTCTACTTCAAATGAAGCGTTTGGATAGGTATCTGTTACGGTTCCTTCCACTTCGATTACGTCGCTTTTAGACAAATTCACTCCTCCTTCTGTGATTCCATCGTGTTTTTAAGGGCGCTTCTCAGCTCCGCATCAAACACTTTGCTTCCCTGTTTCAGCTTTTCCTGAATGTTTTCAAGAACCATTGGCTGTAACTTCAGGTGTTTTAACTTCTTTCGTTTTGGCTTTGCAAGCCGCCTTAATCCTCCGTCCGCAATCATTACGTACGGGCTTTCCAGCATTTCCACGATCAGAAACGCGCGTCCCTGATCTCTTCCGGACCTGCTAACCGCAACCCTTCCTATTTCCACGGGATACTCTGTTTTCATCTTCATCCCCTGTTTTTTTGTTATGGAGCCGTCAATATTTCCGGCCCGTTTTCTGTGATCGCCACAGTGTTTTCGTAATGCGCCGCCATGCTGCCGTCCGCCGTTTTCACCAGCCAGCCGTCATCCGCCCATTTGATCCGATCCGACCCTAGCGTCACCATCGGCTCGATTGCAAGCACCATGCCCACATCAAGCCTCGGATTCGGCCCGCGGAACGTATAGTTGGGGATTTCCGGCGCTTCGTGCATCTCGCGCCCGATTCCGTGGCCCACCAGTTCCCTGACGATTCCCATATCATTTTTCAGAATGACTTCTTCAATCGCACGGCTGATATCCTTCAAGCGGTTTCCTTCGCGCGCCTGCTGCATTCCTGCAAAAAAGCTTTCGCGGGTGACGTCAATCAGGTTTTGCTCCGTCGGTGTGATATCCCCCACTCCCACGGTTCGCGCCATATCCGACTGCCATCCGTCAAGAATCGCTCCCATGTCGATGCTCAGAATATCCCCATCCTTTAAGATTTCCTTATCGGACGGGATGCCGTGAACCACACCGCTGTTTAGCGAGGTGCAAATGTTCCCCGGAAAATCATGATATCCCTTAAAGGAGGGAATCGCGCCTGCATCCTTTAAATACTGCTCCACGATGCGGTCTAGCTGCATGGTTGTGACTCCCGGCCTCACTTGCGCCAACAATTCCTGCATACAGTTGTATAACAGCCGCCCTGACTTGCGCATCAGCGCAATTTCCTGCGGCGTTTTGATGTTGATCATATCTTTTTCAGTATACCGCAGATATGTGCCGCTTCTTCATCGATCGCCATGGTGCCGTCCACGTTGCTGACAAGGCCGCGCGCCGCATAAAAATCGATAAGCGGGGCGGTCTGCTCCTCATAAACACGGAAGCGCTCGCGTACCGTCTGCTCGTTATCGTCCGCACGCGTGATCAGCGTTCCGCCGCACTTATCGCAGCTTTCGCCGCTGTGCGTTTTGGTGCTGTACACCGATCCGCAATCCTGACAAACTCTGCGCGCAAGCACGCGATTTACGATCACCTGTACGTCAACTTCAAGGTTGATGACAGCGTCAATGCCAATCAGTCCGTCAAGCGCCTCTGCCTGTGCCACTGTCCTCGGAAATCCGTCCAGCAGAACGCCGCCTTTTGCGTCGTCCTGTTTGAACCGCTCGCCCATCATATCGATGATCACCTGATCAGGCACCAGCGCGCCTTTGTCGATAAACGACTTGGCAAGCGTTCCGAGTTCGCTGCCGGCTTTGATTTCCGCGCGCAACATGTCTCCTGTGGAGATATGGGCGAGCTTCATTTCTTTTCCGACTATTTCAGCCATCGTGCCTTTCCCTGATCCGGGAGGGCCTAAAAATATCAAATTCACAATCGTTCCTCTCTGCTATCAAAGCGTGTCTTAGCACTCAATCCGCTGCTAATTTAAGAACCCTTTGTAATGCCGCATCATCATCTGTGATTCGAGCTGCTTGGTTGTTTCCAGCGCAACGTTTACCATAATCAGAAGACTGGTGGCGCCAAAAATGCTCTCCACACCCGTTGTAAACTGGAAGAACGAAGGAACCGCAGCCACGATTGCGAGGAAGATCGCTCCAAAGAGCGTAATCCGCGACAATATCTTAGCCAGATAATCAGAGGTCGGCTTGCCCGGCCTGATACCCGGAATAAATCCGCCGTTTTGCTGCAAATTCTTTGACACATCCACAGGATTGAACGCAATCTGTGAATAGAAGTACGAGAAGAACAGAATCAGCAGCGCGTAAACCACGCCGTAAACGATGGTGCCCGGACCCGCATAAATCTGGTACCACTGATAAAAGCCGCTTTCCGGCCAGAACTGACCGATCATACCCGGCAGCATCAGTATGGTAACCGCGAAGATCAGGGGCATAACGCCGCTCTGGTTTACCTTCATCGGAATGTGCGTCGATTGTCCGCCGTACATCTTTCTGCCAACCACGCGTTTTGCATACTGCACCGGAATCCTGCGTTCGCCAAGATCGACAAACGTGATGCCAAGGATAATCAAAAATGCAAAGGCCGCAACCAATACAACCGACCAGAAGCTCGTCGTTCCCTGCATCACCGCTTCTCCGATACCTTGCAGCATCGCAGGCACGCGGGAAATGATGCTGATGAAGATCAGCAGCGAGATACCGTTTCCAATTCCGTGCTCTGTGATCCGCTCACCAATCCACATGATGAGCGCGGTGCCCGCCGTCAGGCAGACTACAATGGTTACATATGTAAACCATGTCGCGTTCGGCTCAACCGCCGATGCACCCAAACCGGCCATGATGCCGATCGCCTGCACGAGACCAAGGATAACGCCCAGATATCTTGTGATTGCCGCAATCTTTTTCCTTCCGTCATCGCCTTCCTTTGCCAGACGTTCCAGTTTGGGAATCGCCACGGTGAGGAGGTTCATGATGATGGACGCGTTGATATACGGAATGATACCAAGCGCGAAAATTGTCATTTGTCCGAGCGCGCCGCCCGAAAACAGATTCAAAAATCCAAGTACGTCAAAATCTGCTACCTGCTTAGCAATAAAATCAACATTTACGCCGGGAACCGGAATGTACGCACCGATGCGGTAGATGAGCAGCATCAGGAGGGTGAAAAGAATTTTCTTCCTGATGTCCGGCATCTTCCAGGCGTTTGCAATGGTTTTAAACATTATAACACCTCAATGCTGCCGCCTGCAGCTGTAATTTTCTGCTCTGCTGTTTTTGTGAACTTCGCAGCTTTTACAGTTACTTTTTTCTTCAGTTCTCCGTTTCCAAGCACTTTCAGGCCGTCATAAGCCTTTTTGATCATGCCGTTATCAATCAGCATTTTTACATCCACAACCGCTCCGTCTTCCAGTTTCTCAAGATCGGAAACATTGATTGTAGCATATTCTTTTGCAAATATATTGGTGAATCCTCTTTTGGGCAAACGTCTTGAAAGAGGCATCTGTCCGCCTTCAAACCCTGGACGAACGCCGCCGCCGCTACGGGATTTCTGGCCTTTCTGACCTCTTGCGGAAGTTTTGCCAATACCGGATCCACATCCTCTTCCTACTCTCTTGGGTGATTTTTTCGCACCCTCGGCAGGACCAAGTTCATGAAGTTTCATAAGCTTCCTCCTTATTTCGTCTCTTCAACCGATACCAGATGCTTTACCTTAAACACCATACCTCTGACCGGCGCGTTATCCGGCCGCAAAACTTCCTGACCGATTTTACGCAAACCAAGAGCCTTTATTGTGTCCTTCTGGTCCTGCGCATAGCCAATGGGGCTTTTTACAAGTTTAATCTTCAGATTCATTATAAGCCTCCTTACTGCTGCAGCTGATCTACGCTGATGCCGCGCAGACGCGCAACCTGCTCCGCGCTTCTCAGCTCCCGCAGACCTTCCAGCGTTGCTTTTACACAGTTGATCGGATTGTTGGAACCCTGAGATTTCGTTCTGATATCCTTGATTCCGGCAAGCTCCAATACCGCACGCGCGGGGCCGCCCGCGATAACGCCAGTACCTTCCGAAGCCGGAAGCAGAAGCACTCTGCCGCGTCCGAATTTACCAATCACCTCATGAGGAATGGATGTACCCTTGAGCGAAACAGTGACCATGTCTTTTTTCGCAGCCTGAACGGCTTTTCTGATCGCTTCCGGGATTTCCATCGCTTTTCCCATGCCGACTCCCACATGCCCGTTCTCGTCTCCGACAACAACGAGTGCAGAAAATCTGAAGTTACGACCGCCCTTTACAACCTTTGCAACACGGTTGATCGCCACCAATTTTTCTTTTAAATCAAGAGTACCTGCATCAATTGCTCTATCGTTCTGCAATGTCCGTACCTCCTATCAAAACTTGAGGCCGGCAGCTCTTGCGCCCTGCGCAACCATAGCCACTCTGCCTGTATAGAGATAACCTCCGCGGTCAAAAACAACCTCGCTGATGCCCGCTTTTACCGCACGCTGTGCAGCAAGCTCGCCAACGATTTTCGCAGCTTCGGTCTTTGTCGCCTGTTCACATTTGCCTTTGATCTCAGCATCCATAGAGGAAGCGCAGCAAAGTGTATTTCCAGCAACATCGTCGATAAACTGAACATAAATGTTGTTCAGACTCCTGTATACATTCATTCTCGGACGGCTTGCCGTGCCGGAAATCTTGTTACGGATTCTCTGATGGCGCTTTTTTCTTGTTTCATTTCTATCTTTTTTATTAATCATACTGCTTTCACGCCTCCATTACATACCCGTCTTACCAACTTTGCGGCGGATATACTCGCCTTCGTACTTAATGCCCTTGCCTTTATAAGGCTCCGGCGGACGAAGCGTACGGATATTCGCTGCGCATTGGCCAACCGCCTGTTTATCAATTCCCTTGATAATAATGCTGTTGGGAGTTGGCACTTCAAAGGTGATTCCTTTGGGCGCTTCCACTTCCACCGGATGGGAATATCCAAGTCCGAATACAAGCTTCTGCCCCTGCAATTGCACTCTATAACCAACACCGACGATCTCCAGCTTTTTCTCAAAGCCATCTGAAACGCCTTTGACCATATTTGCAAGAAGCGCGCGCGTCAGGCCATGCAGCGCCTTTGATTGCTTTTCTTCGGAATCGCGCGTAAGAATGATTTGCTCGCCTTCCTGCGTAATCGTGATTTTATCACTGAATTCTGCTTTTAATTCGCCATTTTTACCCTTAACGGTTACTTCGTTTCCCGCCTTGCTTACGGTTACGCCGGAGGGTAAATCGATAGGCAATTTTCCTATTCTTGACATTTTCTAAACCTCCAACTACCAAATATAGGCGATTACTTCGCCGCCAACGGCTTCACGGCGCGCCTGCGCGTCTGTGATGATGCCCTTGGACGTGGAAATAATAGCGATACCAAGACCATTGAGGACGCGGGGCAGCTTATCGTGCCGCGCATACACCCGAAGGCCCGGCTTTGAAATCTTCTTGAGCCCGGAGATTACTTTCTCCCCGCCCGGTCCATATTTCAATTTAATTCTCAGCGTTCCCTGAACGCCGTCATCTATAAACTCGCAGCCTTTAATATAGCCCTCTTGGAGCAATATCTGACCAATTGCCTTTTTCATATTGGACGCAGGTACTTCTACAACTTCGTGTTTTGCAGTAAGCCCGTTACGAATGCGTGTAAGCATATCTGCGACAGAATCTGTTACCGGCATATTGTTTCCTCCTTCTTTTTCTTAAAAGATTACCAGCTTGCTTTTTTCACACCGGGGATTTGACCGCGGTATGCAAGCTCACGAAAGCAAACACGGCAAATGCCGTATTTTCTCAGCACGGAATGAGGCCTACCGCAAATACGGCATCTTGTGTAATTGCGTGTAGAGAATTTGGAACCCCTCTGCTGCTTGATGATCATACTTTTCTTAGCCATGATAACTTCTTTCCTCCCTTAGTGCGCAAACGGCATACCCATCTGGGTCAGTAGCTCTCTTGCTTCTTCGTCAGTATTTGCTGTCGTTACCACAATGATGTCCATACCGCGGATTGCGTCCACTTTATCGTACTCGATTTCCGGGAACACGAGCTGCTCTTTGAAGCCCATAGCAAAATTGCCTCTGCCATCAAAGGATTTTGCAGAAAGTCCTCTGAAGTCGCGCACGCGCGGGATTGCGATGCTGATGAGCTTATCAATAAACTCATACATTCTGTCACCCCTGAGCGTCACCTTCGCACCGATCTTCATTCCTTCGCGCAACTTAAAGTTCGCGACGGATTTCTTTGCATAGGTAACCACCGGCTTTTGACCGGAAATAACCGTCAAGTCTTCCACTGCCGAGTCAAGGGCTTTCGGGTTATCTTTTGCTTCGCCAAGCCCCATGTTGATTACAACTTTTTCGAGCTTGGGTACCTGATTTACGTTTTTATACTCAAATTTTTGCATCATAGCGGGCATAATTTCCGCTTTATACGTATCTTTTAATCTTGGCATATCAGATAATTACCTCCCTTCACTCACAGCGCCGCTCCGCATTTTTTGCAAACGCGGATCTTGTTGCCGTCTTTCATTTCATGCCCTACTCTTGTCGCCTTGGAACATTTGGGGCATACTACCATCACATTGGACGCATTAAAAGCGCCTTCCTGCTTAATGATTCCACCGGGCGTCGTCTGGTTTTTCGGCTTTTTATGCTTTGTGAGCATATTCACGCCCTCCAGAACCACTTTTCCAGCCGAAGGCTCTACTCTCAAAACCTTTGCCTGTTTTCCTTTTTCTTTGCCGGAGATGACAACTGCTGTATCGCCTTTTTTAATTTTCAGTGTGTTCATACGTTATCCCCTCCTTACAAAACTTCCGGGGCAAGCGACACGATTTTCATATAATCCTTGTCTCTAAGCTCCCTGGCAACAGGCCCAAAAATACGCGTTCCTTTGGGCTGCTTATTGTTATCAATAATCACTGCTGCGTTTTCGTCAAATCTGATGTGCGAACCGTCTACTCTTCTGACTCCGCTCACGGAGCGTACGACAACGGCTTTCACCACGTCTTTTTTCTTAACTACGCCGCCGGGCGTCGCAGTTTTCACAGATGCAATAATCACATCGCCGATATTGGCCGTCTTTTTGACGCTGCCGCCCATCACGCGAATGCACTGGATTATTTTAGCGC
>CAZQDA010000111.1:0-7571 GCA_964592155.1 uncultured Christensenella sp.
AAGATTAAAAATGCGCACAGCAAAGAAAGCTGTGCGCATTTTTTGCATAAATTGGAATCCGGCGCGGGGGGAAGCGAAAATGATAAATGGCAGGTGGATGTCAGGAAGATGTCGCTAAATGGCAGGAAGATGGCACGTAATGGCAGGAAAAATATCGTATAATGGTACTATCGAAAGAGGTGTAAGGGAGCGATGAAAAATCGTTCCTTTTTTCTACCCAAAAATATTGAAGGAGGACAGAGAAAGTGGCTAACAGAGACGTTTGCAGCGAATGCGGATGCTCGCTGCGGGTGACGGGGAGCAGAAATGTGGTCGAAGGCGACGAAGCGCCGGATACGCCGACAAAGCTATTTGTGGTGTTGACGCTGGAGTGTGTGAATCCCAAATGCGTGGCGTGCGGTGTCAAATCTGAGATCAGAAATGAACAACCGATTGGATAAGCAACATAAAAATGAGGAGCAAAGTGAGGAAGGCTTTGCCCCCGTCAAAAGGGAGAATGAATTTATGGAAGAAATCATTGCACAGGAAATGGAAGCTATGCCGACAGAGGAAATGTCGGCGCAGCAAGCGGCTGATTTTGAGGCGGAGTTTGATTGCGATACGCAAGCGGCGGACGCAAAGGATCAAAAACAGGCAGATCGCGAAGACAAGGCTGATATCAGCGGCGAAGATATCGAGCGCGCCTCCCTCTCTGATGGAGAGGAAACTCCGGAGAGTGGAGAAGCGGGAATCAGAGTAAAGCTGGGCGAAAAAGAATATACGTTTTCTCAAGAAGAAATTGAGAACTACAAAAAAGAACCCAGCGCCGAACAAAAAACACTGGAAAAGTTGGCCAAACAAGCGGGAATCAGTACGGAAGAACTGATTTGGCAGGCAGAACGGTCAGAAGGCGAAGCGAAGTGCGCAATGCGTGCCGAGCAGCTTTATGATCAGGGATACGATTATGATATGGCGCTGCATATCGCGCAGATCGAAATCGAGAATGCAAGCCTGCGGAATCAAGCACAGCCTGAGGGAATGTCGCGAGATCAAATACTTATTTTTTCAGGTATTGAAGAATTTGAAAGGATGTATCCGGATGTGGATGATTTGCCGGAAACTGTGGTAGAAGAAATACGCGCAGGGGCAACGCCGGTGGCAGCTTACCAGAGCTACCTGCTGGAAGAAAAGGAGCGGGAGCTCGCGGGATTCCGGTATGAACAAATGAATAGGGAAAAATTGCCCGGCAGCGTGAAGGGCATGGGAACGGAAGTGGAAGATCCGTTCATCACAGAACTCATGAAATAAAATATGAAGGAGAAAAAATAGATGGCGATTAATTTAGCAGGAAAATACAGCACGAAAATTGCGGAGAAATTTACAAAGGAAAGTTATGTGGCGGGTAACGCCTCCACAGAATACGATTTTGCAGGGGTAAAGTCGATTTCGATTTATACGCCTCAGACGGTGGATTTAAATGATTACAAGCGGAGCGGAGAAAACCGTTTTGGCACGCCAGTAGAGATGCAGGACACTGTGCAGGAGGTGGAGCTTTCCCAAGACAAAGGCTTTTCGATTACGATTGACAAGGGCAACAACTTAGATCAGATGAATACGAAAGGCGCGGCAAAAATGATGAACGCTCAAATTAAGGAGCAGGTGGTTCCATTTATGGATAAGTACGCACTAAAAAGATGGATAGAGCAGGCGGGAACGATCGAGGGGCTCGCCGTGGCTCCCACAAGGGATACGATTGTCGAAAAGATTTTCGATGGGGCAAAAACGCTGGATAACGCGCTTGCGCCGGATCAGGACAGGATTCTTTATATCCCGACCACTTATTACAACATGCTGAGGTTATCAAAGGAATTCCTCGCGGTGGATACGCTGGCGGAAAAGGCGCTTGCAAAGGGATATGTGGGCATGATTGCCGACATGCAGGTGATTAAAATTCCGGACGTCTATTTTCCGGCGGAGGCGTATTTCCTGATTACGTTTAAAGGATCTGTAATCAATCCGAACAAAATCAAGACAATGCGCATTTTGAATGATGTGGCGGGAATTGACGGAAACGTACTGGAAGGTCGAAACTATTTTGACGCATTTGTGCTGGGCGCAAAGGCCGGCGGCGTTTACGCGGCTGTGGATGCTTCAAAAATTGTGGCGGCGCCTAAAATTACGGTTGCGAGCAATGCGGCAACCATTACGGCAGTGTCGGGCGTGAGCTTCCGGTATACGACCGATGGCACTGATCCGAGATATTCCAAATCTGCGAAGGCTTATACGACGGCGGTTTCGCTGGAAGCGGGCCAGACGATCAAGGCCTTTGCTGCAAAGGAAGGAAATTACAGAAGCGCAGTGGCGGAAGCGACCAACGCATAACAGGGAAACAAGCAAGAGACAGGTCTGGGCAAAATAAACAAAGCAGCCAAAAATTTTGGCTGCTTTGTTTCATACTTGATAAAATGGCAGGATTACCATGGCTCGCCGGGACAATCGCAGGTTGCACCGTCACGGTTTAAGTAGCCTTCCTTCCCATTGCTCTGAACAAAGCTGATATAAACCTTTTTGGTTTTGTCGGAAGAGCGGTCTTCCGCTTCTTTGACAGCCTGCGGTTTTGTCAGATTATCAACATAAGTTTCCGTGCCGGCTGCAGGGTCACGTACAATTACTTTGTATGTCATAACGATTCCTCCTTTATATGGATGGTTTTTCTTTCATTTTATTAATAAACACATTTTGGAGGTTAAGCACAAAAATTTCATTCAATTGGAAAAATATAGGAAAAGGGAGAACACAGATGACAGAACGGCAGCGGAGGTTTTGCAAAGAGTATCTGAAAGATGAAAATGCGCGGGAGGCGGCAATCCGCGCCGGATATAGTGAAAAACGTGCGGCGCGCACGGCAGCAGATTTCCTGGCGGATGAAAAAGTCAGGCAACATATAGAGGAAGTGCGGGCGGGGCAAGCAAGCAGAAATATGGCGCAAGCGCAGGAAATACTGCACTACTTTACCATGCTGATGAGAGGAGAGGTGTTTGAGCAAAAAATCGAGCGGGACAAGGAAAGCGGAGAAGAAATTTTGGTCAGGCAGCCGGTAAAGGTGTCGGACAGGACAAAGGCAGCGGAATTTTTGGCGAAATATTATCGCATTCTCAGTGAAAAGGAGGAAGGTGGAGAAGACGTGGTTCGTGTGGAACTGGATGAAACGATAAAGGAGTGGGCAAAATGAGCAGGGTACTTAAGATGGAAAAACCGTATCCCAAACAGGCGAAGTTTTTCGCGGCAAAGGCAAAATACGTGGCCTACGGTGGTGCGCGGGGGGGCGGAAAGAGCTGGGCCGCGCGTATGAAGGCCGTGCTTTTGGCGCTGCGCTATGACGGGCTGCAAATCCTTCTTTTGAGGCGCACGCTGAGCGAGCTGCGTGAAAATCATGTGATCGTTCTGATGGGGATGCTCAAGGGAATTGCAACCTACAGGGAAAGCACGCGCGAATTTTTGTTTCCGAACGGGAGCAGGCTGCGGCTTGGCTATTGCGCGGCGGAGCGTGATGTGTTGCAGTATCAGGGGCAGGCGTATGACGTTGTTTTCTTGGAAGAGGCAACGCAATTCACGGAATTTCAGTATCAGGCGCTTACGGAAAGCAATCGTTCTTCCGGATTATGCAAAAAAGGGTTTGCGCCGAGGATGTATCTGACCTGCAATCCGGGCGGGGTGGGGCATAGCTGGGTGAAGCGGTTGTTTATTGACCGCGATTACCGCGCGAGCGAGAGGCCGGAGGACTATGCGTTTATCCAGTCGCTTGTGTATGAAAACGATTATTTGATGAAGCATTCGCCGGATTATGTAAGAACGCTCGAAAACCTGCCGGAAGATAGAAGAAAGGCGATGCTGCATGGGGACTGGGATATTTTTGAAGGGCAGTATTTTGGAGAGTTCAAACGCGGGATTCATGTGGTAAGGCCGTTTTTGCTTCACAAGGATTGGCGGCGGTATGTGGCGCTTGACTATGGGCTTGATATGCTGGCGTGTTACTGGATTGCGATGGATGAGCAGGAAAATGCCTATATTTACAAGGAACTTTACGAAAGCGGGCTTATGGTTTCGCAGGCGGCGGAAAAGATATTGGAAATGACAGAAGAAAAAATCGATGCGTATTACGCGCCGCCTGATTTGTGGAACAGGCACAGCGACACAGGAAAAAGCACGGCGGAGATATTCGCGGAAAGCGGGATTTTGCTTGTGCGGGCGCAAAACGACAGGGTGCAGGGATGGTACAACCTGAAAGAATGGCTCAAGCCGTATCAAAATGGCGAAAACAGTATAACGGCGCATTTGCGAATTTTTGAAAATTGCAGTCATCTGATCCGCACGCTTCCTGCGCTGCGGTATGACGGAAAAAATCCGAACGACTGCGCAAGAGAGCCGCACGAGCTGACGCACGCGCCGGACGCGATCCGGTATTTTGTGGCAGGAAGGCCGCTTCCGGCTGAGTTGAAAAGGCAGACGGAAAAAGAAGAGTTAAGCTATGATGCACAAATGGATGAAGTATTTGGATTTGGAAGACAGATAAGAATGTGAAAAAAGAAAGGAGGCAAAGACAATGAATGGACAGACAACGGTGAGGGAGTTATTAAAAAAGGCAATGTCTGTGATGGGGGAAGAAAGCGGATATGCGCAGGGATATGCCCCTTATGTGGCCGATCTGGTAAACCAGCTCATGATCGATTGTTTTGAATGCAACAATACATGCAGAATTGCAAGTGGTAAGGAACCAATGAGGGAGATTGAGGAGGTTAAAACGCTTGAAGACGTGATTCCGTTTGAATATGCGATTGTGAATGGGGTGCTTAGCTATGGCCTTGCGTACTGGCTTTTGTTTCAGGATGACGAGAATGACAAAGCGAATGTATGCAATGCAAATTATGAGCTGAATAAAACAAAATATGCAAAAGCAGTTGAAATGGAAATAGAGGATATTTACGGAGGTGACGGGTTATGACCGTGAGGGCAGATTTGCCGCCGTCAAGAGGAGTGAGGGCGTTGGAGTTCAAGGAGTTCAAGGGCGCGGACTTTGAGAGCGAGATTGGCGCGGTCTCGCTTTCCAGATCGCCAGACTGCCTGAATATGATTTCCGACCAGAGCGGAAGACCCGTAAAGCGGTTTGGCTATGAGAAGCTTTTGAAGCTTCCTGAACGGATCAATGGAATCTTCCGGCTGGTGATGAGAGATGAAAATAAAAATCAGGTTGTGAAAAAGATTATCCACAGCGGCACAAAGCTGTATGCGTGGAATGAAAATAACACAACAACATTGCTTTACTCTGGTATGAACGATGCGCGCAGCTGTGCTTTCCAGATGGAAAGCCAACTTTGGATATTGGATGGGAAAAAATTATTGCGGTATAACGGCAAAGTGGCAGAGCCGGCTGAGAAAAGCGCCTATGTTCCTACCTCCACAATTGCGGCGCCTCCCGCGGGCGGCGGGAGGGCAAAGGATCAGTTTAACCTGCTGACGCCGCTGCGCATCAATTTGTTCGCGGGAGATAATTCCGCAACAGTGTATCAGCTTGACGCGCAAAACATAACCAGCGTAGAAAAGTGCGAAACACTCAATGCAAACGGAACGTGGACTACGATTGTTCCCGCAAAGGTTGAAGCCACGCTGGGCAGGGTGACGTTTCAGGGGGCGATCGGCACATCGCCGGTTACGGGAGACGACAATGTGCGCATTACATACAAGAAAGTAGGTGATAAGGAAAATCTGGCGGACAGAATCAACAAATGCACAACAGGCGTATTGTGGGGGCTGGGCGGATACAACAGGTTGTTTGTGACAGGGAATCCGGATTTTCCCAACAGGGATTTTGTGTCGGACTTTACAAGCGGGACCCTGGCTCTGCCCACGTATTACCCTGAAAACATGTATGCGCTCGTGGGACAGGACAATACAAAAATCATGGGATATTTGCGGAGCGGAAACGAACTTGCGATTTTAAAAGAGGACAACGATCAGGATGCGACGGTGTTTTTGCGCTCGGCGACGGCAAAGGATGATAACACAATTCTGTTTCCGATCAAAACAGGAATTGCGGGCGTGGGAGCAATATCGCCGCACTGTATGAAAGATCTTCGCGACGATCATATGTACCTTTCCGGCCAGGGTGTGTTTGCGATCACGACGAATGCGGTTACCGCACAACAATATGCACAGCCGAGAAGCGAGCTTGTCAACAGGAAGCTGTGCAGGGAGCCGGGGCTTGAATCGGCGGTGGGAACGGAGCACAAAGGCTATCTTTATATCGCTGTGAACGGGCACGTATATGTGGCGGACGCGGCGCAAAAAAACTATAAGGGCAAGAATGGCGAGCAATACCAATATGAATGGTATTACTGGGAAGACGTCCCTGTAAGATGCTGGTTTAAGGAGTATGACAGGTTGTTGTTCGGTACGGAAGACGGATGTGTTATGAGGTTTCATAATACAAAATTTTCTACCTCTTATAACGACGACGGCAAGGCGATTGCGGCGTACTGGATTACGCCTGCGGTGGCGTTTGACACCTATGCAAAATATAAAACGGTGAAGCGGATTTATACGAAGCTGAATCCGTATGCGCGCTCCAGTGTGAAGATCTATTTGAAGGAAGGCGGAGGTTTTTTGCTGGTGGATCAAAAAACAGCGGATATCTTCACTTTCGAAGAATTCGATTTTTCGCGCTTTACATTTAACACCGACATTGACATGAATGTGATTGCTACAAAAGTGAAAGCAAAGAAAGTGATCACCACGCAGCTTAAGTTTGAAAATGATGTGCTTAACGAGGCGTTTGGAATCTATGGAGCAACAATTTACTATGATTTGAAGACAAAAGTGAAATAAGAAAAGTACACGAAAGGAGTTTTGGTCAAAATGGGAATTAAACAATTAAAGTTTACAGAAGCCGGATTCAACGGAAAAGATGTGGCGAGCCTGCCGGATCATCCTTCGCAGGAAGGAATATCGACTTCTGAACTAAAGGCGAGGTTTGACAATATCGCGAAAATGATGATTGCACTAGGAAGATATAACGAGCTGATCGACGCACTCACGAGCGAGGGCGCGGACAGCGGAGCAAAAAGCATCGGGGTCGCGGCGATCGCGGGCATCGAGGGCGCGGACGTGCAGGCTGTGCTTGGCGAGCTGCAAAGCAAAAAGCTTGACAAGGTAAGCGTGACACAGGTGCTTGGAAATGCGACGGACAAGGTTCCGAGCGAAAAGGCCGTAGCTGACGCGGACGAGCTGCGCATTCCGAAGAGCGATATCGTGCAGATGCGCGGACGGAGCGTAACACAGGTGATGAGCCAGAAAGCGGTGACGGACGCAATCGACGCGGGAGGCGGAGGAGGCGGCGGTGGCGGAGAGTTTGAGCCGGTGGGAAGCATGAAGTTTTTCGCGGGGGATGCTCTGCCGGACGGATATTTGTGGTGCGACGGGGGCAGCTACTCCGCAAACGGCGACTATGGGAAGCTCTTTGAAATCATCGGCACAAAATACAACCGGCCGGATGACGCGGCGGGGACGTTTCGCGTGCCGGACATGCGCGGAAAAGT
>CAZQDA010000112.1:0-467 GCA_964592155.1 uncultured Christensenella sp.
TTTCTTGTTTTTGCTCATGTTACACTCCTTTCCATAGAAAAAGTCTAGCATATTTCTTACGCTAGACTTTTTACTGTCCGTTTTTAGTGTAACACGTCACTTAGCCGGGGGTATTTCAGATGCGGGCGTAGCCCTATGATACTAGCCGCGTCTCAAGACGCATATTGGTCTGCCATTTGCGAGACTACTTCTTGCCACCCGTAAACGGGTCTATGTACTCTTTGAACGTTAGTTGTTCGTTGACCTGATCCTCTTTGATCTGATTTTGAATATATTCCGCTATTTTTTTTGCATTCTTCCCAGATGTGTCTACGTAGAATCCTCTGCACCAAAAGCTCCGATTTCCATGTTTGTATTTCAAATTCCCGTGTCTTTCATGCAACAGCAAACTACTTTTTCCCTTCAGAAATCCTACAAATCCAGATACGCTCATTTTGGGCGGTATTTCTACCAGCATATGTACATGA
>CAZQDA010000112.1:534-7443 GCA_964592155.1 uncultured Christensenella sp.
ACCATATATTACTTTCCTTCTATACTTGGGCGCAAATACTATGTGGTATTTGCATAACCAATATTGCCAAGGGCTGAAATGACTTTATGTTCTAAAAACTTATAGACGAACAGAATTGTAAATAAAAAATGCACGCAAACTGTTCAGGTGTTCAGACATGCCTGTGCATATTTTGCAAAATAGTTTGGATATCACCTGAAAACGACAATCGCAACTCTCTTTATTTCTCGATTTCATGCGCTTGTTCTAAAATCGATGCTGCAATCATGCTTTGTCGAGCCATTCTGCAAAAAAAGTCAAGATCATGATTTAATATTGCATCTCGAAAGCAACGCAATTCGTATGTGATACGATTCTCTTTCTCTTGCTCGTCAATGCAATGTGGGATTCCTTTTACTTCCGCCTTGCAGACTGAAAAGCTATTTAACGGTCCCTTCTCAATAATATCACCATTTTCACAGAAAATCCTGCATCCGCTATCCATATCCCTGTTTTTTGCGACGGCTATCAAACACTCAACCTGCGGATACCGCAGCCGGAGAATGCCAGACAGATCAATTCCATTCGAGCCGTATTCAGCGTCATAGGTCACCGCCTCAGGCCATCCAAGCAGGTCGACGGCTACATGAATACAATAAATTCCCAAATCGTTCAGTGCGCCGCCCTGCATCTCCGTACTAAAATTGCTTGGATTTTCTCCGCGAAGATATGCTTCATATTTCGAAGAATACTGTCCATAGCAAAGCTCAATAGACTGAATTTTTCCCAAATGTGCAAGTAGTTTTTTACAGGCAATATAATTGGGCATAAACAAGGTAGTAATTGCTTCAAAGAAAAAAACACGATTTTCTTGAGCCACGTGAAGCAGCTTTTGCATATCGCTTTTTCGAACCGCAACTGGCTTTTCAATTATGACGTGTTTGCCGTATTTCATTGCCTGTATGGCCTGTGATACATGGCATTTATTGGGTGAAGCGATATAGACAACGTCTATATCGCTTCGCTTGAACAGCTCTTCATAATTATCGCAGATTTCCTTCACACCAACTAAATCCGCAAATTTTCTGCCGCGTTCTTTATCCCGCGAGTAAATCAAGTTGCATGAAATGCCGGGGGTTAGTCGGATCGCCTCCTGTATCAGTTCCATTATGGAGCTCGTCCCGACGCTTCCAATGTTCAGAGATTCACGCATTCTCCACACCTCTTTTGTCAAATAATCTGTTCTGTTCTTTCTATGATATCGTCTTGTGTTTTTTTACTTAACACATTGAAAAATGCACTATACCCTGCAACCCGCACAATCAAATCTCTGTGCTTTTCCGGATAGATTTGCGCATCCTTTAGCGTTTCCCGGCTGACCACGTTAAACTGGACATGATAGCCGTGCAGCTGGTTAAAAAATCCGCGCATCAGCATAACAAGTTTATCCCTGTTTTCTTCTTTCTGAAGCATTTGCGGAGTGACCTTTTGGTTTAGAAGTACTCCTCCTGTAATCTCTTCGGTTGGCAGCTTAGCAACGCTTTTGAATACTGCTGTCGGACCATTTTTATCAGCCTCATGGCTTGGACTGCAGCCTTCCGCCAGAGGCGCGCCGGCTTTTCTTCCATCAGGCGTTGCCAGTGTGCCTGCTCCCTGCGGAACATTCGCCGATATAGAAGATGTTCCCGCATAATATATTCCGCCGATTGGCCCCCGTCCATAGCGCGTGTTATGGTACTTTTTCATTTCATCGATATAAACATTATATGCGTCTACTACGAGTTGGTCTACATAATCGTCATCGTTTCCATATTTCGGTGCAGCTTCCAACTGCTTTCTAATCCGCTCATTTTTTTCACCTTCAAAATTTGCCTGCAGCGCTTTCCACAACTCCGCCGTCGAAATCTGTTTGGTTTCATACACTAATTTTTTGATGGCTGCCAGACTGTCAGCCAAATTTGCGATTCCCACTTGTAAATCACTGATAAAATCATAGACAGAACCGCCTTCCTTCATGTTGAGTCCACGCTCAATGCAGTCATCTGTAAGTGTACTGCATAAAATATCAGCCGTATCTTGTTCCAGAACAAGATCGCAAGTTGCGTCAATGATGGTGCATTGCCTACACATTTCGCGTATCACTTTATCCCAGCTTTTCAGCAGGTCATCAAAAGACTTCATATCTTTGAAGTGCATCGTCCCTTCGCACACCTTTTTTCCCGAAGCTGGATCCACTCCATTGTTCATTGCAATCAACAGAGCCTTGGGAAAATTCAAGAAGCTCATTCCTGTACAACGATATCCCCATTTGCCCGGCACTGCCGTTTCCACACATCCAATGGCACTATAATTATAGGCGTCATCATGCGAAACCCCGTATTTGATAAAACTTGGAATAATAATTTCATCGTTGTTAAATGCCGGCATTCCAAAACCACAACGTATCACCTCTACACATTCGCGCATAAATTCGTGGCTTAGCCCTTTGTGATACCTCACCGTCAAATTGGGCTGAGTCAGATGGCACTGCGCGACGCTTTTCAGTATGAGACTCGAAAGCTTGTTTGTGGCATCTTTTTCGGCTATCGTCTGTCCGCCGACCGTTACATTCTGGTAAAGCGGGCTTCCGGCGCTAAACTGCGTATGACTCCACGACCGCACCTTATTGATCGTATAGGTCTTGAGCCACAGATTGCATAATAATTCATCCACCTTGTCATCATCCATTTTCCCGCTTTGTATATCCATTTCGTAGAATGGATATAAATACTGATCCATGCGTCCGTAGGAAAGACTATGCCCATTGGATTCAATTTGTAATACAAGATGGATCAGCCAAACGCTTTGAACCGCTTCATGAAAACTCTCAGCCGGTTCATAGGGAACCTTCGCAAGTATCCGGCCGATCTCAAGAAGCTCCTCCTTACGCAGCGGATTTCTTTCCTGCACAGCCATTTCATTTGCCAGCTTGGAATACCGCCCTGCGAAAGCTTTGATTCCTTCAATAACAATTAAGATCGCTCTATAGAAATAGCTCTTTTCTATGTTTTTATAGTCTGTTAAATCAAGAGTCTCCAGCTTCTCCTTTGCCCTACATTCATAATCCCGCAATCCCACCCGAAGCATTCTTCCATAATCCACGGCGCAATGGGCGTCACCAGAGGTTATATTCCCTTCGGATTTGATGATCCCCAGATCATAGTATAGCTTGCTGTGAGGCGGAAAAGCCGCAAGTCCTCTGTCCAATACCGTATTATGTTCCCAAAAAGACGCGATATTACGCAATTTCTGCTTGTTTTCCTCTGTAATATAGAACACGTCTCCATCCCTGTGTTCAAATTCATCCAGTTCATCTATGACCCATTGCATTGCATACTCCGGAAATATTGGAGCACTGCGGTTACTGCTGGCCTGGTTGCCGCCGATAAGAGTTTGCGGCTCAATAAAAATGCTCATGCCTTCGAGAATGTCTTTCAGCATAATCGCCCGCTTCATAGCCAGCGGCTGATCCTGATTTTCCTGATATGCTTTTGTCGTTATCATTGCACGTTCTACGCAAATATGCGGTTTTGCATCAACAAGTTCTTCACGAAAACCTTTCATTCTTTCCGTCATTTCGCCAAAGTAGCTCTTTGCAACGCTGCTCATTTCATCATTCCTCCATCTGATTCCAAAATTAGTAAAGCAATTCATGGGCTCCAATGATCCCCATGTCATCACCGAGTTCCGCTTCTTTAAAAGTGACCTTTGAATTCGTTTTCTTATATCCTTCAAACTGTTTATAAATTTCATTCCAGAAACGGTTTCCCAATTTCAACAAGCCGCCTCCGAGAACAAAACAGTCAATATTTACAAAAACATATATGTTAAAAAACCACAATGCGAAATAGTGTTGCATCTGTTCAATTGCTTTTTTCGCCAGCATATCGCCTTGCTCCCATGCTTTCATGATTTCCAGTGTTGAAATCTCCTTCGGACATTTCACCATATCGCTGATTTTGGTTTTTTCTCCCTCTGCAATCCATTTGTGCACGTGTTTTGTAATCATTTGTCCGCTGCACCAGCTCATAAAACATCCGTCATTCCCACAGGGACAATAAACTTCCCTCTCCTGATCCGGCGTAATCAGCATATGCCCGCTTTCTCCCGAAAATCCATTACTGCCTTTAAAAATTTTACCTCCAATTACCATGGCGGAGGATATGCCCGAACTCACAGCACAATAAATCATATTGTCAAATCCTCTGCCCGCGCCATAACGACTTTCCCCTAGTGCCGCTGCATGCGCATCATTGTCCACTTCAATATTGGTATTCAGGAAAATTTTTTTCAGATAATCCCCTGCTCCAAATCCCGCCAATTTTGGAATGTTAGAATTTACTACCACATAACCGTCCGGATAACGTATGGAACCCGGCATCCCTACTCCAATTCCTTCAATGTCGGCTAAAAAGATATTATTTTGATTGGCTATCTTTTCAACGTCCCGTTTTACATATTGAAAAAAATCTTCAGCAAGCAAATTTTGTGGGGTCAGCGATCTCGTTTTGTCTATAAGCTTGTTATTTCCATCAAATAAGCCATATGCAATTTTGGTTCCACCAATGTCTATTCCGACAGAATACATTTTTATCGCACTCCTTTGTTTTTTAAAGAAAGCATTTAATATTTCATTCGTAATTATTATATCATATATATACCGTATTTCAACCATAAATTTCAAATATTTTTGATTTGCAATCATAAATATTTTCTTTCGTAATTGAAAACGCGTTCTTTGCATGCTATAATCCTTCGTAAGAGAATATTTTAAGGAGTACCACATAGATGAGGGCTTTAATATTTAACATCCAAAAATTCAGTTTAAACGATGGTCCGGGAATCAGGACCGTCGTATTCTTCAAAGGCTGTCCGCTCCGCTGCGCATGGTGTTCTAATCCGGAAAGCCAGGCTTGCAGGAAACAAATCCTTTGGGATTCATCAAAATGTATCGGATGCGGCACATGCGTTTCCGAGTGTCCTGACAAGGCCATTTCATTTTTGGATCAGCAAATCCAATTTGACAGACTGAAATGCACTGGCTGTGAAATATGCGTTTCTGCCTGCTCTGCAGACTCTCTGAACGCAGACAGCCGGTTTATGACGATTTCCGAAGTATTAGAAGTGTGTCGGCAGGATATTCCTTTTTATGAAGAAAGCGGAGGCGGCATTACCCTCTCAGGTGGCGAAACACTCCAACAACCGGACTTTTCATCCCGCTTACTCCAAGAGGCAAAGCAGGAAAAAATCTCGACTGCAATTGAGACCTCAGCCTATGCTTCCGCCGAAACGTTTGACCGGGTTACAAAATATGCTGATTATCTGCTTGCGGATATCAAGCATTGGAACAGCAAGCGCCATAAGGAAAAGACGGGAGTTTCAAATACGCTTATCCTCTCAAATATAGAACGCGCCGTCAAAAATGAAAAATATGTATTACCCCGCATTCCTATCATCCCTGGCTTTAACGATTCACTCAATGATGCGGATCAATTTTGCTGTATTATAAAAAAGCTCGGCCTGAAGCGCACCCAACTCCTGCCGTTTCATCAATATGGCGAAAAAAAATATTCCATGCTGGGACTGACATATGCTTACGAAAACGCAGACGCGCTCCACGAAGCCGACTTATCTGCTTTTCAAAGACGTTTTTCCGAGAACGACATTGAAGCATTTTTCTAAAGCCTCTTACAACACAGAAACGCCGGCAAGAAAATTCTTGCCGGCGTTTTCGATTTCATGCTTTCTCTATTACATTGTCGGATACCAAATCATTTGGTATTCCTTTCACTTTGACGATCCGCACTTCGTTTTCATGCAGCAAATTCTCTGTCTGCATATCGATTCCTTCATCCGTAATAACTGTATCTATCGCCTTTGTCGGCAACAGCATCACTACCCCTTGCTGCCTGAACTTATTGGAATCTGTTAAAATAATGACCCGGTTTGCCTGCTTTGCCATATTCTGCACCGCTTCTGCCCTGTCAAGATTCTTCCCAGTGAAACCGGTGTTGGCTGAAAATCCATCGGTTCCAATAAAAAATTTATCGATGCAAAAGCTCTCTACACATTTTCTGACAAGCGCGCCAACCATTACCTGCGCTTCATTTTGGTATTCTCCCCCTAGAAGAATCACCTTTGCCGATGGTTTTTCACGAATAAAATCCGCTATGAACGCAGAATTCGTGATAATTGTGACATTTTGTTTTTCATTGACCAGTCGCTCGGCCAACACGGCGCAACAGGAGCCAGACTCTATCATGACTGTCTCTCCATTGGAAACCATTTTAGCCGCCTCTCTCCCTATGCGCTGCTTGATTTCGTAATTGACTGCAAGTCTATTATTGATATCATCCTTTGAAATAGCCAGCGCAAACCCATGTTCCCGTCGAATTAGCTTTCTTGATTCAAGGTTGTCTAACGTCTTACGCACTGTTACCGATGAAACACCCAGCATTTCCGCCAATTTAGAGACTTCTACGCTTTCGCGCTCCGTAACAATATTCAGAATATCCAATTCCCGCTTCTTCATAATATACTAACCAATCGCTTTTTTATTTCATTTTAGCATGCTTATTTTTTCTTTTCAATCAGATTTTTATTTCAAAAGAAGCACATATGATTGTCGAACGTTTTTCTTGCGCCAAATATGCTAAAGCCTTGCCTCTTCAGCTTGGCAATCCGTTTGATCCCTGATTTCCGCATCAAAAGAAACTGTTCCTTTAAATTGATGTTTTCCATGTCCATTCAAAGGTAATTATTTTATTAACGGCAGCCACTCCAATACCCGTTTGATGTGCTCATCCCAATATTCCCAATTATGCGCGCCCCGATGTTCCTCATAATGCAGAGAAATCCCCACTCTCAAGAATTGCTCCCTGGCCTTTCGGT
>CAZQDA010000113.1:0-7346 GCA_964592155.1 uncultured Christensenella sp.
CCAGCGGCTCGTCGAGCAGCAATACCTCCGGCTCGTTCACCAGCGCGCGGGCGATGGCCACACGCTGCTGCTGCCCGCCGGACAGCTTTGCGATATCCCTGTCGCCGTATCCGGAAAGCCCTACGAGCTTTAACATATCGCTCACCTTGTTTTTGATCGCCGCTTTATCGAGCTTTTTGATTTTGAGCCCGAACGCAATGTTGTCAAACACGTTAAGATGCGGAAACAGCGCGTATTTCTGGAATACGGTGTTGACCCGCCGCTTATACGGCGGCAGACCCTTGATGCTCTCGCCAAACAGGTGGATATCCCCCTGCGTCGGCTCTTCAAAGCCCGCAATCATCCGCAAAAGCGTGGTTTTTCCGCAGCCGGATGGCCCCAGAAGCGTCAAAAACTCATTCTGCTTGATGTACAGGTTGATGTTGGAGAGCACCTCCACCCCGTCAAACTCCTTATACACGTTGATAAAATCGATGATATGTCCGGACATAGCAAAATCTCCTTCGTATTGTTCTCCGCTCAAAAATTGGGGGGCGTGGACACCCACACAATCTCCGCGTCTTTTTTTCCGTTGTTTTCCACGCGATGCGGCACATTTGTCTTGAAATAAAAGCTGCCGCCTTTTCTGATTTTATGCTTTTTCATGCCCAGCACCAGCGTGATCGCACCGGAAAGTACATAGCCAAATTCCTCGCCCTCGTGCGGGTGGTCTTCCTCTGTGCAGCAGCCCGCCTTGAGCCGGAGTAAAATCGGCTCCATCATGTTTTTCTGCGCGTTGGGCACCAGCCACAGGATGCTCTTGTCGTCGTCCGTCTTCTCAAAAAGATCCGCCGACGCAAACGCCACCTTTTCCTCCGCCCGTTCGTTGAAAAATTCCGGAAGGTCTGTACCCAGGCATTCCAGAATATCCATGAGGGTGGCAATGGAGGGCGAGGTTAAATCCCGCTCGAGCTGGGAGATAAATCCTTTGGAAAGCTCTGCCCTGTCCGCAAGCTCGCTTTGCGTAAGCCCCAGACGCTGCCTGCGCGCCTTTATTTTCTCTCCGATATTCATGATAACCGTCCTTTTGAGCCGTTTTTGCGCATCATCCCAATTAAAAAAGATGCACTTTTATGAATATTTTGTTTATCATTAGTAAACTAATAACAGCAGATTATATTTAATCACACTCAAGAGAGCCTGTCAACCTGTTTTTCGCGCTCTAAGGCGGTTTTGGCTGTTTTTTAATCTTCTATTTTTTTATTTTTTAGCAAAACAAAAAGCAAAGTTTAGTATTTGTATATCAAAACCTTGCTTTTTTAGCACTTAAATTTTTACCTGTTTTTTACCTGCGCCGGACGGAATGTGCGGATGAAAGATTTCCGCAATCTTTATCCCTGCCCGCGGTATTTCTTAAAAATCCGATTGCGCTTCAACAGATAGAAAACCACCACCGCGATTACCTCTATGAGACAGATCACGAAAAACACCTGCTGTTCCTGATCGATCCGCTCACCCATAATATAGCTATCCGCCTTGCTCCACACCACAAAATCAGAAAATGTTTCTTCATTATAGTCATAAGAGGCAATATTCATATTCCTGCGCATAAACGGATGCAAATTGCCCTGCGCATCTTTAAGATAGTCCTCTCCCCAATATATTTTGTCCGCTTCGTCATAGTTCAGTATTTCGTTGGTTTTCGGATCATAAATCTCCACGATCCCCCCAATATCATCCACAGAAACAGGCGTTTGCGCATATTCCTTGAACTCTTCGAACGTTTCAAACTGCTGCCCGTCACTCACAGATGCGTAAATCAGCGTATTCAGAGGGGTTTGGGTGCGGATGGCAGCAGTCGCCACCAACAGCAATACGCCCCCCCCCCAGACAGATCAGCTTTAGGCGGGAATTTGCCTTATGCGCGCCCGCCAGTTCCTCCGGCAACCCCTCTTTTTTGATAATTTGCACAGGCGCAATCATCGAAATGGCAAGGCAAATCAGGAACGCTAACAAAAACCATAGCGGTACCTCACCCAGCCAATAGATAGAAAATGGTATCATCATTTGGCCCTTATATGCGCTCCACAAAGGCAGCAGACATAAAACCGCAAAAATACAGAGATACAGAACCCATAAGAGGCCGCTCCACGCTTTTGTTTTGGCCTGCGTTATCTGCGGATGCGCAAGCTCTGGCACAGCAAACTTCATGCGCGTCTGTGCGAGCGCGATGATCTGAAACGCCATGCCGCCAATGATAAAAATGGCAATCATACCCATCCCCGGCAAAAATTGGCGCACACCGTAGATAAGCATCAGCCCCGCGATGCAGCCCGTGATCACCAGCAAGATCGAAATCACCGTTTTGATCGTATACGCGCCCATCGTCCGCCCCGCCAGTATTTTAATCTGCTTTTCGGATTTTGGCGAAGCAGCAGCAGCGCCATCCGCATTCTTTTCGCCGCGGAGCAGCTCATCCGTCGTCACGCCAAACAGCTCGGCGATCACCGAAATCAGCGCGAGATCGGGCGAGCTTTCGCCCCGCTCCCACCGGCTCACGGCCTTGTTGGACACATTCAGGCAGTCGGCAAGCTCCTGCTGCGTCATGCCTTTGGCTTTCCGTAAGATTCCTATAAATCCGCCTATCGTCTTTTTTTCCATATTACCCCTCCCGTGCGTTCCGGATGCGCTTACGTATTTGCTTTCATTCTACAAATCCGCGAGCGGGAAATCAACCGACCATTGCGGGAATTTGTCTCGCAATGCGGGAATCTACATATCATTTTGCTTGATTTCGGACATCTGATCAAATAATCACTGTGTGCAAAAAAAATTCCGGGGTTGCCCCGGAATTTTGCAACAGCGGTTTTATTCGATTGATTTCAGCGATTCCACCATATCAAGCTTTTTCAATTTGAAGTGCAGGGCGAAGTTTACGATCAGCGCAAAGCCCATGGTGAGCGCACCCGCATACAGGAATGCCGTGAAGGGCGTTTCCGGCGCGAACATCACGATATCCACCTCCGCCGTGGTGAGCACGAACGATTTGAAAAATACGCCGCCCACAAGCCCCACCAGCATGCCGAGGAAAGCTGAGATCGTGCTTTCACGATAGATGTAGGCGGACACCTCCTTATCGTAAAAGCCCAGCACCTTGATGGTCGCAAGCTCACGCATGCGCTCATTGACATTGATGTTGACAAGGTTATACATGACGATGAACGCCAGCAGACCCGCGCAAACGATGAGCACCAGCACAATACTTCCAAGGCTATCCACCGTATCCGCAAATTCTACAAGGGAATCCTGCGCATAGGAAATCCCCTGAATGTGATCGTAGCCGAGCAGGGTTTCCGAAATTTCGGTCAGGTCGGCTCCCTCCTCCATATCGAACACAAACATATTATTCGCCGGCGGATCACCAAAAATCTGTTCATAATAAGCGGGCGTCATGTAGGCGTAATTCATCGCATAATTTTCCGTAATGGCAGACACCACTGCCTGCGCCGTGTTGCCATCCGCGTCCTTTAAGGTAAAGGTATCTCCCGCACGCAAACCGAGTAGGTTGGAAAGCTTTTCGTTGATGATCGCCCCGCCATCCGAAAGCGCAAGCGGCTCATGCCCCACGCGCGTGCGCAGGGTGATATACTGACCGATCTCCTCCGGATTTTCCGGTACGAACGCAGTGGTGCTGACCTTTCTGTCGCCTTCCTCCACATACGCGTCCATCCCCTTAAACGAAAGGAGCATCTCACTTTTTACGCCCTGCGTATCCGCGACTTCCTTTTGAATGGCGGGCAAATCCTGCTGCGTGGTGTCATCGTCTAGGCTGCCCATCCCATCATACACAAAAATTTCGCCAAACTGCTTATCCACGATGGAGCCAATGGCGTAATCGAGCCCAAAGCCCGTCAGCATCAGCACCGTACATCCCGCGATGCCGATCACTGTCATCAGCACGCGCTTTTTATAGCGGAACAGATTGCGTATGGTCACCTTTTGCGTGAAGTTAAGCTTGTTCCACAGCCACGTCCATTTTTCGAGCAGCACACGCTTGCCCGAAGGCGGCGCTTTGGGACGCATAAGCTGCGCCGGACGTTCTTTTAGCTCTTTATATCCTGCCGACCACGCCGACAGACCCGTGACGGCAACCGCGGCAAGCGTGCACCACAGGGCATAATCCCACCGGAATGGCGTCATTGGCTCAGGCAGGAAATACCGCATTCCGTATGCGTCGATGATGAGCTTTGGAAACAGCGAAAAGCCGATCAAAAGACCGATGGCGCTGCCGATGACGCTTGCCGCCACCGCATACCAGATATACTTTGCCATAATCGAGCGGCGGCTGTAGCCGAGCGCTTTTAACGTGCCGATCTGCGTACGCTGCTCATCCACCATGCGCGTCATTGTGGTGAGGCACACAAGCGCTGCCACCAGAATGAAGAACACAGGGAACACCTGAGCGATTGCGTCTACCTTTTCCGCATCCTCCTGATAACTCGAGTATCCGGGGTTATCTGTTCTGTCCCACACATACCAGACCGGTTTTTTGAGGTCGGCAAGCTCTTTTTGCGCATCCGCAAGCTCTTTTTCCGCGTCCGCAATTTCCTTATCGGAATCCGCTTTGCCCTGCGCAAAGTCAACGCGCGCCTTGCTAAGCTCCTTCTCACCGTCCGCAAGCTCCTGCTGCGCATCGTCAAGCGCCTGCGCGCCCTTTTCCTTTTGCGTATTCAGTTCCTTCTGCCCAGATTCAATCTCCGCTGCCGCCGCATCAAGCTGCGCGCGCGATTCATCTAGCGTCTGTTTTGCGCTATCAAGCTCCTTTTTGCTGTCGTCAAGCTGTTTTTGCCCCGCGGCGAGCTGCTCTTTGCCCTGTGCGATTCCCGCATTGAGCTGCGCAAGTCCATCCTTTGCGGGTGCAAGCTGCGCCGCCTGAGCATCCAGCGCGGACGATACGCCCGCCGTGATTGCCTTGAGTTGTCTGCCAATTGCCGCCTTTTGCGCCGCCTGTGCGGGATCAGCGGGATCAAGCGTCACATAAGATGTGAGCAGGCTTTTTATGCTCACGCCCGAAGGAAGCGTTCCCGCAGGCAAAAGCGCGTCCAGCGATCCGGAAGCATTCACCACCGCGGCCACATCTGCCGGAAGATAGGAAGCATCCGGCACATACGTGCCCGCAAAGCCATCCACCACGCCGTTTATGCCCGAAGCAAGCGAGCGAGCCTGCGCAATCTGTGTTTCCCCATCCGAAATTTGCTTTTGCAGCGCCGCCGCCTGTTTTTCGAGTTCGGTAATCTGCGCCTGCGCCGTTTCTTTCTGCGCCTCAAACGCTCTAAGACCATCCTGATACTGCTTTAGCCCGTCCTGATATTGCTTCAGGCCATCCTGATACTGCCTGAAGCCATCGTTTGTCTGCGCGCGCCCATCATCCAGCTTTTTTTGCGCGTCCGCTATCTGCGCATGGTATTCCGCCCGTTTTTCCGCGAGCGTCTGCTTTCCATCGTCAAGCTCCTTTTGCGCGTCGTCAATCTTTTTCTGCGCATCGGCAAGCTCTTCATTCTGCGTCTGTTTGCCGTCCGCAAGCTCTTTTTTTCCGTCGTCTATTTTTTCCTGCGCCTCGGTCATGATTTCATCATAGCGATCCTGCTGGCGCGCCGCCGCAACCTGTTCAAATTCTGTTTGCGCCGCCGCGACCGCGTCCTTATACGGCTGCTCAAACGGATCGAGCCCCGCCGTGCTGTTTAAGGTCAGGTAAACGTCCGTATAAACATCCAGCACAAAGTCTTCGCGCGGAATCATCATGAACGCATCGATTTCCCCATCGCCGATCTGCGCTTTGCCGCGGTCAAATGAAATATAGGAGGAGGATTCCACCACGCCCACAATTTTGTAGGTATCTGTGGAAAGCGTGTCTAAAATGTCGTCCTCTTCCTTGCCCGCCGTCAATTTGATGGTGTTTCCCATGGAGAAATTTTCAGGCAGGCTGAGATTTTCTTCCACCACGCATTCGCCCGCATTTTCCGGCATCCGCCCCTCTTTGAGCACCGGCTTATTGAGCGGCTGCCCATCGCCGTCGTATGCGATTGCCTTGACGATGGTGTCCGCGCGTTCGCCCGTATCCACAAACGCGTCCACAGAATAAGAGGGCATCATCCGGCGTATACCGGAAACCCCCTCGATTGCCTCGATATCGTTTTCATTAAATCCATAGCTGGAAACAAGATGCACATCCGCAAGCGCGGTATCTTCATAATAGTGCATCATCGTCAACTTCATATCCGGACAGCTTGCTTTTACGCCTGCAAAAAAACCGACGCCCAAAGCGACGATTCCCAGAATGGAAAGAAACCGTGTGCGGCTTTTCCAAATTTCACGCAGCGCCTCTTTTATCAGATTCGACTTCATAAGCTTACCACTCGATTTCTTCAACTGCCATCGGCTGCTCATTGATGGTGACGCTCGCGACCTTGCTGTTTTTCATTTTAATAATCCTGTCCGCCATAGGTGTAATGGCCTGATTGTGCGTCACAACCACAACCGTCATATTTTTCTGTCTGCAGGTGTCCTGCAATAATTTCAAAATCGTTTTTCCCGTGTCTGAATCGAGCGCGCCGGTGGGCTCGTCACACAGCAAAAGCTTTGGATTTTTGGCAAGGGCGCGCGCAATGGATACGCGCTGCTGCTCCCCGCCGGAAAGCTGTGCCGGAAAATTATCAAGCCGCTCTCCAAGGCCTACCTCGCGCAGCACGGTTTCCGCATCCAACGGATCGAGGCAAATTTGCGTTGCAAGCTCCACGTTTTCCTTTGCCGTCAGATTTTGAACGAGGTTATAAAACTGGAAGACAAAGCCGATATCAAACCGGCGATATTCTGTTAATTGTTTGGCATTATATTTGCAAACGTCGTTGCCGTCCACCCGCAAGATGCCCTCATCGCAGCGGTCCATCCCGCCCAGAATATTCAGCATGGTTGTTTTTCCCGCGCCCGAAGAGCCCACGATTACGCAAAACTCTCCTTTTTCTATCTCAAACGAAACCCCGTTGGACGCGGTTATCGTTACCTCGCCCATGCAGTATCTCTTATAAATATCTTTAACTTCCACAAAACTGCCCATTATTATCCTCCGGCCCGGTGTTCGTACTGATTTTATTATATCATAATAGTATCATAGTGTATCAATATGAATTAAATTTGAATACCGCGTGAATAATCCGCAACTTTTTCCCGCCTCATAAAATCCGTTTACAACACAGCATTCATATGATATAATTCGTGATGTAATCTTTTTGGGGCATTAGCGCAGCTGGCTAGCGCACCACACTGGCAGTGTGGGGGTCACCGGTTCGAATCCGGTATGCTCCACCAAA
>CAZQDA010000114.1:0-7231 GCA_964592155.1 uncultured Christensenella sp.
CCCCATCCAATCCCGGCTCAAACACCCCCAGCATGGGAAAGATAAGGCAGGGGACAAAAAACACGCCGTGAATCAGGAGCAGCCACTTGAGCCACCGGTCCGCCTTTGTTTGCACCTCGATGGCAAGCCCAAGGAAAAAGGTGGACAATGCCATCAGGCCGTAACCCAGCAAATCATAGCTGAAAAACAAACCAAACTGCTGAAAATCAATCATCCGCGCTGCCTGCCCCACAGGCGGATCAAGGCGCATTGTTGTCAGCTGCGCAAAATAAACGAGCAACACCAAAACAGCGTATACGCCCGCAAAAATCATAGCCGCGCTGCCCGCCGCCTTTCGCCCGGGCTCCAATTCTGCGCAAAAGGAACAAATCATGGGCACAAAGCTAAGCGCGATAAACATACTCGCAAAATAGCTGCCCGTGTCATACCCCAAGAGCATGCACACCGCAAAGCCCGCAACCGCACACACATTCGCCGCCGCGCCAATCATTCCCAGTTTTGCATTCATACCGCATCGCCTCTGTATAACAGCCCGACAAGGCTTTTGATAAACGCTTCCCGCTCCGCTTTCTGCCGGAGATCATAGCCTGTCATGGCTTTGCTTTGCTCCGCTCCTAAAAAAGCCGCCTGCATAGCGCAGGTAAGCACGAATACCATAAGCTGCTTTTGGGCTTCCTCCGGCCCGCCGCCCGCCGCACTCGCAAAACCCTTCATGGTTTTTACGCTATTGCTGTCCGGCGAAGGGGCGGCAAGATCCGCCAGAATTGATATGCGGGCTACCGCCTTATTTTCAAACAAAAACTCAAATACTTGTGCCGCCGTGCGCGCAAGCCGTTCTTCAGCGGACTTTTCCCGCCCGTTTTCCGGTCGGAAAGACGCAATCACTTTGCTGATAATCCGCTGCACGCAAATCTCAATTAAATGCTCCTTTGTCTGAAAATGATAGTTTACCAGTCCAACACCCACCCCCGCTTTTTCTGCGATTGCGCGTATGGTCATTTTATCTGCATCTCCGCCGCTTTGCTCCATCAGTTCCATGGCCGCGGCGATCATTGTTTCCTTGATTTCAGTTGCTTTTTTCATCTCACTCTCCTGAACACAGATTTGAACACTGTTCAATTTTATTGTATCACCGTTTTCCCCTCCTGTCAATCTGCAAATTAATAAACTTTTTTGATTCGCATTTCTTAAAGATATGCTATACTAAAGACATATTATTTTTAAATCCGCAGGTATGATTTTAAAGTCGATCTTTTAGCAGGTGTTGTATGTTTTCTATGAAAAACCTGAGCCGGTCTTTACTCGTCATCGGGGTCGTTGTCTATATTGTTTTGGGCATTGTCACGCTTAACGTGCTTACACACTCCATGACGCAGGAATATTATGATTTGCTCGGCAAAAAAGCGCTCGACATTGCAAAGCTCGCCGCACGCAACTATTCCATCACAGACGAGGAAGTCGAAAGTTTAAAATCCATGACATTTGAGGAAGCCCTGCAAAGTCCTGCCAACAAACGATTCAGCGATATGTTTTTAAATTCCGATTTCAGCGAAGATTTTAAATATGCCTACATCATGGTAAAGCTTGATGAAAAAGACGTGAAATATCATATCACAGAAGAAAACGCGGACTATTTCGGTTTTCGCGCGGGCACAAGCCTTGACCTTCTATGGCTTGTGGATGTCATTATCAATAAAGACGAGCAGGTCGAGGTTGCAAACACTCCCGGATATTACGACGACATCAATCGCTATTCCCATTTTCAGGATCAAACCATCGCTGCCTACGAAAATCAAGAAGCCGTCTCTGTTTTTGTTTCAGATGAATATGGAGATTCTTTTACAGGATTTGTACCCGTCTATACCACACAAGGCAACTATATCGGCCTGCTGGGCGTAGACATCTATTATGAAGAGCTCAGAGTATATACTGCCGAAATACAAGGTGCGCTTTTGTTCGTTTTCCTTCTGCCAACCATTATACTGACGCTTGTTTATCTTTCAGTCTATCTGGCTAACCGCAAGAAAAACAATACCGAGGCGTATACCGATCCCATGACCTCTCTTTTTAACAGAAGATATCTGGAACTGCAGCTTTCGCGAATGGTGCATGATGCCTACCAGAAAAAGCAGCCGCTTTCTTCCATTATGCTTGATATTGATTATTTCAAAAACTACAACGATCACTACGGTCATTCCATGGGCGATACGGTCATCGAGCAGGTTGCGCACGCGATCAAGGACTCCATCCGCGACAAAATTGACGTTGCATTCCGCTACGGCGGAGAGGAATTTTTTGTCCTGCTCCCTGATACGGACGCTGACAGGGCAAATTATGCGGCGGAAAAAATCGATTATGCCATCCGTCAGCTTGCCATACCGCATGAGTTCAGTGAAGTAGGAATGCAACTTACAATTTCACAGGGAATTTATTCCGCGGTTCCGGCCGGCACAGAAAAAGAAGATGCGGCCCGCTATATCAACAATGCCGATAAAGCCCTTTATCAGGCAAAGGACAACGGACGCAACCGGTTCGAAACCTTTTCCTGAGCAGCCTCATTTGTCCTGCTGCCTCTTTTTTATCCCCATTACGCTGATCGCAACCGTAACCAGCAGAATAGCAAGCATGGGCAGTATGGTTTGCGCTTCGGGCGCATCCCCGCACATTGCCTGAAAGCCCCATGTTGCAGGGAAAACTTTCCCCACTGCCTGCAGCGCTTCCGGAAGCATCTCCGCCGGAAACATGATTCCGGAAAGCATGATGGACGGCAAAAAAATGATCTGTGAGATCATGGTCAGCCGTGAGGAGCTTTTCACCAGTACGCCCAGTGCGGTTCCCATGCATAAACTGGTTGCGATAAACAGGACGAGCACCGGAAAATAGGTTGAAAAATGCTCCGGCGGCGCCGCGCCGAACGCAGGCGGCGCAATCAAAAGGATCAGCACGCTGACAATCATCATGTGTATAAAGCCTGAAATGAAGTTATTCAAAGCAGCTGTGTAGAGCGGTATTTTCCCTACCAGATACGCTTTCTTCATTTCGCTGCCATAAAATTCGGTTAGTGGCGAAGGCACGCCGATGCACGCGCCCATGGTCACGCCAAATATCGTCATCGAGGGAATCAGCGTTTGATACGCGATCGGATTGATCGAGGTGAAAATCCCGCCCATAAACGCAAAAAACACAAGCGGCACAATGTAATATACCAGCAAAATTCCCTTGTTGCGCAAATCGAGCCTCCACTGCAATCCAACTCCATAAAAAAACGCTCCCATTATTGTCCCTCCCCCGCAATGTCCAAAAAACACTGTTCTAAATTCGCCCGCGGCGTGCAAATATCCAAAATCTGTATTCCCTGTTCTTTTGCCGCTTGGGTCAGCTCCATCAGACCCTCCAAAAGGTTCGTCGTCTCAAAAACCAGATATTCCTGGCTCTGCTCCACACAAATGCACTGCAAAAACCCACTCTGGTCAGGGTCAGCCGAAAACCGGACCTCAATCCTTTGGGCGTGCTGCATTTGCTTGGCAAGCTCGCCTGCGGTTCCATGAAAAACGATTCTGCCTTCTTTTAAAATCGCAATCCGGTCGCACAGCTCTTCCACCTCCGCCATATCGTGGCTTGCCATCAAAATTGTTTTTCCCTGCTGTTTGAGCAAACGGATTTCCCCATGCAAGGCGGCTCTGCCCTCCACATCAAGCCCCGCCGTCGGTTCGTCCAGAAAAATAATATCAGGATCCGTTGTCATCGCAAGCGCAAGATGCAGCCGCCTCTTTTGTCCTGTGGAAAGCGTGTGGTATTGTTTGTTTTTAAACTCTGTCACTCCCATCCGTTTGAGCGAATCCATATTGATTGCCGCGCGGTTCCATTTTGCAAAGAGCGTCACCGCCTCCATGGCCTTTATGGTTTCCGGAAGCGTGGATGATTGCAGCTGCACCCCCGTCTTTCCCCAAAACTCTATGCTTCCGCTGTCATAACGTCGGATTTGTTCGATACATTCCAGCGCCGTGGTTTTCCCAGCGCCGTTTGTTCCGAGCAGGGCAAATATCTCCCCGCGCTTCACCTCAAACGAAATCCCCTTGAGGACATCGTTTGCCCCATAGCTTTTCCGCAAATCCTTCACACAAACCGCACTACTCATTTTTACCCTCTAATTCCGGAATCCTGATTCCATTCTCTTCAAAATAACGCACAAGCGCCTTTTCCATATATCCTTCTATTCTTTTTTGTTTTTGCTCAAAATCCGCGTCCCACTTTTCCCTGTTGCTGTTAAACTCCATGAGCGCGGGCAAAAGACTCATATCGCCGCCTGTAAAATCGAGTATCATCTCCCACCATCGTTTTCCCAGCTGCACGCCTTCCGCGCTTTGGGGCGCAATTCCCGTCTCCTGCAAACAGGCCGCCTCTTTGGAAATATCGTGATAGGTCTCGATCACACGGATCCCTAGCTCAGGGTTTTCTGAAAACCTCTCTTTGACATGCGCCACAAGGGGATCGCTAAGCGCCTTCCATACCCAGTAATATTGGTTATCCATACGCAGCATGGTAATGATGTCCGAATATTTTTCAAAGTCCACCCTGTCCATCTGGATCACTTCCTTATGCAGTGCATCAATCGCTTTCGCCGCTTTCTGCAGATTGCTGATCTCCCGCTTCACTGCCGCACCCTGTTTTTCAAGAAGAGCAGCGACTTGCTGCGGTGTGTCCAGAGACACGCTCAGGCTTTTGATTTCTCCCAAAGAAAACCCAAGATACTTCAGCGACAATATCTGGTGGAGCCGGACCAAATCCTTTTGTGAATAAAGCCGCCTTCCCCCTTCGCTCCTGCCGGACGGCGCAAGCAGGCCCTCTCTGTCATAATATTGCAGCGTGCGCACGCTCACATTCATTTTCTTTGCGAGCTCGCCCACCGTAAAAAATCCCTTTTGCATCACCGCGCTACCTCCTGCCTGTATTATACTATGTTACGTAACGTCACGAGCAATCTTTTTTATTTGTGTTCGCCGTTTTTGTATCCTGCTCTGCTGCTTTTGGATTGTCCCATTCCTCTTTTCATTTGGCTGATATGTGGTATAATGAGTAAGCATCAAAAATGATTGGAGTATCCTATGTCCAATACCACGAAAAGCTTGATCAAAAGCACGATGATCCTCGGCATCGCCGGACTCATCGTTAAAATCATCGGGGCGTTTTTCCGGATCGCCCTGACAAACCTCATCCATTTTGAAGGAATGAGTTATTATCAGCAGGCGTTTCCTGTTTATTCTGCACTGCTGATTATCTCGACGATCGGTCTTCCGATTGCGATATCAAAACTCGTTTCCGAACGCGTTACTGTAAACGACTATAAGGGCGCTTACGCGGTATTCCGGACGGCGCGCATGTTCCTTGTCGTTGTGGGTCTTGCCACATCTATCCTGATGTTCTGCTTTGCGGGGCAAATCGCGGCGCTGCAAAAGCTGCCGGACGCAAGCTATTCGCTGATGGCCATCGCCCCCTCCCTGTTCTTTGTTTCGGTTATGTCTGCCTACCGCGGATATTTCCAGGGTCTGCAAAACATGAAACCCACCGCGTTTTCCCAGATCATCGAACAGATGGTCAAGGTCGCCATGGGGCTTGCGCTTGCCTACCTGCTGCTGCGGTGGACAGGCCGTCTCGAGTTCGGCGCAATGGGCGCGCTCATCGGCATCACTATTTCAGAAATTACGGCGCTTCTTTATGTGATGGGCGCCTACGGAAAACAAAAACGGCGCATGACCGCGGAAATCATGGCCGCATATAAAGTCAAACTGAGCTGGCCGGAAACGAAACCCCTTTTAAAAAGGATTCTGGTCATCGCGCTGCCCGTCACGGTGGCGGGGCTCGTCATGCCCATCATCACCTTTGTGGATTCAGTCATCATTCCAAGGAGCCTCTTTGCGCTAGGATATGACACCACCGCCGTGCGCAGCATGTACGGCGCGCTCACAGGGGGCGTTCTCACACTGATCAACCTCGCGGCAATCGTCTCCCAGGCATTGCAAATGAGCGTGGTGCCCGCAATTTCCGAAGCGCTGAAGCTGGGCGACAACGCACGCGTCAAAGGCAATGTGTTGCACGGCATCAAGTTTGCGTTTTTGGAAGGAATTCCTGTTACCGTCGCATTTTTCGTGTTTGCTTTCCCGCTCTTAAGCTTTCTTTACCCCAGCGCGAGCGCGGGCGAGCTTTCGCTTTCCACAGGCCTGCTGATGACCATGTGCTCCGTAGCGGTATTCCTGCCGTTTATGCAGACCATGACCGGCATTTTGCAGGGCATCGGCAAACAAAACCTGCCTCCCATTTCCCTTGCCGTGGGCGCGGGCACCAAGGTTGCTGTCAGCCTTATTTTAATGCAAATTCCACAGATTAATATTTATGGCGCGGTCATCGGTACCGTCATCTGTTACATTATTGCCGCATGTATGAACTATTATTTCGTGCGCAAATATACAGGTGTGCGCATGCAGCTCGGTGAGCATCTGTTAAAACCCATTGCCGCCACTGCGGTCATGGCTTCCCTTGCCTATCTGGTGTATTCACTCATCGCACCGCATTCCAACACCGTCGCCATCTTATTGGCCGTCGTTGTTGCGCTGATTGTGTACCTGATCATGCTAATTGTTGTGAAGGCTTTCTCAGAGCAAGAGCTTTCCCGCATCCGCGGCGGCAAAAAACTGACCCGCTTTTTAAAGAAAATCCACGTCTGGAAATAATACGTATCTTAAAGCCCTCTGATGAATAGATATCCCCCAAGCCGGGGATATTTCAGATGCGGGCGTAGCCCTATGATGCTAGCAGCGTCTCAAGACGCATGTTGGTCTGCCACTTGCAAGACCACCCGTAAACGGGTCTATGTACTCTTTGAACGTTAATTGTTTATTGACTTGATCCTACTTCAATTGGTTTTGTATATATTCTGCTATTTTCTTTGCATTCTTCCCAGATGTATCCACGTAAAATCCTCTGCACCAGAAACTCCGATTTCCATGTTTGTATTTTGAATTCCCATGCCTTTCATGTAGTAACAAGCTGCTTTTTCCCTTGCTAAAGCTTTCTCCCTACCACTGGCATAGCCAGTGGTTTCTTCACAAAGAAAAAATCGCTCATCGTTTTGGTGCGCGACTTGCGGGCGGTATAGCCTGAAGAATGAAGTTCTGCTTTGCTTCGCTCGGCAAAAAGAACCGCTGAACTGCAAAAAATCCACCGTCGCTTTGCT
>CAZQDA010000115.1:0-7145 GCA_964592155.1 uncultured Christensenella sp.
TTTTCTCTTGACTAATCAAGTTAGCAATGGTAAACTTCTTGTTGAGTAAGGGTTAGCAGTTGTTAACCCATAATTTCTATTTTAATATTAGCTAACACTAACCGAAAGGAGTGATCTGCATTATGCCACTTACTATGGTGCCTTCTGGCAGTAATGCTTTTATCTGCAAGATCAATGGAAAGGATGAAGTTCGCCATTTTTTGGGCAATCTCGGCTTCGTGGAGGGCGAGCATGTCACCGTTATCTCTGAAATGGGCGGCAACATGATCGTTAATATCAAGGACTCGCGAATCGCAATCAGCAAAAGCATGGCAAACCGCATCATGATATCCGAATCTTGACCATTATAAATCCATTTTTTGTGAAAGGAGTTGAAAATCCATGGAAAATGAGAGCATAAAAGCAAAAACACTTCGAACTGCAAAGTGTGGCGAGACAGTAACCGTGACAAAGCTGAATGGTGCCGGAGCAATCAAACGCAGAATCATGGATATGGGCATTACAAAGGGCACTCCCGTTTATATCCGTAAGGTCGCGCCTCTGGGCGATCCTGTGGAAATTACCGTGCGCGGCTATGAACTTTCGATCCGCAAAGCGGACGCAGAAATCATACAGGTAGGCTAACGCGTTTCAAACTCCATGATCCCCTCTCTTGGCTTATATTGGCAGAGGTATTCCCTCTGCGTTTTTCAGGCCCAATCGTTAGCTTAGGCTAACTAATCTTTGCAAAGGAGAACAATATGTCAATCAAATTTGCGCTTGCAGGAAATCCAAACTGCGGCAAAACAACCATGTTCAACGAACTGACCGGCGCGTCCCAGTATGTCGGAAACTGGCCGGGCGTTACCGTTGAAAAAAAAGAAGGAAAGCTGAAAAGCCAAAAAGATATCATTGTAACAGACCTTCCGGGCATTTATTCTTTATCCCCCTACACACTTGAAGAGGTAGTGGCACGCAATTATTTATTGACCGAGCGTCCGGATGTTATTATCGATATCATAGATGCAACCAACATCGAACGCAATCTCTATCTCACCACACAGCTTCTGGAAACCGGAATTCCTGTTGTCGCCGCCCTCAACATGATGGATGTAGTCAAAAAAAACGGCGATAAAATCGATGTGAAAAAGCTGAGTGAAAAGCTGGGCTGCCCTGTCGTCGAAACGTCCGCTTTAAAAGCCGAGGGTCTTAATCATATGATCGAAACGGCTTTATATGTTGCAAGGACGGTGAAAATACAGCCCATCGCACATCAATTTTCTTCTGATGCGGAATCCTGCCTCAGCGAAGTCGAAGCCCTGATCCGCACGGCCGTCCCCGCCGAAAGCCTCCGCTGGCACGCCATCAAATTGTTCGAACGTGATGAAAAGGTCTGCGAACGTCTGGGGCTGCAGCCTGATGTAAAGAAAAAGCTGGAAGCCATCATTCGCCAATGTGAAAATCAATATGACGACGACAGCGAAAGTATGATTACAAATGAACGATATATCTATATTCATGATCTGATACATGATACTGTGAAAAAGCGCAGTCAGCAAATGACAATTTCAGATAAAATTGACCGTGTCGTAACCAACCGGGCCGCCGCAATCCCTATTTTTATCGGCGTAATGTTTCTGGTCTACTTTATCGCAGTCAGCTGGATTGGCACCCTCGTCACCGATTGGACGAACGATGTTTTATTTGGAACCTATATTACAGACTGGGCCTCGAACGGCCTCGCGGCAATCGGCGCAGCCGACTGGACGCAAAGCCTTATCGTAGACGGCATCATCGGGGGCGTGGGAGCAATCATCGGTTTTGTGCCCCAAATGCTGGTGCTCTTTGCACTTCTTTCGCTGCTGGAGGACTGCGGATATATGGCGCGCGTCGCATTCATTATGGATCGCATTTTCCGTAAGTTCGGCCTGTCCGGAAAATCCTTTATCCCTCTGATGGTTGCGTCCGGCTGCGGCGTACCCGGCATCATGGCAAGCCGTACCATCGAAAACGAAAGCGACCGGCGCATGACCATCATGACAACCACCTTTATTCCATGCGGCGCAAAGCTTCCGATTATCGCCCTGATCGCAGGCGCGCTGTTTCCTGCAAATTCATGGTGGCTTGCTCCCTGCGCATATTTTCTGGGAATCGGCATGGTAATTCTTTCCGGAGTCATCCTGAAAAAGACAAAAGCATTTGCAGGAGACCCTGCTCCATTCGTCATGGAGCTGCCGCAATATCGCGCCCCCGCTCCCAAAGGCATACTGATCCATATGTGGGAACGTGCGAAATCCTTTATCATCAAAGCCGGAACCATTATCTTTCTCTCCTGTGTGCTGATCTGGTTCCTGAGCAACTTCAACGCCCAAATGCAAATGGTAGAGATCGAGGACAGTATGCTTGCAGCCGTTGGAACGTTCATTGCTCCTGTCTTTGCGCCGCTTGGCTTTGGAGACTGGCAGTCCAGCGTTGCAACTCTCACCGGGCTTGTTGCCAAAGAAAACGTCGTGGGCACCATGGGCGTTCTGCATGGCCTTGCAAACGCAACAGAAGAAAGCACACTGCTGCTTTCCAGCATCGCGGCAACCTTTACAACCGTGAGCGCCTTTTCTTTCATGTCCTTTAACCTCCTGTGCGCTCCGTGCTTTGCGGCAATCGGCGCAATCAGCCGCGAAATGGGCAGCGCAAAATGGACCTGGGCGGCAATCGGCTATCAAACGATGCTCGCTTATGTGGTGTCTTTCATCATATTCCAGATCGGCAGCGTGCTTGTCCTGGGGACTTCCTTTGGAGCAGGCACGATCATTGCCATAGCATTCATTGCCGTGATTGTGTGGCTGTCTGCGCGCAAAGGTTATAATCCGCAAAAAAAAGACGGCGCATTTGGCGCCGCACAGGCCGATTATTGATTTTCGGCCATTTCGAAACATAATATTGTAAGGAATGGATAAGTCCCCCCTCACTTCTATAAAAAGCCTGCAGCCTTTTCCTGTGTTGCAGGCTTTTCAGTTTTCCCTGTCCACATATTCCTTGATTTTATCAAACGTATGCGCGCTGATAATATGCTCGATCCGGCAGGCGTCCTGCTCTGCAATATCTTCCTGCACATGCAGCGCTTCAATCAAAAATTTTTGGATCAGCACATGCCGTTCATAGATCTCGGCGGCTTTTTCATTCCCCGTTTCTGTGAGCTCAATATATCCGCCCTTATCGATCGTGATATAACCCTGATCCTTCAAAATCCCCATTGCCCGGCTGATACTCGGCTTTGAGTAATCAAGCTCGTTTGCAATATCAATGGATCTTACGCTTCCCGTCTTTTTTTGAAGCATCAAAATTGTTTCCAGATAATTTTCCCCAGATTCGCGCATCACGTCTTTCTCCTGTTTGCACCATAAAAAATTCTCATACAGAGGTTTGTATTTCCATTATTGTAACACACCAAAAGCATCTTCTCAACACCGTTTCCTCAGGCGGCTTTCCATCGCCCATTTCCTGCACTGATCCATCCTCGGCATCGGGTCATAGCCCTGCTCCACTCCCGTGGTTACAAACATTTCACATGGAAAATCGCTGTACAATCCGCAGTGGTTCAGCCTTCTTTCTTCGCAGCACGATTTCACGCCACACGCTCCGCCCCAAAAAGGTTTTTCCATCTTAAGGCACCCCTTACCATTGACTTCCGTTTTTCGTTCACATCCGCCGCAGCAAATTCCGCATCTCGATTCAAACATAACAATCTCCTTTTCTTTTTTGAATACAAATTACTATTTTCATAGTTACCTTCCACTTTTTCTTTCTGTCAAAGTGGATGAAACTGATGTAACATGCTTGACATTCTTCCCATCTGATGTTATGATATGGTTATAAGTTAGCTTATGCTAACTTATGCGTTTGTACGATATTATAGGAAAGAGGGCTTGTGTATGAATTTATCGACTTTTATTGTTCTTGTTATCGTGATTGTGCTTGTCGTGCTTTCCATTTGGGCGATGATCAGAGGCAGGAAAAAAGGCGGGCATTGCGGAGGCTGCAGCGGCTGCCCTCACAGCGATACCTGTCACAAATCTACGTTAAAATCATGAATACTTCCCTATTCTTAAAGATACCTCAGAAAAAACGAATGCGTGGCATTCGTTTTTTCATTATCCTTGACAGGTGAAATTTGATTTGCTATAATTCAGACGAATTGAATCATGCAGTTATGTTTTGCCGCCGGGCAAGGCATAACAAAAATGCAAAACTTACTTCGTATTGTTAGGCCTGTGGATACGCACAGGCCTTTTTTTATGAGAAAGAGAGACGTAATGGAAAGCATAAAAATTTTAAATCAAAACATTTACCGGACATTCTTCCGGTATGTTTCCCTGAATATTCTGAGCATGTTTGGACTTTCGCTCTATGTCCTTGCGGACACCTATTTTGTGGCAAACGGAGTAGGGCCGGATGGCCTTGTGGCCCTTAATCTTGCCCTGCCCGCGTATAGTCTTGTGAACGGTGTGGGGCTTATGATCGGAATCGGCGCGGCAACACTTTTTTCAATTGCCACAGGCAAAGGTGACAAGCTTGCCGGAAACCGAATTTTCACGCAGGCTTTTCTGCTTGCCTGTGTATGCGGACTGATTCTGATGGCAACCGGCCTTATTTTTAACCGCCAAATTGCCATTTTTCTCGGTGCGAAGGACGCTCATATGATTGAGATGACCGCAACGTATTTAAAAATGCTGATGGGGTTTTCTTGCGCTTTTATTCTCAACAACCTCCTTGTGGCCTTTGTGCGCAACGACGGCGATCCCAAACTTGCGATGACCGGAATGCTTGCGGGCTGCCTTTTTAACATTGTATTCGATTATATTTTCGTTTTTCCCATGCAGCTTGGCATATTTGGCGCGGCGCTCGCAACAGGCATTGCTCCAATTCTTTCCATGATCATTTTATCCACTCATTTCTTGCGGAAGCGCAGTCATTTCCGCCTGATCAAAACGAAAGTGAAGTCGCACGAACTGCGCAGCACGCTTTTTACAGGCATCCCTTCCTTTATCACAGAGTTTTCATCCGGCGTTATTATCTTTCTGTTCAATATGGTAATTATGGGCATCGCGGGTGATATTGGCGTTGCGGCTTATGGAATTGTTGCAAATCTGGCGCTGGTATGTATTGCAATCTTTACAGGTATCGGCCAGGGAGTGCAGCCTGTGATCAGCGTTAATTTCGGCGCAGGGAAAATCGGGAATGTCAAAAAAACGTACCTGTTAGGCGCCGGAATCGCCTTCCTGTTCGGCGTAGCTTTCTATCTGATCGCACTGCTCATTCCGGAACAAATTGCCTTTATCTTTAATCAGGAGCAAAACGCCGAGCTTTCTGCCCTTACTTCAAATGGTTTAAGCCTATACTTCATCGGTTTCCTGTTTGCGGGCATCAACATTGTAACAACTTCGCTTTTTGCCTCCACCGCGCATTCCAAACCATCCTTTTTAATTTCCGCTTTGCGCGGTTTTGTGCTCATAATTCCTTTGGTACTGTTATTACCCCAGGCAGTCGGAATCAATGGCGTATGGCTATCCAGTCCTTTGACAGAAGGCTTCACATTGTTATGCGCAATCATTTGTGTCCTCGTCTTTTTCCGCCGTCTTAAGCGGCATTCCAAAAAGCTGACGGTATAAAAAAGAGAAGACAATAATCGTCTTCTCTCATCCACGCCCTGTCTCTATTTTGTTTTGAACGCAACATCTTTCAGCACTTCGATATGATCCGATTGATAAGCCTCCCCATCTACAGTATAAAAGACTCCTTTGATCCCTTCCACGTTGTTCAGGTAGGTGTCTGCGATCGCATTAAGCAAAACGTCTTCCCCTGCTGATCCTAAATTCAGATCATAAATTTCTGATGGAAAATCAATAAACAGATTTCCGCCTGAGAATATAATCGAATTCGGCACAATCTCTCCTCCGCCCAATAAATCTTTTAATACGATCTCGTTTATGGCATCAATTGCCGCCTGCGCACCATTTTCTCCGTCTGTCTTATATTCCTTTATAATGGTCTTGTCATTTACTATATCATAGTATTCTACCTGAATAGCATCTTCTTGTTTAAAAGCTATTTCTTCATTTTCGCCCGGCGTAGCTCTTGGTTCCGGGGATGGTGTCGGCAAAAGCTCCGGCGTTGGTTCTCCATCGGGGATTGGTGTGTCAATCACTTGCGTCGGTGTGGCTGTATTCTGCGCATTTTGCATGACCATATTTCCATCCTTCGAGCAGGCACAGCCTGTCAATAGCAATATCATGAAACAACTGGCCAACAAAACTATCATTCTCTTTTTCATCATATCCCTCCTTATGCTACTGTATTTTCTCAATACTGGTTGCAGAGATAATCGCTCCGTTTTCTTCCAGCTCATTCTCCGTTTTTATTATAATTTGGTTTGCCACAATTCCTGTCACCTGAACATAGTCTCCTTTATTGACTTCAGGTGCTTCCTGCATTCCCGTATCCAAATAATTAATCAAAACATAATAAGTATCTTCAATTTTCATTTCAAATGCAATAAGCCCTTGCTTATTATCCGGTTCTGATATAATCTGTCCTGAAATTTCAATCGTTTCATTCTGATAATTGTCTGGTTGTTCTAAGATTTGTTTCACATTGCCGCTCAATGGAGGCAATGACGGAGGCGCGATAGATGGTATTGCCGTTTTTTCGGCATTTTTTTCATCTATTTGCTCTTGCGGCGTCATATCAACTTTCGCTTTATCCGGATTTGATTTCGCAAAGGGGTTTCCCAAAATCAATAAAACAATTGCTGCAATTAAAATGATCACAACAACCAGAATCCATTTTTTTACTACAATCCCATCTGATTTTTTTTCTTTGTTATCCATTTTCTGCTCCATAATTCAATTTTGATTGCAGAAAAGGTTCTCTGCTCGTTTTTACTGTACAGAAAACCTTTTCATCTGCTTTCTTTTAAAGTTAACTTCTCATCCTTCTTTTTCAATCAACGGCATCGTTTCCGTTTTCCATCGTTTCCCCGCTAATATCCGAGCTTGCACTCGAGCTCGGGCTTGCACTCGGGCTCGGGCTTGCACTCGGGCTCGGGCTTGCACTTGGGCTCGGGCTTGCACTCGGGCTCGGGCTTGCACTCGGGCTCGGGTTTGCGCTCG
>CAZQDA010000116.1:0-6990 GCA_964592155.1 uncultured Christensenella sp.
TGTTTTTTTCTCGCTGTAAGCTCCGCTGTAAGCTCCGCTGTAAGCTCCGTGAAATTGTCCAGAATCCGGACAATTTCCTGTTGGATTGGAAGCGGGGGGAGAGGGATCTTAATTTTTGCCATTTTATCTTTTGATACATTAAATCTTGTAACGCCACTTGCTGTTTTCCCAATTTGGTATCTCAAGCTATTAGAACGAAATAGGTGCTTTGCAAAATCGGGCTCTATAATACCAACTTCATTAAATCGAAAGAAAAAGCAAAAACTATTCAGATAAAGCGTCTTTTCTGGTTTTTTAGTTACTACAGCTGAAAATCCACATTCATTTGGAGTCTCCGACGATCCTGTAAATACGACATCTCCGTATTCAAGAGTGCGTTGCTTTTCATCTTTTGCTATCTTTACAGTATCATTAGGATTTATATCCAAAGCTGGGTTTGAATACACATTTTTATATGTAGCAAAAGCCGCGTTTCCATCTGTAAAATCCGCCTTGGATTTTCCTGTTAAGCCACCATAAAACTTTCCAATCTCCCCCAGCGCCTTATACTCCACCCCATTCGGGCAAAGCTCCTGAATCAGCCGCTCCAGTTTACTCATCTCCGTCACCGCCCTTTTTCAGCATTTTCTTCACTTCGCGGTCAAAGTCAGAAGTCAAACGCTGAGTCTTGTTAAAGGCAGCATATTCCTCTTCCGCCTTGGCTTTTGCATCCTGTGCGGATATTCTTCCTTTGTCTTTTAGGATGTCATACTTGCGAAACGCCAAGAATTCATTGACGCTGCTCGAAAATTCTTCCATGGTAAAGGTGTTCTCCCGCTCAATCAAATCTTCAATATAATCAAAGTACCCGGTAACGGTTCTTTCCAGTTGCCGAATCTGCTTTTCTGGCAGGTAGTTTTTCGCCACCGAAACATCAGACTTCAGGATTCGCCCATTAGGTGCGTTTTTATAGGTTGCAAGCCCCATGTTTTCCTTGTTGCGGTCTGCTTTGCTGTATACAATTTCCGCCGCCGTTTGTCCCGTAATGGCATAATGAAACTTGTTTTGTACCATGGCATAAAAATCCTGCGTGGTCTTGGAATCCTTGTCATAATCCATACTGCATTCGGCAAAAACATCTGTGATCTGCTGCCAGATGCGGCGTTCACTTGCCCGTATGGAGCGGACACGTTCCAACAGCTCGCGAAAATAATCTTTGCCAAAGGCCGTTCTACCCTGCTTTAGGCGGTCGTCATCCATCGCAAAGCCTTTGGTCATGTATTCTTTTAAGATGCCGGTCGCCCAAATGCGAAACTGTGTCGCCTTGCGTGAATTGACACGATAGCCAACGGAAATAATCGCATCGAGATTATAAAAATCCAGATTGCGTTTTACATTTCTAGTACCTTCTTGTTGAACTATTTCCATTTTGGAAACAGTTGCTTCTTCCTGCAACTCTCCTTCTTCGAATATATTGGAAAGATGCTTTGAGATCGCAGGTACTTCAACGCCAAACAGTTCTGCCATGGCTCTTTGTGTGAGCCAGATGGTATCGTCCTTGATTACAGCGTTAACCGAAACATTTTCATCCGGAGTATTGTAGATTAGAAATTGCAGTTCCTTATTCATTGTGGGCACCTTCAATCTCCGCAACAATTTTCTCGATTTCTCTTCTCAGCACTTCCTCCCGCGCAACGATCGTTTCGATTTTCGCGTTGAGCACGGTGATGTCGATGACCTCGCGCGTGTCTTCCTGCTCCACATAAGAGGATACCGAAAGATTATAATCCTGCTCCGCAATCTTATCATTGTGGATCAGTCTGGCAAAATAGTCAACATTCTCCCGTTTTTCATATGCCGCAAGAATTTTTTCAATGTTTTCATCCGCCAGCTTGTTGCTGTTTGTCGCTTTCACGCATTCTTTGGATGCATCAATAAACAGCGTGCTGTTTTCTTGCTTGGATTTTTTCAGCACCATAATGCAGGTGGCGATGCTCGTGCCAAAAAACAGATTGGAAGGAAGCTGGATGATGCAGTCCACATAGTTGTTGTCAATCAGATATTTGCGAATCTTTTGCTCCGCGCCGCCGCGATACAGCACTCCCGGGAAGCATACGATCGCCGCTACGCCGTTGGTTGCCAGCCATGAAAGGCTGTGCATCACGAACGCAAGGTCGGCTTTTGACTTCGGGGCCAGCACGCCTGCCGGAGAAAAACGAAAATCATTGATCAATACAGGATTCCCATCGCCTTCCCACCGAGTGGAATAGGGTGGATTGGAAACGATGGCCTCAAAGGGTTCCTCTTTCGAATGCGCAATGGCCGGATCTGCCAACGTATCGCCGTGCGCAATGATGAATTTGTCGTAATTGATGTCATGCAGAAACATATTGATGCGGCATAGATTATAAGTCGTGAGGTTGATCTCCTGGCCATAAAAGCCCTGATGCACATTGTGTTTTCCGAGGATTTTAGCGAATTTCAGCAGCAGGGAGCCCGATCCGCAGGCCGGATCGTATACCTTGTTCACCTCAGTTTTTCCCACGACGGTGATGCGCGTCAGCAGCTCGGATACTTCCTGCGGCGTGTAATATTCTCCGCCGCTTTTCCCGGCATTCGAGGCATACATCCCCATCAAATATTCATAGGCGTCACCGAATGCGTCGATGGTGTTGTCCTGATAATCATCGCCCAATTTCATTTCGCCTACGCCGTTGAGCAGCTTTACCAGCATTTCATTGCGCTTCGCAACAGTAGAGCCAAGCTTATTGCTGTTTACATCCACATCGTCAAACAGCCCTTTAAAATCGTCTTCGCTTGCATAGCCCTGCGCCGAATTTTCAATGTTTTTAAACACGCGTCCCAGCGTTTCGTTTAAATTTTCGTCAGCAACGGCGTTCGTGCGCACATTTTCAAACAGCTCGCTCGGCAGGACGAAGATCCCTCTGGTATTGACGATGTCCGCCCGCTCCTGCTCCGCATCCTCATCCGTCAGCTGCGCATAATCAAAATCGGCGTCCCCGGTTTCCCACTCGCTTTTATTGAGATAGTTGGTAAGACTTTCAGAAATATACCTGTAAAACAGTATCCCGAGGACATATTGCTTGAAATCCCAACCATCTACGCTTCCGCGAAGGTCATTCGCAATATTCCATATGGTGCGGTGCAATTCGGCACGTTCCTGTTCTTTTGCATGATTGATTGCCATATTTCTAACCACCTATCGTAATATATCATTGTTTATTATATCATATTTCTGTTTGCGCCTCGCCATACTTTTTGAGGATTCTTTTATTGAAAAGGGCGCATCCTCCGCAGAATGATATTCCATGCTCTCTATTTGCGCCAAGGTCTCGTTGTTGTCTTTTCCCACAGGAACAACAACGTAATCGCCAGCTTCAAGCGTGTCGTCATCAGTAAGATAACAATAGGTTTTTCCGTAATCCTCAAATTCCACGTTGCAAAATATGAGATCGGCTTGCCTGCGCAAAAACCTCCCATAATGTAATCTATTATTTAACGCTCTTATCAATTTGTTCCGGTGTTGGTATTTCGATTTGCATAACCCCTCCACGGTTAAACGAAAAGGCATTGACCTAAAGCGCAAGCCCGATCAGCCGGTCAGCATAATCCGCCATAAACAGCGGAATATTCAGCAAATCGCCATCCAGCCTGAGGTTGTTGAGCGAAAAGCGTACGCGCAGCTTGGTTTGCTTCGCATACATCTCACCATACCTTTTAAGGCTTCTGCTTTGCACGTTTGTTTCCGCCTTTACCTCGACCGGAATGATATCGTTTTCTCTTTGCAGGAGAAAATCCACCTCATAGGGCGGGTTTGTTTGCGACCAATACCGCAGCGGCGCTTCAAATTGCGGCTTTAGGGCCTGCAGTACATAATTTTCCGAAAGCGCTCCTTTGAATTCTGTAAACAGCCGATTGCCTTCCCCAAACGCGGTCGGCGCAAGCAAGGCAAGGCGGCGCAACAAGCCCACATCCACCAGATAGATCTTGAAAGCGGACAGATCGTCATATGCGGCCAACGGCAGCCCCGGCGCCGTGCTTCGGTAGACCTTGCTGACAAGGTTGGCATCAACAAGCCATTGCAGCGCATCCTCATATTCGCGCGCACGGGCTCCTTCCTTCACGACCTTATAAATAAATTTTTTGTTCTCGCGCGCCAGTTGGGAGGGAACCGATTTCCAGATCATCGATATTTTAGGAAACTCCTTTACCCCCGGGTGTTTGGCAAAATCTCGCTCGTAGGCTCCGATGATATTGAAAAGCGCATTCTGCATCGCCTCCACATCCCGATCCTCTGTCCACATCAGTACCGATTCCGGCATACCGCCTGTCACGTAATACATCTTCAGCTTTTCATAAAATGGGTTGAAAAATGCATCGGGTATGGCTTCAATGGAGTCCAGCTCTTCGCGGTATCGGGCAAGGTTATCGTCGCCGTTCGCCATCAGGAACTCTGTAAAATTCATGGGCTCTATCTGCATGAAATCCACCTTGCCCACCGGGAAGGAGGATGGCTTCGCAAGAGCAATGCCAAGAAGCGAGCCTGCGCAGGCAATGTGATAACGCGGCGCATTTTCACAGAAATATTTCATTGCATTGATGACCTTCGGACAATCCTGCACCTCGTCAAAAACAATCAGCGTCTTTTCCGGTTCAACCTTTTGCCCGCTTGCAAGCATCAGATTCTGTAAAATTCGCTCGACATCCTTTGTGGTTTCAAAAAACTGCCGATATTCCTCGTTCTCATCGAAGTTGAAATAAGCGGTGTTTTCGTAATAGCACCTTCCGAATTCTTTCAATACCCATGTTTTCCCAACCTGTCGTACACCCTTTAGAATCAGCGGCTTACGATGTTTTGAATGTTTCCACTCCAACAGTTTTTTTAAAATTAATCGTTCCATAGCGTTCCTCGCATAGCAAAATCACATTATTATCATATTTTCGTGTATAATTATCACACTTTTATTGATATTATGCGCTTTCCTCTATGAAAATGCAAGGGTTTCTTAAAATCATATTAGAAGTTATACCGAATAGGCTCGGTCAAAGAAACGGTGCGCAAGACTGTGCTTGGGCAATACAATAGATCTTATCTTTTTGTCTGCTCTCGGGCATCACACCATCAGTCCCCAAACAAAGATCAAAAACAGGGCGGCAAAAAGGCAGATAACCATGGGATATTTTCTTGTCTTTTTTTTACGTGCGCGCACAAGATAAAGGATCGACAGACCTGCAATGACCGCGCCAATGCCGCAATCCCACCACCAATAATAAAACCCGTCCGACCAAGATGCAGGCAGATACTGCTGCAAAGGCAAAAATGCCCGCGGAAGAATAAACCATATACAAAACAGCATAACGCAGACAGGTTTGAGCACTTCCTCGCCCTTCAGTTTCTTATATCGTATGAATACCAAAGTCGTCAGACACAGCACGATGGATATAAAAATTGGAATCAAGTAAAATATGACGGTAAAAGGCTCAAACAATCCATAAAGCGAAACAGAGGCCGCGCAGGCGATTGCCCACGCGATCATCTGTTTTTTTGAAATCGGTTTCTCTGTTCTGTTTTCCATATGGATTTCTGCCTCTTGTTCTTATTATAGTTTGTGGCTGTTCATGTTCGGCATGGGAGGCCTGCGATCCCACAACGCCGAGTCGTTCATGCCCATGGTCTGGAAATATTTGTCGTAAAGCTCACCCGGATCCGTATCAGGCCAAGACCAATCGTTCCGATTTTTAATATTATCAATCCATCGCTTCGGCGTCATAAAAAATTGATCGGCATCCGCCGCCGCATATCCTGCGCCTCGCGAGTAACCCTTTGCTGTAGCAACCACGCCAAGCGAATAATTCCCAATTTCCTCAGGGCTCATGACTTTGTCGCCCACGCGAAACAACCCATATCCCTGTTCCTGCAAAAATCTTACGCCGTTTTCATCTCCAAGTCGAAGCGCTTCATCCATAATATCCTTGGGAATTTGATCTCCACACAGTTCTTTGATCTTTTGCGGATCGTTTTTGAGATAGTATGGCCCCTTCGCAGAACCAAATCCTAGCATTTCCGCTTGCCAAATTGGATTTTGCATTGTGCTGTCCATGATTTTTCTGTAATTATCCGTAACGTCAATGACCTTTGCAGGATCAGCCTGCGTTTTTGCGTATTCAGCTTTTATAAGGAGCAAGGAGCCATCCAAAAGGGTTTTTCGTTCCTTCTCACCCATATCGGGATATAGCTGATCGAGTTTTTTAGAAAAGGCCTCTCTATAATCTCCCACAACATTTCCTTGATCATCCATAGCAAATTCCAACGGCTTTCCGTAAGATTTTTGAAGTTGCTCAAATGACACGCCTGTCGCAGTGTTGCCCCCTCCTAAGAGATCATACAGTTGTTTAAGCTCATTAGGCGCGGCGTCATATCCTTTTTTCTGGTTTTCCTCCTGCTGCTGTTCATTAGGAGAATTCGTCTTTTCGTCGCTTGCAAGCAATCTTATATTATCCTGATTATATCCGTTTTTACCCGGATCGGCAACCACACCTTTTTTTTGATTGAACAACGATTTCAAGTAAGTATCCAGCCTGGGTTCAAAAGACTTGGCCTGTTCATTCACAAAGCCCGTGCGAAGCTCCTTTTCTCCCAATAATTCCTGCAAAAATGGATCTGCCAGCGTTCCTTCCGAATATTTCCCCTTTTGTTCCGGATCATTTTCGTCATACGACCTTTCCGGTTTCTGCTCTCCTGAAAAGAGCTTGTCCGCATGAATCCCCGCCGCTTTTTTAAACAAGTCCAGCTTTTCGTTTTTGATCATTGTTTTCCACTGATTGTCGTTCAAATCATCAAGGCCGCGAATAAACGGATCTTTATATTTGTCTGCCTCTGTTTTAGCAGACAATACTTGCTCCGCAATCTCCTCCAATCTGGATTTCGGCTTAAATTCCTTTACAGCGGGCTGATCCCGGGGACGGAGTATATCTCTAAATCCATTCACA
>CAZQDA010000117.1:0-6901 GCA_964592155.1 uncultured Christensenella sp.
GGGGAGCCCCGCGCACGCAGTTGCGCCACTCTTACTCCTCTCCTCCTTTTTGGAGGGGCGGGCTTACGTCTAGCCGCACTATGCTCACAACGCAACAAATGCGCTGCTTACGTGGACCGTTTTGCCTGCGACTGGCATCGGCTTTCAACCACGGACGCGAACCTTTTTCGGCAGCTTGATTATACAGCGGCATACGGCAAATAACAACAATTTATTAACAATTTGTAGAATTTAGGCGGATATGATTTACTTCATTTCACAACTTTGTTAAAATAAAGGGATGGAAAAATAACCGTTTGCGCTATTTGCACAGGCGGCTTATCAAAGAGAGAAGGTTTTTAAATAAACATGGGAATATTTTCAAATTCGGCATTGCGCCCGGTCAAAAAACTCGCAGACAAGGTAGAGGAGCTTTCCGCTGTCTATGAGAAGTTAAGCGACGAACAGCTCGTTGCGAAAACCGCTGAGTTCAAAAAGAGGCATCAGGAGGAGGGAGAGTCGCTCGACGCCCTTTTGCCTGAGGTATTTGCTCAGGTGCGCGAAGCAAGCTGGCGCGTGCTGGGCATGAAGCATTTTTATGAGCAGATATTGGGCGGCATTGTTCTTCATCAGGGCAATATCGCGGAGATGAAGACCGGTGAAGGAAAAACGCTGGTGGCCACGCTGCCAGCCGTTTTGAATGCGATCTCCGGCAAGGGTGTGCATGTGGTCACGGTGAATGAATACCTCGCAAAGCGCGACAGCGAATGGATGGGCAAGGTGTTCCGCTATCTTGGTTATTCGGTGGGAATCATCATGCGCGAAATGGATAAGGAACAAAAGCAGAAGGCGTATCACTGCGATATCGCATATTCCACCAACAACGAGCTTGGGTTTGATTATCTGAGGGATAACATGGTTGTGCGCAGGGAGGACCGCGTGCAGCGGGACCTTAATTTTGCTATCGTCGATGAGGTGGACAGCATTCTGGTGGACGAGGCGAGAACGCCGCTCATTATTTCCGGGCAGGGTGATAAGGGGACTGACCTTTATCAGCAGGCAGATAAATTCGTGCGCCGCTTAAAAGAAGAAGAGGATTATGAAGCCGACGAAAAGATGAAAGCCATCAATCTGACGGAAGAAGGCGTCGGAAAGGCGGAGCAGTTTTTCAAGCTCGATAATCTGACAGATATCGAAAATACGGAAATCGTGCACCACATCAATCAGGCGCTAAAGGCGCACAGGCTGTTTATCCGCGACCGCGAATATGTGGTGACAGAGGATAAAGAGGTTGTGATTGTGGACGAGTTCACAGGCCGCCTTATGATTGGCCGCCGGTATTCGGACGGTCTGCATCAGGCCATCGAGGCCAAGGAAGGCGTGAAGGTGGAGCGCGAATCCAAAACGCTCGCAACGATTACTTTCCAGAACTTTTTCCGCATGTATTCCAAGCTTTCCGGCATGACAGGTACGGCAAAGACAGAGGAAGCGGAATTCCAGAGTATTTATAATCTTCAGGTTGTGGAAATTCCCACGCACCGTCCGATGGTCCGCAAAGACCAGAATGACATTGTCTATAGCTCCAAAAAAGGCAAATTCGACGCCGTTGTGGAAGAAATTGCGCAGATCCACGAGACGGGCAGGCCGATTCTGGTGGGTACGGTTTCGGTTTCAGACAGTGAGTATTTGTCCTCGCTCTTGGTGAGAAAAGGGATCAAGCACGAGGTGCTGAATGCGAAAAACCATTTGCGCGAGGCGCAGATCATTGCGCAGGCGGGTAAGAAAAACGCGGTGACCATTGCAACCAACATGGCGGGCCGTGGTACTGATATTATCCTCGGCGGCAACTCGGATTATCTTGCGAGAAACGAGATGCGCGCGGACGGCATGGACGACGAGATGATCGAAAACGCGGTGAGCCATGCGTCCACTACCGATCCGGAAATTTTGGCGGCGCGCCAGAAATATGCGCAGCTTGTGGAAAAACATAAAAAAATCACGGACGCGGAGCACGATGAAGTGGTTGCGCTGGGTGGACTCGCGATCATCGGTACGGAGCGGCATGAATCCCGTCGTATCGATAACCAGCTTCGCGGCCGCAGCGGACGTCAGGGAGACCCTGGCTCGTCTAAATTCTTTATTGCGCTGGAGGATGACCTCATGCGTTTGTTCGGCGGAGACCGCGTCAAGGGTGTGATGGACAGGCTGTCCGGCGGAGACGACAATATGCCGCTTGAATTCGGTATGATGACCAAACAGATTGAAAATGCGCAAAAGAGGATTGAGGGTAATAACTTTAACTTAAGAAAACACGTGCTCGATTATGACGACGTGATGAATAAGCAGCGCGAGGTCATTTACGGACAGCGCAAGCAGGTGCTGATGGGCGACGATGTTTCGCAGAACATCCAGTCCATGATCGACACGCTTTTGGATAATGCGATTGAGGTTTATTGCCCCAAGGGGAAATATCCGGAAGAATGGGATTGGGATGGTCTTTATGCTTATATAGAGCGGATATTCAGCGTGCGTTTGGAGCAGTATTCGGATGAGCAGCGCGAGCAGGCGGAAGCAAAGCAACTGCGCGAAGAGATCATGGATGCGATTCGCGGCTATTATGCTGTGAAGGAAGAAGAGATGACTGGCGCGGGCTTTAATATGCGCGACGTGGAGCGCATGGTGCTGCTGCGGGTGGTTGACTCCAAGTGGATGGATCACATTGACGCAATGGATCAGTTCCGGCGGGGAATCGGACTGCGCGCGCTGGGGCAGAGAGACCCGATCAATGAATATCGCGTGGAAGGCTTTGACATGTTCGACGCGATGGTGGAAGCAATCCGTGAAGAGACGGTTTATATGCTGTACCACATCAAGGTGGAGAGCAAGGTAGAGCAGCGTGAGGTGAAAAATGTCCACGCGAATGTGGATGAAGACGGAAACCCTGTGGTGGCCAATGCTCCGGCGCGCAGGCGCATGAACACAAACGCAAATGCGGGCGAAGCGCAGATGCCGGTGCGCGTGGAGAAAAAAGTGGGCAGGAATGAACCGTGCCCGTGCGGCAGCGGTAAAAAGTATAAAAATTGCTGTGGCAAAAATGAATGAAGAGTAAGGTATTAAAACCGGTTGATTGACGTCGAAAACGGCTTAGAATGAGAGGGAAGACTTCCCCAGGTTATTCTGAGCCGTTTTATTGTTTCTTTCCCGCCGAAAATGACGATTTTTGAGGTTGTATCGGGTCATTAAAGATGATATAGTTGCATATGCACCCAAGAAAAAGGTGCACAGTGACCGTTAGGAGGAAATGAAAGTATGATGCCGTGGAATCGTCGTGAGGTTTGGATGGGGCTTTCTCTGGAAGTCTTTGCAAAAGTGAAAAACAAACTCTCGGAAGGGCAGATTGAGTATGACTATAATGTAAAATCACCGTGGTCAGGCGGACGGGGAGGAAGACACGAGGGCAGCTTTGGGATTGCTGCAGGAAGCGGCGGTAATCCGCAGACAACAGGCGGGCCGTATTATGTATATGTGCACAAATATGATTTTGAAAAAGCGCAGAGAGTGTTAAGCGATATGAAAACGAATCAATTTTGATTGTAAGATAAAGCCGGTATAAAGGCAGTGGGGGGCAGCATTAAGATTATATAAAAGTTGGAGCGACCCCATTGCAAAACGCTAAAAGGGAGATTACAATGGCATTACAGATTCCATAAAAGAGAGAGCGAATCTAAACCATGAGAGCGGAAACGCCGAATTTTCGCGAAATGCAATCAGGAGGAAACATTGTTATGATCCCGTGTAGCAGGCAGCAAATCTTGGAAACATCGTCTGTTCAAAAATTTTCTGAGGTAAAAAGGCTATTGTTAGGGAACCAGATTCCATGCGATTACAGTATTATTTATTGTGATCATACTGGAAAGAGTGGAGAAATGAGGCACTTATATGTTCGTGATCGAGACCTGAAAAGGGCGCGCGCAGTGCTTTGCTCCATAAATACCGCGAGGTAAGCGGAAAAATGAAAAATAACAGTTGAATAAAAAATAAGGATGCTGTCCGGCATCCTTATTTTTTTGAATGAATGGAAAGTGAGCTTGACATTTATTGCGATGAGTGATATGTTGTGAATGGAAAGCAAACTTTCCGTTGGAGGGAGATTGTGTGAAGAACAGACTGGAAGAAATCAGAAAACAGCGGGGCATCAGGCAGGAAGAACTGGCAGAGGCGCTCGGCGTATCGCGCCAGACGATCGGTTCGCTGGAAAACGGACGGTATAATCCGTCCATCGTGCTAGCCTTTAAGATTGCGCGGTATTTTGGAATGGCGATTGAAGAGATCTTTTTATATGGGGAGAATGAAGATGAAACGTGAAAATTTGAAGTTTTTAGTTGGAATGCTGTTAGGGATATCGTGCTTTTTGCTGGCAGGACTCGTATTTCGCGGAACGGGAATGGAAGCTTGGTTTGGATTATGCATTGGAATCGGAGCGGCGGCGCTTGCCTTGTGCATTGGCGAAACGATACGAGTTGTTGTGCAGCCCGCATCCCAACGGGCGGAAATAGACCGCAAAAAGGAAATCGAGGTAAATGACGAAAGAAATGTGCGGATCAGGGAAAAAACAGGCAGCATGGTAGCAAAAACAATGATTTATGTCCTTTCCGCATTCATTATTGTTCTGGCGGTTTTGCAGGTGGACGTGGTTATTATTCTCCTTGCGGTGGGCCTTTTGGCGGTTGAATTGATCCTGTTTGTTTCGTTTGCAAATTACTATTCAAAAAAATGTGAAAGTTTTTAAAAAAAGGGCTTGACCTTTCCCCAAGGGCAAGCCTTATACTAAGCTCATGAACCGGTTCTATGAAATAGAAAAGCATCCAAAGCGCAAAAGGAAAGGAAAATCAATGTTTACGATAGGAGAATTTTCAAGGCTTTGCATGGTAACAACCAAAACATTGCGGCATTACGACAGCTTAGGGCTGCTAAAGCCCGCCTGCATCAGTGAAGAAACGGGCTACCGCTACTATGAAGCGGCGCAGTTTCGGGACATGTTCTTCATTCTGAAATGTAAGGATTACGGGTTCTCTCTGGAGGAAATCAGCATACTGCTTCGAGCGGAACCGCATGTAATACAAGCGCGGTTTGCGGCTAAATATGCGCAGCAAAATGCCGCCGTAATACACCATCAGGAATTGATGCGCCGGATGCGCGAGGATATGGAGCAGCTAAAGAAAGGATTTGATATTATGAGCACTTTGAAAACAGAGATTAAACTGGTTAAAACACAGCCGATGAATCTGGTTAGTGAGAGAGCTACAATCGCCATGCGGGATTTTGACATGCTGTTTGGCAAGGCCATGAAAAAACTGCAGGATAACAAATTGCAATGCACCGGAGGGATTGTGGCAATTTATCATTGCGAAGAATTTGATCCGGAAAGCTCGGACGTGGAGGTTGGAGCGATTGTTTCAGAAAAAAGCAGCCTCACTAGGACAATTCCCGGCGGGACATGTGTAATGGGCGTACACCTCGGCGCATATGCGAATCTGAGCGAGACCTATACGGCGGTCGCACAATGGGTGGAAGAAAATGGATACCACGTTGTACAGCCTCCGTATGAAAAATACTTAAATTCGCCGCACGAAGTACCGGAGGATAAGTTGGTTACGGAAATTTATTTCCCTGTAGAAAAATAAGACCTATACCAAAAAGAGGATATGAAATTTCATATCCTCTTTTTTATTTGATTTATCAGAAGCCCTGAATGAGGCACCCTTTGATAAATTCATCGATATCGCCATCCATTACGGCATTGATGTTGCCTGTCTCCACGCCGGTGCGGTGATCCTTGACCATTGTGTAGGGACAGAACACATAAGAGCGAATCTGGCTGCCCCACTCGATTTTTTTCTGGTCTCCCTTGATTTCCGCAAGGTGCGCCATGCGCTCCTCCTCGCGTTTTTCCGCAAGCTTTGATTTTAGCATGCGCATCGCGGTTTCGCGGTTTTGCAGCTGGGAACGCTCGTTTTGGCACTGCACGACGATTCCGGTCGGAAAGTGGGTAATGCGGATTGCGGAAGAAGTCTTATTGACATGCTGTCCGCCCGCGCCTGAGGAACGGTAGGTGTCCACGCGGATATCATCAGGGCTTACCTCGATATCGTTATCGGCATCATCGATTTCAGGCGTAACATCAAGCGATGCAAAGGAAGTGTGTCTGCGCGCGTTGGAATCGAATGGGGAAATGCGCACAAGGCGGTGAACACCCTTTTCGTTCCGGAGATATCCATAGGCGTTATCGCCGGAAATTTGCATGGTTACGCTCTTGATTCCCGCATCGTCTCCGTCAAGGTAATCTAAAATCTTCACGTCATAGCCGTGACGCTCCGCCCATCGCGTGTACATGCGCAGGAGCATTTGCGCCCAATCCTGTGCTTCTGTGCCGCCTGCGCCCGCATGCAGCGATATAATGGCGTTGTTGCTGTCATAAGTGCCGGAGAGAAGTGTTTGCAGATGAAATTCCGTGACGCTGGATTCGAAATTCGCAAGCTCGGAATTCAGCTCGCCCAGAAGTTCATCGTCCTGCTCTTCATCTACCATATCCACAAGGACCTTTAAATCCTCCAATGCGCTCGTGAGCTTCTCGCATTGTGTAATTTTTGCTTTCAGCGGCTTTTCCTGCTTGGTAATTTTGTTTGCGTTCTCCACATCATTCCAAAAATCAGGGGCCTCCATTTGTTTGTTCAGCTCCGCAAGCTGCTCCTTTAGTTCCGGAAGGGCAAGCGAAGCAATTGCTTCATCCAGCATTTTGCCCGCGTCCTGTATCCTCTGTCTTTGTTCATCAGTTACTATCATCTTTTACCTCAATTTTCTGCTAAAAAATATCATTCTAAATATAGCATAAAAACAGTTCAAAAGATAGATATAAATCATA